>NYZC01000395.1 GCA_002686995.1 Phycisphaeraceae bacterium | reverse complement strand
TTTCGACCTCAACATTGGTGGATGGGGGCCTTGGGGCTACAGAATGATGCGCGGAGCGATCGATGACGTGCAGATCTATAGAACCGCGCTCGCGCCAGAAGAGATCGCCGCCTCCATGAATCGTTGATCAGGCGTCAGCGGTCAACGAGTAGTTTGGAAGGATGATGGTCTGTATTGGCCCTGTGGTCGCCGCCAACGTCCGTTACCTAGGTGCCCAGCGTTCCTTCCCGAGCGCAGGGTCACCTCGCCCGCGAACTCGACGATCGGGTGGTAGATCCATCGAGCATCGCCCCTCTTCCTTCGACGCGTGCGGAAGCGCCAAAACAGGTGATAAGGACTTCGTGGCGGTTCAGCCCTCGCCAACCTGATGCGAGGCTGACGAGGGCCGCACGACACTGAGTGCCGGTACCGCCGTGCCGATGTTACCCGACCTCGCGCATGATCTCTCTGGCCTTCGCGTGGTCGAGTTCGGCGTAGATCTCGGTGGTGTCCGCCGATGAGTGGCCGAGGATAACTCGTGCGGCGTCGATCCCGTATTCCTTACGGAGGAAGGTCGCAGCGTTGTGTCGGAGTTGGTTAGGACTCCAGCGAGGAATGCCCAGTTTCATGCAGGCCTTCGCTATCGCGTGGCCGTAGCTTCCCGTCGTGTAGCGTTCGCTCGGCACTCTCTTTGGGTTGGCCTTCGGTCGTCGCCGCGCCTGGCTCGGCGTCATTGGCGTCTTTCGACTCGCCTTCTGCCTCAGCAGATACTCATTTCGCGCGTCCTTTGGACTAAAGAGGTGCGACGTCAGATCAACCTTGAGAAACGGCTTGATGATCTGCTGGGCTTTCGGCCCCAAATAGATGACTCGTTTGTGTCCATGATGGTCTGTCTTGTGTGAGGCCGGTCGGTAGATCCAGATTCCATCATTGATCTCAAGGTCACCGGAGCGGATCATGGTCACTTCACAGGGCCGCATGCCAGTCAATCGCTGCAGTTCAATCATCGCTCGTACCTGGCGGGACACATGACCCAGGACGGCATCGACGTGCTGGTCCGGTGCTGGCTTAACAGGCTCTGTTTCTCTTGCGTTACACCGGCCACGCTTCAGCGACGCAACCGCTTGCAAGCCCTGCAACAACGTCGCTCCGACGAGTTGGTTCTCGACACCCCACTTAAATACCCGCCGGATGCGTTTGATTCGGGCGTTGATCAGCGTCCTCGCCAGACCGGCGTCGATCATCGTCTCCCGTACTGCCTTGAGGGCGACCGGGGAGAAGTCGGTGATGCGGGTGCGGCCATACAACTCAGCAAGGGGCCTCATCGCATATTTGAGCGCCTGCTGTTCGCCCGTCGGCTTGCCGTTCTTGACGTAGTACGACGTCGCAAACCCCCAATACGCCACGAGCAGCTCGTTGATCGTTAGATCAGACCGGGACACAGACGCTGTGCTGTGCCCGTCGGCCTCGATTCGTCGGTCGTGAGCAAGCCACTCTGCGATCAATCGCTTGTATTCGTCGTGGCTCGCTGGGATCCCGTGTTTGCCTAGATAGAAGTCCTTGCCGTTGAGGCGAACGACAGCCAGGCCAGTCGGCTTGTGGAGACGGTAGGAAGGAACGCGGGGCTTGGACATCGTACGGCTCCATGCTCAAAGTGGTAACTACCACTTTTCCGAGCTCTGTGAGCCGCACTGCCCGACGCAGGCAGGTACGCTAAATCGCGTTCGGCACGGGCATTATAGCATTGGCCGGACTGGGACTCGAACCCAGGACCCACGGCTTAAAAGGCCGCTGCTCTACCAACTGAGCTACCCGGCCGGGCGGGACGCGGGATCTTAGCGGATTCGAGGCGCTGTTGTGGTTGCAGCTACGGTTCGCCGGTGAGCCCCCCTTCGTAAGGGGAGTTGGGGGGTGTCGCGGTGCGCGAAAGAAGGCATCGACCTCCGGATGTCATCGGCGCGTGCCTCTGAAGTCTGGCGACTTCAGTTCACCTCGGTTGATCCGGATTCCGAGCCCAGTGACGCCCGCCACACATACCCGGCCGCGCGTCGGACGTCGTCCATGATCAGCATCACGCACGGCAGGAACAGCAGGATGAGCACCGTCGCGCCCATGAGGCCGAACGAGATCGAGACGGCCATCGGGATGAGAAAGCGCGCCTGGAACGACTGCTCGAGCATGAGCGGCGTCAGGCCGAGCACGGTCGTGATCGTCGTCAGCAGGATCGCGCGCAGGCGCATCGGCCCGGCGGACATCAGCGCCTCGCGCACGCTCATCCCCTTGGCGCGCTGCTGGTTGTAGAAATCCACGAGGATCAAGGAGTCGTTGACCACGATCCCGGCGAGCGCGACGAAGCCGATCATGCTCAGGAAGCTGATGTCGAATCCGGTGAGAAAGTGGCCCCACGTCACGCCGATCAGGCCGAAGGGAATGATCACCATCACGACCAGCGGCTGAACGTAGCTGTCGAACAGCCAGGCGAGGATGAAGAAGATCATGATCATCGCCGCCCCGAAGCTGTAGGTCAGCGACCCGAACGCCTCGCGCTGCTGCTTCTGGCGGCCCGCCAGCTCGATCTCCACCCGCGGATACCTGCGGCGCAGCTCATCGAGCGGAAGCCGCGCGGTGATCGTCTCGGGACTGATCTGCGGATCGCAGTCGGCGGTGACCGTGATCGCGCGCTTCCGGTCGATCCGCTTGATCGTCGCGTAGGTCAGACCGTCGCGCAGCGACGCGACCTCGGCCAGCGGCACGATCTCGTCCGCGGGGCTCATGATCCACAAGTGCTCGACGGCGTGCAGGCTGCGCCGCGTCTGCGGGTCGAGGCGGACGCGCACGTCGATGTCCTCGCCCCGCGCGCTGAAGACGTGCGCCTCGAGCCCGTAAACGGCGCCGCGCACCTGGCGGGCCACGCCGGCCGTCGTGAACCCGAGCGCCGCGGCGCCCGGCTGCAGCTCGATCTGCAGCTCGCGCTGGCCCACGTTGTGATCGTCGGCCACGTCGTGGACGCCGTCGAACTGCGAAAGGATCCGGCGGCATTCGAACGCGAGGTCGGCGACCTCCTGCTCGTCGTCGCCGCGCAGCCGGAGGGTGATGTCCGGGTTGGCCGACTGGCCGCCAAGCTCGGTGAACCGGATCGACTCGATGTCCACGAGCTTGTCGGCGATCTCGCGCCGTATCGAGGCCACGACCTGCGACGAGCGCCGCTCGCGCTGCTCGATGGTCTTGAGCTCGATGAAGAACTGCGCGATGTGGGTCGCCTGGATGTCCTCGGTGCCCGTGTCGATGTCGCTGCGCTCCCCGACGATCGCCACGGTGCTCTTCGTCTCGGTCTGCGCCCGCGCAGCGGTCTCGATGACGTTTGCCATCGCGCCGGTCTTTTCGATCGGCGTGCCCACCGGCATGCGCAGGTCGACGGCGATCGTCTCCGCGTCCGACTTCGGCAGGAACCGGTACGGGACGCGCCCACCCAGAGACAGGCCCACCGACACGATCAGGGTCGCGATCGCGATGCACACGCTGATGTAGCGATACCGCAAGGCAAGGTCGAGCAGCCGCGCGTAGGCCGGTACGAGACGCTCGAACACGAGCACGTCGCGCCGCTTCTCGAAGCGCGCGACCGCCGCGGCCACGCGACCGCCGCGGGACGCACGACCGTCGCGCCGCCGCATGCTGTGACCGAGATGACTCGGCAGGATGAGCATGGACTCCACGAGGCTCATCAGCAGCGCACACGCGACGACGGTCGGCAACGCGCCGAGCAGATCGCCGATGTTGCCCTCGAGCATGGCCAGCGGAAGAAACGCGACCACCGTCGTCAGCACGGTCGCCGCGACGGGCCAGGCGACCTGGCCGGCGCCCGAGATCGCCGCCTCGAGCGCGGACTCGCCGCGATCATGGCGCGCAAGGATGTTCTCCGACACGACGATCGCGTCGTCGACGAGCAGCCCGAGCACCACGATGAGGCCGAACATCGTCAGCAGGTTGAGCGTGACGTCGAGCCAGAGCATGAGCACGAGCGTGCCGAGCAGTGCCGTGAGCAGGCCGACGCCGACCCACAGCGCGGCCCGCCAGTTGAGCACCGCCAGCAGCGTCGCGAATACGAGGATCGCGCCGTACGAGGCGTTGCGGATCAAGAGGTTCAGCCGACCCTCCACGAACCGCGCGAAGTCCGAGTTCAGATGGATCTCCGTCCCTTCGGGCAGCGGATCGGCCGACGCGCCCTTCCGCCACGCCCGGTGCCGGTCGGACATCATGATCCGCTCGGAGATTCGCGGCTCGAACGGTCGGCCCGAGCGCCCGTCCGCGTACGACCGGATGCGCTCGGCGATGTCGACGATGTCCTGGCTGCCGACCTTGTAGACGGTCAGTCCGACGGCGCGGCGGCCGTTGTGTCGCAGCATCAGCTCCCGGTCCACGAAGGTCTCGGTGACCTCCGCGATGTCGCCGACGCGCAGCGCGTCGCCCTCGGTCGACGAGCGGAGCACGATCCGGCGAATCGTCTCCGCGCGCTCCTTCGTGCCGAGCGTGCGCACGTTGATGTTGCCGTCGCGGCTGCGCACCGTGCCGCCAGGAAGCTCGGTCATCGCCTCGGCGATGAGGTCGCGGACCTGCGGCAGGCTCATGCCGTGCTCGATCACGTCGAGGCCGCGCACGTCGACGCGGATCTCGTAGTCGCGCAGACCGTACTCGTCGATCTCGCCCATGCCGCCCAGCGCCCGCAGGTCGTCGCGCACCGCGCGGAGCGTTCGCTTGAGCACGGCCTCGTCGACGTCCCCGTCGAGCGTGACGCGGATCACCGGCAGGCGCACCTCCAGCTCGCGCACCTTGATGCGCTCGGCGTCGTCCGGCAGGTCCGTCAGGGCATCGACGGCGCGTTCGACCTCGTCGATCCCGTCGTCGATGTCCACGCCCTCGTGGAACTTCACGACGATGCCGCCGCCGCCTTCCGAAAGCGTCGTCGAAAGCTCCTCGACCTCGTCGAGGTCGGCGAGCGCGTCCTCGACCTTGATCGCGAGGCTCTCCTCGATCTCCTCCGGCGAAGCGCCGGGATAGGAAAGCTCCACCTGCGCCGACTCCGGATCGACCTCGGGAAAGAAGGCGCGGCGGGTCGACAGGGCCGCCCAGATCCCCCAGACGATCAACGTCACCATGATGAGGTTGACCGGGACCGGCTTGCGCACGCCGAACGAGATCAGGCCCACGGGGCAGCTCCTGACACGCGCGCGGACGCAGGCAGCCGGTCGACCCGCCCGGTCAGGGCAAAGGGACATCCCCCCACCTTGCCAAGGTGGGGCCTGCTGCCGCGGAGATCAGCGTTCATCCGTGTTCATCCGTGGCTTCTTCGCCGCCCGGGCGACGCCGCCGACCGGCTCGACATACTGACCGTCGCGCATCGACCGGGACGGGCTCACGATGACCTGCTGCCCTTCCGCCAGCGACTCGACGAGCACCGCCCACTGGCGATCGTCGAGACCGAATTCGTCGATCGCGCGCTCGAGGTGAAAGTCGACCGTCACCGCGCGGCTGGTGATGCGCCCCTCGTCGACCAGCAGCAGCCGGCCGTTCTGCACCGCGCGGCGCGGCACGACCCAGCGCTCGGTCTGCGATCGGCCCGTGACGATGCCCTCGACGAACATGCCCGGCACCAGGCCGCCGGGCGCGCCGGCAGGCTGATCCAGCTCGACGTAGACGGTGGTCGTGCGGGTCCCGCTGTCGTCGGCCGGGGCGACGCGCGCCACCTTGCCGGTCCAGTCTCTTCCGTTGCCGTGCGCGGGCGCGATTGCGACGTCGCCGCCGACGTCGACATATGGCCGCGCCGATGCCGCAAGACGCAGCCCGATCTCGATGCGCGCCAGGTCGACGACGCGCGCGACGCGCTCGCCGCGATCGAGGTTCTCGCCGACCTCGACGTCGACGCGCTCGAGCACGCCGTCCAGCGGACTGCGCACCACGCAACGGTCGCGATCGAGCCGCGCCAGGTCGAGGCTGGACTGCTCCGCGGCCCGCCGCGCCGCCAGGCCGCGACGACGGGGCTCGAGTCCGTCAAGCTGACTCTGGGTCGCCACCGCGGCGCGCTCCGCGACGAGCACGTCGCGCCGCGCGTGGTCGAGGTCGGACTGGCTGGCCGCCGAACGGGTCCGGATATCGCCGACGCGCTCGAGCTCCTTGCGGGCGAGCTGCAGCTCCTGGCGCTCGATCTCGAGCTGATCCGCGCGCTGCCGGCGATCGATGTCGATCTGTGCGAGGTCGGCGTCGAGCTCGGCGAGTCGCTGCGTCACGATTTCGACCTGCCGCTCGAAATCGCTGGCGTCGAGCCGGACGAGCATCTGCCCGCGCGTGACGGCGCGTCCGGCACGGGTCGTCTCCGGCAGCTCGGTGACGGTCGCGGAGACGCGCGCCGGCACATCGGCGGAGCGCATCGCATCGGCGGTGCCGAACCCGCGCCACTGCCTGGTCACCGTGAGCGGACGCGCGTCGAGCACCTCCACGCGCCGCCGCTGGCGCTCATCGGGCGCGCGGACCACTTCCGGACCGGTCGCGAACAGCACGATCGCGATCAGGACGGCGACCAGCAGCAGCGTGGCACCAAGGGCCACCAGCCCGAGCCAGACAAGCGGGGATCGATTCGCGGACATCAGCGAATAGTAGTTCCGGCACGACGGGAATCAATTCGTTTGGAGGGCCCAGGCCGGAAGGGAGTGCATGACAGCTGCCGCGGGTCCCTTTGGAATCGTTCGCAGAGTGGGTGGCTGGGGTCGAGCGCAGCGAGCCCCCAGCGGATGTCATGAACACGCTGAGCCACTTGTCGCGTATCTCGTTCGAGGGCACGCTGCGCCACACCGGGCGGGACCACACGATCTACAAAGATCTGCGCTGGAAAGTTCTGCGCCGGGTCGTTTCGGTGTTCTCCGGTGCGTCCGTTTCAGTCGTCACACGCCCCTTGGGGGCTTGCTGCGCTCGACCCCAGCCACCCAATCCTCTGGAGCAATCTGAATCATGCCCGCGTCAGCCGTCATGCACCCGCCGGAAGGGACTCTCACGGAGGCGCAGACGCACGGCGGAGGGCACGAGAAGTCGGAAAGTCGAAAGTCGAAGGTCAAGGCATTCGATCAGATATGGACCGCCTGCGGCCCGACCGCGCCCCCACCGCGGCTCTTCGACCTTCCGACCTTCGACCTTCGACCTTCCGACCTTGAACCTTGATCCTTCGATCTGCGACTACTCGACGAGCCGAAGCGGCCGATGATCGGCGATCTGACGGAAGACGGCGTTGAGCTCGCCCGCGTACTCGCTGACGGAGCGACCGCCGGGGATATTGAAGTGGACACCGCCCGTGACCTCGGCGATGTCGCGCATCAGAGCCGAGTCGGCCCGGGCCCCGAGGCTGATCGTGATGATCGGAAGGCCCTCGTCGGCGGCAAGCTCGGCCTGCTCCATCGCGAACGACTTGGCGGTGACCTCGTTGGTCGGCCGGTTCGCCCGCCCGTCGGTGATCAGGACGATCATCCGCAGCGTCGGCGGGCGGCCTTGATCCACCAGTTCCCGCCGCGCGGTCGCGATGCCCGCGCCGATGTTCGTGTAGTGCTGATACTGGCCCGCCTGCCGCGCCCGCGAGATCGACTCGATCGCCGCGAAGTCGTCGGTCAGTCCGTGCTCGAGCACCGCGGTGCCGTCCGTCGACGTGTAGGCGGCCAGCGCCACGCGGTCGTCGGTGCTGCCGCGCTTCACGAAGTCGAGAAAGAGCGTCACTGCGTCCTTCACTGACGTGATCGGCTGCGCGCTGACCTGCCAGAGCACCGGCGTCTCGTGCGCGAGCGGGCGGATATGCAGCCAGTAGTTGACCAGGGTGAGGTAGCCGTAGCGATCGCGGTACCCGGCCTCGTCGATCACCTCGTCATCCTGGACGTAATCGACGTACTCCGACCAGCTGCCACGCGGATGCGGGTACGGCACGTCGGTGAGTTCGAGCGCGTCGATCACGCTGGACACGCCGCCACCGATGCTCACCGGCACGAACTGCATCAGCCCGAACTCCGGCATGCCGTTGGCCTGCAATTCGTTCCAGATCTGCTCGAGATTGGCCTCCACGGCGTCCTGGCCGAGCTGGTCGATGTGCTTCAGCTCGCTGTCGTCGTTCATCGACGAGGAGTAGTCCAGGACGACCACGATGTCGCGCGGCTGGTAGAACGCGGTCGCCGAGGTCACGAGCTCCGCCTGGTCGAGACCGAACAGGCCGGCGAAGAAGAGGCTGACCGCGTTGCCCCGCTGTCCTTCGAGCCGCGGCATGACGCGCAGCGCGTCGGCCCGAAGCTCCTCGTCCACGCTGACCGCCGGCGTGAATCGCCGCGTCTGCCCATCCCAGAATCCGAGCACGATGTCGGCGTTCTCGATGACGGCAGGCAGACCGTTGGCGCTGTTCAGCGCCCCGAACGACCGGGCCCGCGCCCGCGACTCGTCGGGGCCGCGCAACAGACCGCTGGCGCCGGCGAGCGCCGCGGCGTCGGCGGTGGCCTGAAGCTCGGCGTCCACCGTGAGCAGGTGGCCGATGTCGACCGCGAGCACGGTCATGCCGAGCATCACCGTCATCATGACGGTCATCCAGACGAGCGTGATGCCGCGCTGCCGCGCGGCACGGGGACCCGAAACGGTTGCGGTCTGACGGGGATGACTCATGCGCGTCGCGGCGGGTTCCGCGCTCCGTCCGGGTTCACCGATCTTCCTTGCGCATCGAGACGCGGGCCCGCAGCGTGCCCCCGTCCATCAGGCCGAACGGGTT
>NYZC01000394.1 GCA_002686995.1 Phycisphaeraceae bacterium | reverse complement strand
GTCTCAGAACTCTGCCGCGGGCCCAAGACCGAGCGAATCGTCCGTTGGCAAGGAGGCCGAAGCAGGCGATGTCGCTGTGCATCGTCGATGGTGGCCGACGCCGCCAACGGGCGATGCAGCCGGTCGACGCCAGGCAGAGTTCTGAGACGGAGCCTAATGAGCTAGATAGCTTAATGACTCTGGAATCTCCGATGACGTCACCTGCCGATCGATACCGCACCGCCGTGACGCTCCTGGTGTGCTCGACCTTCGTCGCCGCCGGGCCCGCCGGGCCGCACAACACCCTGACCGAGTCCGAGACGGCGGGCGGATGGCGGCTTCTGTTCGACGGCGCCTCGATGAAGGGCTGGCGCAGCTTCAGGAAGACGACGCTCAACGACGGATGGAGGGCGATCGACGGTGCGATCACGCGTGTCGCCCGCGCGGGATACCTCGTCACCGAGGAGCAGTTCGAGAACTTCGAGCTGAAGCTCCAGTGGAGGATTTCCCCCGGCGGCAACAGCGGCATCTTCTTCCGTCTCGACGAGCAGGTGGAATCGGTCTGGCACAGCGCGCCGGAGATGCAGATTCTCGACGACGCCAAGCACGCCGACGGGGGCCGTCGCAGCACGTCCGCAGGGGCCAACTACGGTCTGCACGCGCCGCGCCCGGGCGCCACCCTCCCGGCCGGGCGATGGAACGACGTGCGCCTGCTGGTGGATCGGCGCCACGTGGAATACTGGCTCAACGGGATGAAGGTCGTCGAGTACGAGCTGGGAAGCCCCGACTGGAACCGTCGCGTCGCGACCAGCAAGTTCAACGACAAGGAGCAGTTCGGCAAGGCGAAGAAGGGGCACATCGCCCTGCAGGACCACGGTGATCCGGTGTGGTTCCGCAACATCAGGATTCGCCCGATCATTCGCAACAAGCGGGGCGTGCTGGTGCAGCCGGACTTCGGCCCCGCGGTGGCGGCGACGTTCGTCGCGGCGCAGCCTGAGGGCAACGTCACGCACAAGGGCGTCGCCGTCGTCTTGCGCGAAGACCGTTCCGCCGGTGTCCTCTTCGATACGGAGCTGCTTCGCTATTCGGCGGGCTGGCTCGAAGCGCCGCCGATTCTGCAGGGCACGGCCTTCGACGGTCATCACGGTCGGATTTCCGAGCTCGGCAAGCCGCTGGGGTTCGCAAGCCGGCCGCGACCGGGATGGTCGGTTGACGGCGATTTCTCGGATCAGCGCCCGCTGCCGCATGGCCCGCTGCCCGACGCGCGGTATCAGGGCATGTACCTCCACGGCGACCAGGTGATCTTTTCCTACCGGATCGGCGCGGCCGCGGTGCTCGACATGCCGGGGCTGCGCCGTTTCGGCAAGGCGACGGACCTGACGCGGACGATTCAGATCGGTCCGTCCTCGTCTGCGCTGCACCTGTCGGTATGCGACGGCGGCGCACCAGGAATCGTGGCGCCGATCGGGGACCGCGCCGGCCGGGGACGCGAGGGGCCCGCGACCGGGCACTGGGCGCTGTTTGGTTCTCCCGAGCAGGATGACGTCCGGTTTGTCATGGTGCACGGCGCTCCCGAGGCGGCGCGCTGGCGGATCTCGAAGGACCATCAGCTCGTCCTGGCGCTGCCTCCGCTTGCCCGCGCATGGACGATGAAGATCGTCGCGGGGCAGGCGTCCCGGGAACGCATCGACGCCGGTGCCGGACTGCACGAGCAGGCGACAAGACTGCCCGACCTCGCCGCGCTGACCCGCGGCGGTCCGCCGCGCTGGCCCGAAGCGATCGAGGTGTCTGGACGGCGCGGTGACGGCGACGCGGCATACGTGGTCGACACGATCACGCTGCCGAATCCGAACCCGTGGCAATGCAGCCTCAAGCTCGGCGGCCTGGACTTCTTCAATGACGGCACGCGCGCCGCGGTCTGCTCGTGGACCGGCGACGTCTGGATCGTGAGCGGGATCGATGCGTCGCTCGAGGCGGTCACCTGGCGGCGCTTCGCCGCGGGACTCCATCAGCCGCTCGGGCTGCGAATCGTCGACGACGTGGTCCACGTGCTCGGTCGCGACCAGATCACCCGTCTGCACGATCTGAACGGCGACGGCGAGGCCGACCACTACGAGAACTTCAACAACGACGTCTACGTCACGATGAACTTCCACGAGTTCGCCTTCGATCTGCAGACCGACCGTGACGGCAACTTCTACTTCCTGAAGGGCGGCCCCGTGCGGCGCGGCGGTCGCGGGTTCGAGAAGATCACCCCGCACCACGGCTGCCTGTTGCGCGTCACCGCCGACGGTGCGTCGCTCGACGTCGTCGCGACGGGCTTGCGCGCGCCCAACGGCATGTCGATCGGGCCGAAGGGGCAGATCACCTGCGCGGACAACGAAGGCACGTGGACGCCGCGCTGCCGGCTCAACTGGATCGAGCCGGGCGGCTTCTACGGCGTCGTGGATCTTGCCCATCGGGCGTCGCCGCCGACGGCCACCGATCCGCCGATCTGCTGGCTGCCGATGGGCGTCGACAACTCGAGCGGCGGCCAGGTGTGGGTGACGAGCGATCGCTGGGGCCCGCTCGAAGGCCGCCTGCTGCACACGTCCTACGGCACGTGCTCGCTGTTTCTGGTGCTGATGGACCAGGTCGGCGGCCGCCGGCAGGGGGGCGTCTGTCGCCTGCCCCTGAATTTTGACAGCGGCGTCGCTCGCGGCCGGTTCAACCCGGCGGACGGGCAGCTCTACCTCGTCGGTCTGCGCGGCTGGCAGACGCGCGCCGCGCAGGACGGGGCCTTCCACCGGGTGCGCTACACCGGACGTCCGCTGCGCATGCCGGAATCGATCCGATTCACGAAGCGCGGCATCCGCCTGGCGTTCACCTGTGCGCTCGACCGCGAGCTCGCCGAAGACGTCGAGAGCTACGAGCTGCGACACTGGAACTACCAGTGGACCGAGGGGTACGGGTCGAAGCGCTACTCGGTCGCGGAGCCCGGCACGGAGCGCCCCGAGGGTGAAGTCGTCCAGGTCGATGCCGCCACGCTGCTCGACGACGGCCGCACGGTGCTGATCGAGGCGAAAGGACTGCAGCCGGTCATGCAGATGCGCATCCGGATCGATCTCGAGGCCCGTGATGGCGGGGCGATCGCGAATGATCTGCACGTGACGATTCATGAGCTGGGAGAGTAGGGGAGGCATTCAGGATGCCGTGTTCAGAAGCCAGATGACAGATGACAGATGGCAGAAACCCGCTATTCGGACGCGCGCAGAGGTGGCGAAGATTCGGGTGGCTGGGGTCGAGCGCAGCGAGCCCCCAGTGGGATGCGATCGAAACATTGCCGGCCTCTCGATTCAGAATCCGGGATTACTGGGGGCTCGCTTCGCTCGACCCCAGCCACCCGCGCCGGTGATCATGCAAACGAGATCCACAAGCGCGGTCTTTGCATGCACGGTGATCATGCTCATCCTGGCGCCGCCCTGCGTGGCCGCGGCCGATGCGGATCAGCCGCGGGGTCTCGTGCTCGAGCTTGAATCCCTCGGCGACCCTGAGCGCCGGGACGCGCGCCGGGCGAGGGGGATCGCGCTGCGCCTGCCGGCCGATTCGCCTCCATCGCCGTTTCTGCGGGCGGTACCATTCAGGGCGAATTGGAAGGGACGCATTCACGTCGCGCTTCGTACGCGTGTCGTGTTCGTCGCACGAGGAAAGGGCAGCTTTCGCCTGGCGGTCAACGACAGGCCGGTCCTCGAGTTCGACCAGCGGGCATCCGGCACTTTCCGATCGAAGTCGATCCGGCTGAGCAGCCGAAGACCGAACGCGATCGTGGCGACGTATCGGCCCCCTGAGGAGGGCGACGCGGAGATCAGCCTGTCCTGGTCCTCACGGTGGTTCGCCGAGGAGCCGGTACCGGTTTCCGCGTTCAGACACGATCCTGAACATGAACTGCTGGCCCGCGGCGTGCGATGGCGCAGGGGCCGCGCACTGATCGCTCGACATCAATGCCTGCGATGTCATGACGTGCCGGGGCGCGCCGAGTCCGGGCCTGAGGACGCGATGCCGGAGCTGGCGGAGCGCGCCCCGTCGCTGATCGGTCTCGGCGCACGCCTGAATCGGGACTGGATCGCGCGATGGGTTCACGATCCGGCCGCGCTGCGAGCTGATACCGCCATGCCGCGGGTGCTGACCAACGAGCAGGAAGCCCGTGACGTGGCCGCGTTTCTGGCGTCGCTCGGAGCCCCCGCGAAGCGCGACGCACCTGGACTGGCGGATCCTGCGGCTGGCGGCGCGCTGTTCGCGACCCTCGGCTGCATCGCGTGTCACCCCGCTCCCGGCCGCGCGCCCGAAGACGAATCTGATCGGCGCGTTTCCTTGCGTCACCTCGCGGCCAAATGGCGGCGGACAGCGCTCGAGCGATACCTGGCGCGACCGCACGAACATGATCCGTGGACACGCATGCCGGATTTCCGGCTCGACGGAATCGAGGCGCGGGCACTCGCCGCCTTTCTAGTGCAATCGGCTGACGAGCCGATGCCTCCGATCGAGGGGCCCGCCGAGGCGCAGCGCGGCCGCACGCTGATCCGCGAACGTGGATGCCTCAACTGTCACGACGTTCATCCGCGAGCCGGCCGGGAATCTGACCTTCGAATCGCGCCGGCTATCCAGGCCGCGGCCGCCGGTGGTTGCCTGGCCGACGAGCCGGGGTCGGCGCCTCGGTACGGCCTCGAGCCTTCGGATCGCGCGGCGATCGCGGAGCTGCTCGCTGCCGCCCCTGACGCGCTGTTTCGTCGTCACCCGGGCGAGTACGCGCATCGGCAGATCGAGAATCTGCGGTGCGCGGCCTGCCATCGCATGGATGGCCGACCTGACGCATGGTCACACCACGAGGCCGAGGTCGGACACCTGATCCCCTATGTGCAGCAACCGGCGGACGAGGACGACGGCGAGCCGGAACTGGCGCAGACGCGACCGTCCCTCGACCACGCAGGCGAGATGTTCCGTTCGCAGTGGCTCGAGCGCCGGCTTGCCGGCACGCTCGCGACGAAGCCGCGGCCATGGCTCGAGGCGCGCATGCCGGGCTTTGCTTCGCGGGCGAGGCTGCTGGCAGTCGGGATGACCGGGTACGCGTCGGTCGATCGACCTCGGGATGATCCGGAACCCGATCCCGACCAGGTCGCGATCGGCCGCAAGCTCGTCGGCGCCGACGGGTTCGGGTGCGTCCAGTGCCATGCCACCGACCGGTCCGAACCGGTCGCCGTCTTCGAAGCGCGCGGCATCGACTTCCCGCTCGCGTTCGGGCGACTACGCAAGCCGTACTTCCTGAGGTGGCTCAGGGATCCCGCGCGCATCGACCCGGACACGAAAATGCCACGATTCCTGAACGAGTCAGGAGCATCCACGCTGCCCGGATTCTGCGATGGCGACGCTGATCGTCAGTTCGAGGCGATCTGGCAATATCTGCGATCGATCCGCGGCCGGGATCCGTAGCTGAAGTCTGGCGACTTCTGCTACGGGCCTTACACCATCACGATCTCGACCAGCCCGATATCGGCCCCCTGCGCCAGCAGCAGGGCATCGAGCGCAGCCTGGTCGTCGAGGTTGCGAAGGTTGAGCCGATCACCCGCGAGGTCGGCTCCGGAGAACGACTTGATCCGGTCGGCCGACGCGCCGCTCCTGATCCCCAGGTCCGTCTTGCCGACGTTGATCTTGTTGATCTCCAGGGCCGCGATGAACGAGTTGCGGAAGTTGACCGGCTGCTTCGACGAGTTGAACGACGCGCTCTTGAGCGACGCGAGCGTCGGGAAGTCGCCGATGTCGTCCGGAAGGTCGCCGCCGTCGAGCACGACGCCGCCGACGTAAAGCTGGCTGTCGAGGAACGCCGCGGCCTTGACCGAGTTCACGTTGGACGCATCGGTCTGGATCCGCGTGCCGTCGATCACGCCCTTTGCCGAGACCTTGTCGAGTCCCTTGCCTCGCTCGGTGAACGGCGCCGTCGCGGTGATGATCGAGTCGATGATATCGCCGCCGGACGACGTGGACTTGATGGTGTCCGCCGTGAAGTCCACGTCGGTCATGTCGCTCTTGGTCTTCGCGCCGGCGAACGCTCCGCTGACCTCGACCACCACGTCGGTCATCGTGTCGGCGCTGACCGTGCCGGCGTCGCCGGTCACGTTGACGTCGCTGTCCGTGAGGGCACGCTTGATCTTGACGTTGCCGAGATCGAGCTTCACTTTCGGATCGAAGGTGCCGAGGATGTCGAGCACGAGGCGTATCGCGTCGCCTGGCACGTCGCGCGCGCCCTTCGCATCGAGCCCCTTGAGCACGTTGCTGGTCACGTTGACGTCCATCCACGAGTAGGCGGTCAGCTTGCCCGCGTTGTCGAAGTTGAAGTTCGAGTCCTCGACGATCTTCGCCTTGACCGACTTGACCCTCGACGCCACGTTGATGTCGACGTTCGTCATGTTGCCCGTCGACACCGATCCGACGTCGCCCGTGATGTCCCAGGTGACGTCGGTCAGGTCGCCGGCGATCTTCACCGACCCGAGCGTCTGCTTCGGGGCGAGCGAGCCGTCGAGCTCCAGGTCGGCCTGGAAGTGACCGGCGATCGCCAGCTTGCGATCGCCCTTCGAGGCGAGTTTGCCCAGATGCGGCGTCGTGATCGTGTCGTCGTCGTCCGTGTCCAGCCATTCGGTCACGGTCAGCGATTTGATCGGCGTGAGAGAGATGATCGACGTGTCGGTGACGGACTTGAATTTGAACGTCACGGTGTCGCGGTCGTCGTCCTGGGGACCGACATTGATGAAGTGCTGCTCGGCCACGTTGTTCATCGTGATGGCGCCGATGGTGCCGGCGATGTTGATGTTGCCGTTGCCGACCAGGTTCGTGGTCTTGGCGGTGAACGCCTTCATCGAACCGTCGGCGGTGAAGTTCAGCAGGTCAACGACGCCGCCCTTGCTGGTGAGCGTGACCGTCGTCTTGTCCGTCGGTCCGGTGACGACGATGCTGAACTGGTCGTCGCCGAGGTTGAAGATCTCGGCCTGCCCTTCGCCGGCAAGCTTGAGCATCGCGGTCACGGCGCCGGCCGCGAACTCGACGCGGTTCCTGCCTTCGGCGACGCCTTCCGAGTCGCCGGGCTGCACCGTCACCTCCACGGTGGCCTCGTTGCTCGTCTGCGGCGCCGGATCCGTGTTCATCACCGTGTAGGTGAAGGTGTCGGTGCCGGCGAATCCAGGGTCGGGATCGTAGGTGACCACGCCGGTCACCGGATCGACCTCGACGTCACCGTCATCGGGCAGGTCGAGGATCGTGACGGTCGTCGGGTCGATTGTGCCGTCGATGTCCGAATCGTTGTCGAGCACCGTGATGTCGACGGGCTGACCGATGATGGTGGTGCGCTCGTCGTCGTCGGCGACCACGGGGTCGTTGTCCGCGGCCACGACGACGGTCAGCGTGTCGTCGACCGATTCCCCGACGAGGTCCGTGGCTCGAAGCGTGATGACGGCGGTGCCGTTCATGTCCGGCTGCAGGGAAAGGGTCAGCTCGTCGCCGTCGACGCTCGCGGTGACCAGGTCGGTGTTGTCGTTGCCCTCGACGCTGAAGGTCAGCGTGTCGCCCTCGTTGTCGAGGTCGACGTCGCCGAAGATGTCCGAAAGCGTGAGCATCGCGTCGGGGTCGTCCTCCAGCATGTCCAGCTGTCCGGCCGGATTGTCCACCGTCGGGATGTCGTTCTCCGGCGTGAAGGTGATCGTGAAGCTGTCTTCGGCGAAGGCCCCGTCGTCGTCGGTGGCACGGACGGTCACGACCACGTCACCGACCGCGTGGGGGACCTCGCCGAGGTCGACCGAATCGGTGCCTGGAGCGACCGTCGCCGTCAGGATGTCCGGAGCGTCGGTGCTCGCGCTGAAATCGAGCGTGTCGAAGTTGGTGAAGATGTCGGGGTCAGTGAAGATCAGCAGGCCATTGACCCCGCCCAGCGCCGTGTCCTCGGGGAACACGAACGGGGTGGCGCCGACCGGGTCGAACACGACGGGATCGTCGTTGACCTCGGTGACGGTGATCCGGAACTCGTCCTCGACATAGGCGCCGCCCGGGTCGGTGGCTCGCACCGTGATGTCCGCGATGCCGTTGCCGTCGAGGGGATAGCCGATCGTCAGGTCGCTGCCGGCGATGCTGGTGCTGGCGGCGCGGGGGTGGGTGTTGCGGATGATCTCGTAGGTCAGCGTGTCGCCGTTCGGATCGTCGAACGCCTTGTCGAGGTCGAGCACCACGTCCGCAGCTTCCTCCGGCACGACGGCGTCGGCGAGCGGGTCGTCGACGGTGGGGCTCTCGTTGCCGCCGTCCGAACCCGTCACGTCGAACGTGTCGTCGACGAAGTTGCCGAACAGGTCGGTGCCGCGCACGGTGATCGAGCTGATCCCGGCCTGTCCCGGCTGCGGGGTCAGCACGAGCGAGCCGTTCGAGAACGAAGCGTCGACGATGCCGGGCGCGGTGTTGTTCGTGACCTGGAACGACATCTCCGGGACGACGGAGATGTCGGTGAACATGACGAGGTTGGCCGTGGTGAGCGGGTCGCCCGGGGTGAAGTTCTGCAGGGGCGTCGACGTGGGGCTGAAGTTCAGCCCGGCGTTCAGCTCCGGCGGGTTGAACCCGATCGGCAGCGCGAGGATGTCCTGGAGCACCTGGAGCCCGTCGCCCGCGACCTGGCCGAAGGGCGTGAAGCCGCCGTTGTTGCCTTCGTCGAGCCCCGCGTTGTCGGTGACGTTGAAGAACCACTGGTTGGTCGCGCTGTTCTCACCGCCGGACTGGTTGAAGAAGGACGCGCTGCCGGTCTTGGCGTACGCGATGGTGCCCTCGCGGTTGACGGGCACGCCGGGGCCGAACGCGGCCCGCACCAGGTCGAACTCGTTGGGCACGGGCGCGAGGTCGGTCAGCTCGTTGGGGGCGGCGCCGTCCCAGCGGAATCCGCCGCCCTGGACGATATCGATGCCGCTCGTGGCGGTCCGGTGGACGAAGGTGTCGCCCTGGACCGGGTCGTTCCAGGCCTGCGCGTCGAGGTACATTCGGAAGTTCGCGACGGAGAGCGGCGTGATGTCGTCGAACAGCTCGACGAAGAACTGACCGAGCGAGCTCGTCCAGCTCGTCATCGTGCCGGAGAGGTCGGGATCGTTGAGGCTGGCGAGCGGGTCGAGGGAGATCGGCGCCGCGTCACGGTCGATCGTCGCGTCGGGAATGGGGCTGACCACCGTCGCGTCGAGAAGGATCCGCGGCTCGAGCGGCTCGACGCGGATCGACAGGTCCTCGGCGCGCGGAGACGTCTTGCGAGGGCGTCCGGCTCTCCTTGCGAATCGAAACATGCGAACAGTCTCCATGGCGGGGGACGCCTCGCTTCCGGCCGGTCGCGGCCGAAGCCACCGTGTCGAGGCGGGAAGAGCATTATAGACCGGTGGGGACACCTTCGGTCGCATCGGGGGAGGGGGAGGGGGAGGGGTTTAGGGCGGACCCTCGCCGCTGCGCGGCGAGGCACGTGCGCGGCGCGCCGATGGAGGCGCGGTCTGCGGCCCGATACAGAACTAAGGGTCTGAACCAATCCTGTTCGGCACGGATTTCGCTTCGACTTGCGTTGCCGAGGCAATCCCGATGAACGCACCGCGGGGCAAGACGGGGCAGACCAGGTCTGAACCCTGAACCCGCTCCCCTCACCGCCACGGCAGCTTGCCGATCACCACGTCGGCGATCCGCGCCTCGACCCGGCCGTCGTGGACGTCGCCCGCGATCGACGCCAGGACGCGCGGGCGGATCTCGGCCGGCGACTGCGGAGCGGCGCGCGGCAGGTAGCCGTGCTCCTCGAAGTAGTCGCGGAGCGACTCGGTGTTGCGCTTCAGCCACCGCGAGATCTCCCCGGCCTCGAGCGCATCGAGGATGCGCTGCGCGTCGCCGTCCACGCGCGCGGCCAGGGCGCTCACCTCGTCGATGAACTTATCGCTGACGTGGTGCGATTCCTGGAGCGCGGACCGATCAACCGGTTGGCCGTGGCTCTCGCGCCACTGGTTGCAGGCCGCTTCGATCGCGCGGGCGACGATCCCGGCGCGGTCGAGCTTCGACGGGTCGGCCTCGAACAGCGACGGGTTCGTCTCCACGAGCTTCGCGCCGTCGTGTTCGAGCAGGGTCCGAAGCTGCCGCCAGGTCGTGATGCGCTGCTCCATGAGTCGATGCAGCAGCTTCGCGTCGTCAAGGAGGTGCCACAGGTGCAGCTCGTCGGCGCTCTCGGCCATCGGGTCGAGACCGGGCACTTCGAGGGCGCGTCCGTAGTCGTCGTAGCTCATGCCGTCGGGCGATGGAGGCGGCGGCGCGTCGATGTCGACGATCTGTAGCGGCCTGGAGCGCGACGCCTCGATGCGCCGCGCCGCGGCCAGGTCAATGATCTCGTGCGGCAGGCCGGCCTGTTCGAGACGGGCGATCCATTTGCCCACCTCGTCGTGCTGCGCGGTGAAGTAGAAGACCTGGCGACCCTCGCGGACGATCTCGATCACGGTGTCGATGATGACGCCGGCGCGCTCGTCGTCGCTCGTCCCCAGCGTTTCGTCCATCAGCAGCGGCAGGGGGGCCGGCTCGTTCTGCTCCAGGAACGCGAGGCGCACGGCCATGAGCAACTGGGTGCGCTCGCCGACGGAGAGCTCCTCGACCGGTCGCGCCGGACTGGAGCCGCGTCGCGCGCGGAACTGCGGCGGCTGCGCCTGGTCGTCGAGGTCCAGCGTGAGCTCACCCAGGCTGAAGCGGGCGAGCAGCTCACCCGCGCGGCGAAACACCGCCGGCCGCAGGCGATCGATCGTCGAGCGTCGCACGTGCTCGACGAGCAGCCAGCCCACGACGGCGTCGGCGCTGCGCTCGCGTTCGCGCTCGAGGTCGGCTGCGGCGTCGTCGTATCGCTCCAGTGCCTCGGAGAGATCGTGGCCCCCCTTGGCCTGGTCGACCTGGCTGCGGATGCGCGTGATCTGCTCGAGCAGCTCGTCGGCCCGGGCGGCGTCCCGGCGACGCGCATCGAGAAGCTGCTGAAGTTCATCGGGCGGGGTCTCGAGCCATCGCGCGTGGTCCGCGAGGGATCGGGCATGGGCGTCGCGCACGGCGCGCCCGTCCTCGTATCGGCGGCATAGCGCGCGCCAGGCCTCCTGGCGCTCGAGCGCCTGAACGATGCGCCACGAGGCGCCGGGCTCGACCCCGACCCGTTCAAACAGGTCGCGCCGCTGACGTTCGATCGTCGCGATCGCCGGTTCGATCGTCGCCTCGATGCGCCGTCGACCGGTCTCGATCTCCCGGCTCGCCGTCTCATGGGCGCGGCGACGTTCCTCAAGGGCGTCCAGGGCCACTTCGGCGGTGGCCGCCGAATCGATATTCCCGTAGTCGAACGGCTGGAGAGCCTCGTCAATCCCGGCCACGGCGTCCGCCCACTGCGCTTCGAGATCCCGAAGCGCCCCACCGGCAGCAGTGAACTCGTCCTCGGCGGCCTGCCATCGCGCGAGATTGTCGGCAAGCAGGCTCAGCCACTCGTCGCCGATCGTGATCTCGAGGCCCGTACGTTCGGTGAACTGCTGTCGCCGTTGCGCAAACTCCGTTTCCCGCTCGGCGGCGCCACGCTCATCCTCTTCGAGCGTCTCGACGCGTCGCGCCCACATGGCCTGCGCTTCGACGTTGCCAGTTCGCCGGAGCAGGTCGTCCAGGCGCCCGGCGACCTCGGCGTGCGTCCAGCTCCCGGGGGCGTCCAGTCCGGTATCGGCGTACGTCCGCTCGTGCACGGCGCGCGGGTCGCCAGGGTCGGGCGTGCGGTCGCGACGCAAGGCGGTCCAGCGCAGGCCAAACGCCACGGCCGCGACGCCGAGGGCGATCAGCCATGCAGGATGACTCAGTGAAGTCAGGGCGAGGGCGAGCACGGCGGACAGGCCGAGGAGCATCCACCACGAAGAGGAGGGGCGCACGGGACTGCGCGGTGGCGAACCCGACGCATGCAGCCATCGCGTGAGGGCGCCGATCCCTTCGCGAAGCCGGTCCCCGTCTTCGACGTGGTCCCCGGGTCGCTCGCGTTCGAGTCGCTGCCGGCGCTGGGCCAGGACTTCGCGCTCGGCCCGCAGCTGATCGGCGCGACGGGCCAGGACCCCGGCCGCCTCGACGTCCACGGTTTGCAGCGCCGCCATCTGTGCGTCGGAGAGCGCCGGCCCCAGGCGGACTCGCGTCGCGCCGGCGCGCGCCGAAGCCTCCTGCACCTGCTGTCGCTGTCGGTCGATCCGCGTGCCGAGATCGGATGTCGTGCGGACGGCCGATCGCAACCGGGTCATGAGGCTTCGCTCGATCCCCTCGTCGGGCAGCCCGGTTCGACGTCGACGATCCTCGGCATCGGCGACGCGCTCGCGCTCGGCATCGCGTTCGCGTGTCCGATCAGCCAGCGTCTGCTCCAGTGCGTCCAGCCGCTCGCGTTCGGTGCCGTCCAGCTTTGCCATGAAGGGGGGGAAGGCCTCGCGCTGCACGTCGATCTCGTCACACTCGGCCGAGATCCGGTGGTATTCGACGGCGCGCTCGAGATGACGAACGTCCTCGCGTGCCGCGGCCGCCCGCTCGTATGCCCGCTCGAGGTCGCGCAGCGTCTCGAACTGCTGCTCGAGCGCCTGCTGCCGTGACCGGGCCTGCTCGACCGCGCCGCGCCGGGTCTCGAGCGCGTCGCGCAGCCGGTTGCGCGGCGTATGCCGTTGGCGAAAGTCGAGCGCCCGCGCGGCGGCGTCGAGATCGAATCCGCCCTGGCTCTCCTCCGCGATGCGCCGGGCGAAGTCCGCGTCGTGCTCGACCATGAGCTCGTGCAGCGCCAGGTGGTACCGGTGCCTGAGGATGGACTCTCCCGGGTGCGCCGGCGCCTGATCGCCCCTTCCTTCGCACGAAGCGGCCACGTGTCCCGCGTCGATGTCGATCTGCCAGAGCTGGTCGTGCAGGTGATAACGGCCGCGGAGGCTCGGACGATCGAGGCCGGTGCGTCCGGGCCAGAACAACTCCTGGATCGCTCGAGCCGTCGTGCTCTTTCCCGAGCCGTTGGGTCCGTGAACGATGTTGATGTGCGGCGAAAGGCGAGGCAGCGCGATGGCGTGACCACGATCGATCCCCCACAGGCGGTGGACCTCGATCTCGTCGACATGGACGGCGGGTTCGTTCACGGTGACGTCGCCAGGAGCTGACCGAGCAGGGTCTTCGCCTGCCGGGCCAGCGCGCGCCGGGCGCGATCGGGCGGCGCGCCGGGCCGGGAAAGCAATGCGAAATCCCGATGACCGTCGACCTCTTCCATGCGCCGCTGCACATCGCGGAGCAGCGCGGCGAGCTCCTCGCCACCGTCCTCGCGGTCGAGCGCTTCGAGCAGTCGCGCCACTTCGCCCGGCGCGCTGCGCTCGCCGGCACACGTCTCGAGATCGAGGGGCGGCATCGTTTCGAAGTCGATCGCATCGACGCTGACCGAGGCGGCGCCCGCGGGCAGGCTGAGATCGGAGATCGCCGTCTTCGCGATCTCGCGGATCTGATCGGCCGCGGCCGTCCGGCCGGTGACGCGGACGCGCAGCACGATATGAGCGAGCTGCGCGCCGCCTTCGTCGGCGATCCGTTCCGACGCACCGCGTATCGCTTCGAGTAGCGCCGCCTCGATCTGCGGGGTGTCGGCGAGATCGGTCACGTCCACTTCCGTTCGGTCGTACCACACGCTCGAAGCGGCCAGCTGAACGGGAACGGTCAGGGTTGCAGCATCGAGCTCGGTGATCCACGCACCGTGCAGACCGGTCTCTCCCGGGTCGAGCGACTGGGGGGAGCCGGGGTAGAGGATCCACGGCCCGACGTTTCCGGCAAGCAGGCGGGGAGCGTGCACGTGCCCGAGCAGCCAGCCGCTGACCGGGATGGCGGCAAGCCGGGCGCGGTCGAGGGGGGCGTAGTCGGTTTCGCGGGCGTCGAGATCGCCGTGCACGATGCCGAGCGTCGGCGCCTGGAGGTCGGGCGGAAGGTCATAGTCGTCCAGCGGATCTCGTCGAACCTGCGCGCCCGGAAACGACCATCCGTCGAGGTTCAGCGCGGGTCGACCTTCGTCCTCGATGGTGATGCGCTGCCATTGACCGCCGCGGCCGAGCAGGGTGAACGTCTTCGGGTCGAGCTGGTCGGCGAGACGGCCCAGCACGTCGTGGTCGTGGTTGCCGGCGACCGCGATCACGCGGATGTGCTCGGATTCGAGACGGCGCAGGCCGCGCTCGAGCGGGCCGATGGATTCCCAGAAGCGGTTGTCCTGGTCCGCGATGTCGCCGCTGAGGCAGACGGCGCGGACGCGCTGATCGACGGCCATCTCGACGAGGCGGTTCCAGGTGGACGCGGCGCGAACGATGGCGCGGTCGGTGTCGTCCGGCACGCGGGTCGAGGCGCGACCAAGGTGCAGATCGCCGGACAGGAGGAATTTCACGGTGGATCGTCCATGATCGGGGGAACCCTGGGACAGTTTACCGCGCGCGGGGGAGGGAGGGGGGATTGATCAAGCTATTAGGCTCTGTCTCAAAACTCTGCCTGGCGTCGACCGGCTGCATCGCCCGTTGGCGGCGTCGGCCTCCATCGACGATGCACCGCGACATCGCCTGCT
>NYZC01000393.1 GCA_002686995.1 Phycisphaeraceae bacterium | reverse complement strand
TGGGCTTACGCCGGCTTACGCCGCGCGGTTCGCCAACGTGCGCACCCCGGCGAACCGCGCGGCGTAAGCCCGCGGGTCGAATGCCATGAGGGCGCGATCGCGATACGCACCTTCGAACCGCGCTCAGTCTCCGTGCTTCGCCCTGAGTCGGGTGCTCAGCCGTAGGATCAGGTGAACCCGCTCGAACTCCTCGATCACCTCGTCGAGCACCGTGCGGACCGGGTCTTCCGGTGCCGCGGCCAGGGCGATCGTCTCGCTCGGGGGAAGCGCCTTGCGGGCCATGGACCGGTAGCGGCTGAGCGTCCGATCGCCGAACCAGCCGACCGGTTCGAAGTCCTCCGCCATGAACCACGTGACCGGCACGCGGAAGCCGCCGTTGATCGTCGACTTGACGATCAGGTCGGCGTGCTCGTCGCAGCGCAGGATGTAACGCAGGTGAATTTTTCCGGGGTTCGCCTCGGCGACGCGTGCCATGGCCGAGCCCTGCAGGGCGCAATCGCCGCACCAGGTCCCGGTCAGGCACAGGACGTTCATCTCGCGGGTGAAGGACCTGATGAGCTGATCCTGCTCGGGCGTCAGCTCGAGCTGGCCGTAGCGCTGGTCCCACGGCGGCCGGTGGCCTTCGGGCTCGCCGATCGCCACGAAATCCTCGTATTCCAGCCCTTCGCCGAATTTCTGCGTGAGCAGGCTCGTGTCGGTAAGCATGGACGCTTCCTGTGCGGCACCATGGCCGCGCTTCCAAAATAACAGATAGCCAGTAGATGCAATGAACGGAACGACCTGTGATCAGATCGACCCGTTCCAGTTCGACGGGCAAAGCAGGACGGGAACGTCGGCCTGCCTGACGACGTTGCCGGGCACGTCGCCCTCGATCAGGCGCTTGAGCACACCCTTGCCGGTCAGTCCCAGCACGATCAGCGAGCATTGCCGGGCCTTGGCGGTGTTGACGATCGCCTTGGGCACGTCGTCGGCGAACAGCATGACGCCCTGGGTGTCGACGCCGGCGTCGAGCATGGCCTGGGTGAGGAGCTTGAGCGTCTGCTCGCCGCGCTGCTTGGCGTCTGCTTCCGACTCGTCCTCCTCCTTGAGCTTCGCGACGTGGGCCACGATCGCCTCGGCGTCCAGCCGCCGGGCGAGATCCACGATCGGCTCGGTCAGCTTCTGACTGGCCCACGGGGAGCTGACGGCGACGAGCATGCGGCTGGTGTTCAAGAGAAGGCTCCGGGCCGTTTATTCCGTTTATTCCGTCTATTTGTTATTGGTTATTTCGGAGTGTCAACTGACGGTCGGCACATGATAATCCATGGACGACCGGCCCGCTCTCCGAAATAACCAATAACAAATAGACGGAATAAACGGAATAAACGGAATGACTACCTAGGCCACGAGGGTCTTGAGCCATTCGTCCGCCGGGGAGTCGATCAGCACGCGGGCGGCGCTCGCCTCGAGCGGCTTGGACAGGTAGAAGCCCTGCGCGTAGTCGCACTGCAGCAACTTGAGCTGCTCGAGCTGCTGCTGGGACTCCACGCCTTCGACGATCACCTTCATGTCGAGGTTGTGGGCCAGCATGACGACGGTCTGCACGACGCTGCGGTAGTCCGAGCTCAGGTCCATCGAGCTCATGAACTCCCGGTCGATCTTCACGACGTCCAGCGGGAACCGGTGGAGGCAGCTCAGGGACGAGTACCCCGTCCCGAAGTCGTCCATGTGGACCTGCACGTTCAGCTTCCGTAGGCGATCCAGGACGTTCGTGAACGTCTCGGCGTTGGCCATGATCACGCTCTCGGTGATCTCGAGGTGCAGCTGACGCCCCGGGATCCCCGTTGATTCAAGGACGCTCTCGACGGTCTCCACGATCGTCGGATCGATCACCTGGCGCTGCGAGATGTTGACGCTCATCGAGAGGTCGGCGGCCGACTCCACCTCGTCCCGCCATGCGCAAAGCTGCCGGCAGGCGTGCTCGAGCATCTTGCGCCCGATCGTGACGATCAGCCCGGTCTCCTCGGTGTGCTCGAGGAACTCGAGGGGGGAGACCAGGCCGCGTCGCGGGTGCTCCCAGCGAATCAACGCCTCGAACCCCGCGATGCGCCCGTCCTCGAGGTTGACGACGGGCTGGTAGAGCGCGGTGAACTCGTCGTTCTCGACGGCGCGGCGGAGGTCGTTGCCCAGCTCGAGGCGGGCCATCGCCTTCTCGTGCATGGACTCGTTGAACAGCTCGTGCCGCGCCTTGCCGGAGGTCTTGGCGTGGTACATCGCGGCGTCGGCGTCGCTGAGCAGCTTGTCAGGCTTGTCGTACTCGTGCTCGCTCGTCGTGATCCCGATGCTCGCCGTGATGAAGATCTCGTGCTCGCCGAGCACCACCGGCGCCGCGACGGTCTCCTGGAGCCGCTCGGCGACGTTGGTGGCGTCGTCGTAGTGGCTGATGCCGTCCAGGAGGATGACGAACTCGTCGCCGCCGATCCGCGCCACGGTGTTGGATTCACTGCGCACCAGCGTGTCCGTGCTCCGCAGGCAGCCCACGAGCCGCTCCGCGACGTTGACCAGCAGCTGATCGCCGACGGAATGACCGAGGCTGTCGTTGACCTCCTTGAAGCGATCGATGTCGAGGAAGAGGACGGCGAACCTGTAGTCCTTCACGCGCCGTGATCGTTGAATGCACTGGTCGAGGCGATCCAGGAGCAGGTCGCGATTGCACAGTCCCGTGAGACGATCGTGGAACGCCGCATGCCGAAGCTGCTCCTCGGCGTTGCGCCGGACGGCAACCTCGCGCTCCAGCGACTCCTTCTGGCGCTCGAGCTGCTCGGTTCGCTCCTTGACGCGCTCCTTGAGCGTGTCGACGAACGAGGCGAGCATCGTCGAGAGGTGGTTCAGCTCGTCGGTGCCGCACTGCTTGAGGTGCGGCGTCCGCTCGTCTCCGGCCATCGCCTGGATCGCCACGTCCGCGAGCTCCTCGACGGGCCGGATGAGCCGCCGCGTCGTGAGGAAGCGCGTGTGCTCGACCGCGGCGAGGTAGATGATGCAGAAGATGCCGATGACGATGATCGCGGTGCGCTTACGGCTCGACAGCGTGCGCTTGTGGTCCGCGGAGGCCTTCTCGGTCACGCGCTCGAGCTGCGTGAGGCGCGTGATCAGGATGTCGAACTCGCTGCGGATCTCCTGCAGGTCACGAATCGAGCGCTCGGCGGTGACGGCTCGGTGGCCGCGCGTGATCAGCGAGCGGAGCGGTGCGATCGCGCGGTCGGTCGCGGCCGGCCACATCGGGTCGGTTTCGTCCTGCAGCTTGATCAGGTCGATGTACCAGCGCGTCGCGGCGGCGTTCAGCAGCACGAGGGTGGTGTCGGTCGCCGATTCGTCGCCGTCGTCCAGCATCTTGCGCAGGTCGCCCCCCTCGGTCAGGATCATCCCGAGGCGCTGATGAAACTGCGTGACCTGAACGACCTCGCCGGTCGACGAGCTGACGTACGCCATCAGGAACACGACGGACAGGGCCAGGCCTGCGGCGCCGGAGATCGCGACGATGTGCAGGAGCGAAACGTGATTTCGTAGGCGCATGAGCAATCACCCGTCCGTTGATGCCGGCGCTGGGCGATCGATCGTCGATCGGTTGCGTGGACCCCGGATGCACGGCGGACGCCTTGCCTCCTCGCGCCGACTGCTTGATGTGATCATCGGTCCGCCCGGGCACCGACTTTGCTCACGGTCGGGGTGGCTGACCCGTCCTGAAGCGGTTCGCGGACCGGAAAATCGCGATTATGGGGCGTGGCCGGACGAATCGAACGCGCCGCGGCGCGGGTCCTGATATGGTTAGATTCTTCCGGTGTCACTTCTCGTCACCGTGACGAGAAATTGAAGAACCACGGATGAACACGGATGAACACGGATTTTTTCTCTTTCTGATTCATCCGTGTCCATCCGTGTCCATCCGTGGTCCTGAACGTTGCGGCTCAGCCGCGTTACGATCACGCCGTCGAAGGAGCCAGCCGATGGAAGTTCAGAGATCGGACGTCAGCGCGTGACGGCGGGTGGCTGGGGTCGAGCGCAGCAAGCCCCCAGTGAGATGCCTTCGAAACGCTGCGAGCTTCGCGAGTGAATATCCGCGGTCACTGGGGGCTCGCTTCGCTCGACCCCAGCCACCCGCCGCCGAATACGAGCGGACCATACGGACCAATGCGGACCCATACGGACCCATGCGGACCATGCGGACCATGCGGACCATGCGGACCCATGCATGACCTCTGAAGGCCGAGACTGAGCCCTGACCACCGAATCGCTCCATCCCGATCCCGTGATCTCGCGCCTGGGCGGCCGCATCATGCTCCTGGTCGAGCGCTGCGGCGTCTTCACGCTGTTCTGCGCAGTGGCGACAAGATGGTTCTTATTCAGACCGGGACGCTGGTTTCGCGGTCGCCTGATCCTGCCGCAGATGTTCCAGATCGGGACCCGAAGCGCGCCGGTGGTGATGGTCGTGGGGGCGTTCATCGGGATGGTGCTCGCGGTCGAGATGTACGCCCCGTTTCTCGCGATCGGGCAGGAGACCCGGCTCGGCGGCATTATCGGCATCTCGGTCATCAAGCAGATCGGGCCGGTCCTTGCCGCCGTCATGCTCGCCGGGCGCGTCGGCGGCGCCGTCAGCGCGGAGCTGGGCACGATGCGGGTCACCGAGCAGATCGACGCGCTGCGGTGCATGGGCGTCGATCCGATCGCCTACCTCGTCGTGCCCCGCGTCTTTGCCTGCGTGGTGATGATTCCGATTCTCACGATCTTCAGCGACCTGCTCGGCATCATCGGAGGCTACCTGGTCACCGTGCGGGGATACGGGGTGTCTTCGCAGGCCTACTGGGACTTCGCGGGACAGTTCATCGTGCCGTACGACGTGCTGACGGGACTGCTCAAGACGCTGGTGTTCGGTCTCGCGATCGGCCTGATCAGCTGCTACAAGGGTTTTCACTGCGCGAGCGGCGCCCGCGGCGTCGGTCGTGCCGCGACCGATGCGTTCGTCGCCAGCTTTCTCGCGATCATCGTGATGAACTTCTTCCTCGCCAAGCTGCTCAACGACGCATACATCTGGGTCGTCGGCCCGGGCGGACCGTCAGCTCTGGGGTAGGGCGGTATCATCTGGTGGTGCCGTCCATGTGCCGTCATGGCATTCGACCCGCGGGCTTACGCCGCGCGGTTCGCCGGGGTGGTCGCGGTTGTTGTGCCAGGTGTCATCTGACCCGCGGGCTTACGCCGCGCGGTTCGCCGGGGTGGTCGCGGTTGTTGTGCCAGATGTCATCTGACCCGCGGGCTTACGCCGCGCGGTTCGCCGGGGTGGTCGCGGTTGTTGTGCCAGATGTCATCCGACCCGCGGGCTTACGCCGCGCGGTTCGCCAAGGTGCTCGGGCCGGCGTACCGACGGCGTGAGCCGTCGGGTCGTATGGCATGAGGGCGCGATGCTACACGAGACGGAATGAGCGCAATGACCCCTGTCCTCTTCGGACTGCTCCTGGTGACCGTCGGTTGCAGTGACCTGCCAGAGACGGCGACCCCGGCACCGACCTTCGACCATTCGACCTGGAACGATCTCGTGCGCCGGCACGTCGACGATCAGGGCGGTGTCGGCTACGCGGCGCTGGCACGCGACCCGGCCGAGCTGGACCGATATGTCGCGGCGCTCGCCGGCGCGCCGATCGACCAGCTGCCGCGCGACGAGAAGCTGGCGCTGCTGATCAACGCCTACAACGCTTTTACGTTGCGCCTGATTCTCGATTACTGGGACGACGGGCGCCTGAAATCCATCAAGGACATTCCCGGTTCGAAGCGCTGGAAGCACGTGCGATGGCGCGTGGGCCCGCACACATGGAGCCTGAACCAGATCGAGCACGAGCAGATTCGCCCTGTCTTCGACGAGCCGCGCATTCACTTCGCCCTGGTCTGCGCGGCTGCGAGCTGCCCGAAGCTGCGCAACGAGGCGTTCGTCGCGAACCGTCTCGAGGAGCAGCTCGAGGACCAGACCCGTGACACCCATCGGCATCCGAAATGGCTCGAGTACGACGTCCGGAAGCGCACCGTGCACCTGACGAAGCTGTACGACTGGTACGGTGAGGATTTTGCCGACGACACCGACGGCATCCTCGAATACGTGGCGCGGTATGCCCCGGACGTGGCGGCGGCCCGGAAGCGAGGCGAACGAATTCGGCGGCGCTGGCTGCGCTACGACTGGGCCCTCAACCTCAGGCGGACGGATGAGCGCGAGTGACCGGATCGATTTCGGTCATCATTCCGACGCTCAACGAGGGGCCGCGCCTCGGCGGCCTGCTGTCCGGACTTGCCGGATCCGGCGTGCACGAAGTCATTGTCGCGGACGGTGAGAGCACCGACGACACGGTCGACATCGCCCGCGCCCATGGCGCGCGGATCGTCACCGGCGCGCCCGGCCGCGGCCGCCAGATGAACGCGGGCGCGGAGGTCGCCGCGGGCGAGACACTGCTGTTTCTGCACGCGGACACCGCGATGCCCGACGGCTTCGAGCTGGCTGTCGAGCAGGTGCTGTCGCGGCAGGGCGTGGTCGCCGGGGCGTTCCGGCTTCGGGTGGACGCGCCGCAGTGGACGTACCGCATGGCCGAGGGCCTGGTTCAATGGCGATCGCGCTCGCTGCAGATGCCCTACGGCGACCAGGCGCTGTTCATCCGCGCGCGGCGATTTCGGGAGATCGGCGGCTACCGTCCGATTCCGATCATGGAGGACTACGAGCTGGTGAGAAGGCTCCGCCGGTCCGGCCGGATCGGGATCGCAGACGCCGAAGTGGTGACCTCGGCCCGCCGCTGGCAGCGCAACGGCTTCTGGCGCACGGCGGGCGTCAACCAGGTCTGCATGGTCGCCTACCTGCTGGGCGTCTCGCCCGACCGTCTCGCCCGCTGGCGCGGGTGAGTGTTCCGTTTGTTGGGGGTGACGTCGTCATTGAGCCGTCTTGGTATTCGACCCGCGGGCTGACGCCGCGCGGTTTACTCTTCATGCGTC
>NYZC01000392.1 GCA_002686995.1 Phycisphaeraceae bacterium | reverse complement strand
CCGCCTTCGACTTTGGACTTTGGACTTTGGACTCTGGACCTTCGACCTTCGACTTCTCGTCACCGTGACGAGAAGTTGCACCGTAAGAATCTAGACCCTAGACCCCAGACCCCTTCTTCCTTCGCCGGCTCGCCTTCACGCCCGGCGTGCCCGGCTTCGTCTGCCGCTTCGTCGACGTCATCGCGGCCGATCCGATCTCCGGCGCCGACTTCAGCTCGCTGATCTGATCACGCAGCATCGCCGCGCGCTCGAACTGCAGCGCCTTCGCCGCCTCCAGCATCTGCGTCTCCAGGTCCGAAAGCATCTGATCCCGGTCATACTCCGTCTGCTCGCCGCCGATCGCCGCTCGTGCCGTCTGGTGCGCCCGAAGCTCCATCTCGATACCGCGCCGGATCGCCTTCTCCACCGTCTTCGGCGTGATCCCGTGCTCCTGGTTGTAGTCAAGCTGCTTCTGTCGTCGCCGTCCCGTCTCCTCGATCGCCTGCTGCATCGCCGGCGTGACCTCGTCGGCGTAGAGGATCACCGTGGCGTTGACGTTGCGCGCGGCGCGGCCGATCTGCTGGATGAGGCTCGTCGCGCTGCGCAGAAAGCCTGTCTTGTCGGCGTCGAGAATGGCGACGAGCGACACCTCGGGCAGGTCGAGCCCTTCCCGCAGCAGGTTGACGCCGACGAGCACGTCGAACTCGCCTTCGCGCAGCTCGCGCAGGATCGTCACGCGGTCCAGCGTGTCGATCTCGCTGTGCAGGTAGCGGCAGCGCAGGTTCTGGTCGGCGAGGTAGGAGCTGAGATCCTCCGCGAGCCGCTTGGTCAGCGTCGTGACCAGCGCGCGCTCGCCGCGCTCGACGCGCTGCTGCGTCATGGTCATCAGGTCCGGCACCTGGCCGGCCGCGGGCCGGACCTCGATCTGGGGATCGACCAGGCCGGTCGGCCGGATGATCTGCTCGACGACCGCGCCGCCGGTCTGCTCCAGCTCGTATGGACCGGGCGTCGCGCTGACGAACAGCGACTGCGGGAAGCTCTTCTCGAGCTCCTCGAAGCGTAGCGGCCGGTTGTCCAGGGCGCTCGGCAGCCGGAAGCCGTGCTCGACGAGCACGCGCTTGCGGCTCTGATCGCCGTTGTACATCGCGCGAAGCTGCGGGAGGGTGACGTGGCTCTCGTCGATGAACAGCAGCCAGTCGTCCGGGAAGTAGTCGAGCAGCGTGAACGGCCGCGAGCCGGCGGGCCGGCCGTCGAGGTGGCGGCTGTAGTTCTCGATGCCCGAGCAGTAGCCGACCTCACGGATCATCTCCAGGTCGTACTTCGTCCGTGCCATGAGGCGCTGGGCCTCGAGCAGCTTGCCCTCGGTGCGAAGCGCCGAATGCTGGTGGTCCAGCTCGTCGGCGATCGACCCCAGCGCCTGCTCGATCTGCTGCTCGGGCAGGACGTAGTGAACCGCCGGGTAAATGAAGACCTGGTTGTCCTCGGCGAGCACCTCTCCGCTGATCGGATCGATCAGCTCGATCCGGTCGACCTCGTCACCGAAGAGCTCGATCCGGAAGGCGTACTCCTCGCCGGCGGGATAGACGTCGACGACGTCGCCGCGGACGCGGTAGGTGCCGCGCTTGAACTCGTTGACGGCGCGGTTGTACTGCAGGTCGTTGAGCGACAGGAAGAAGGCGCGCCGGTCGAGCGGGTGGCCCTTGCCGACGCTGATGACCGATCGCTTGTACTCGTCGGGCGAGCCGAGGCCGAAGATGCAGGACACGCTCGCGACGATGATGACGTCGTTGCGGCTGACCAGGTGCGTCGTGGCGGCGAGGCGCAGGCGGTCGAGGTCATCGTTGCGCGAGGCGTCCTTCTCGATGTAGATGTCGCGCTGCGGGATGTAGGCCTCGGGCTGGTAGTAGTCGTAATAGCTGACGAAGTAGCAGACGGCATTGTCGGGAAACAGCTCGCGGAACTCCTCGTAGAGCTGGGCCGCGAGCGTCTTGTTGTGGCTGATGACGAGCGTCGGCCGGTTGAGGCGGGCGATCGTGTGCGCCATCGAGAACGTCTTGCCCGATCCGGTCACGCCGAGCAGCGTCTGGAACCGCTCACCGCGCTCGATGCTGCGCGACAGCGCATCGATGGCCTCGGGCTGATCCCCCCGCGGGCTGAGGTCGCTGACAAGCTGAAACGCGCGCTGCTCCACGGTGGGATTCTAGTCGAAGGTCGAAGGTCGAAGGTCGAAGGGCGGAAGTCGGAAGGTCGAAGGTCAACGACGCGCGCCGCCGACCTTCGACCTTCCGACCTTCCGACCTTCCGACCTTCGACCTTCAGACCTTCCGACCTTCAGACCTTCAGACCTTCAGACCTTCAGACCTTCAGACCTTCAGACCTTCGACTCGCCCCACCGAACGGCGAGGTCGTGGTCGACGCCGACCAGGTCGAGCAGGCGCGCGACGACGAAGTCGACCAGGTCGTCGATGGTGCGCGGGAGCATGTAGAACCCCGGGCTTGCGGGGCAGATGATCGCGCCGGCCTCGGTCGCGAGCTGCATGTTCCGGATGTCGACAGCCGAGAGGGGCATTTCGCGGTGCAGGAGGACGAGGCGGCGGCGCTCCTTGAGCGTCACGGCCGCGGCGCGGTGCAGGAGGTTCTGCTGCGCGCCGTGCGCGACGGAAGACAGCGAGTTCGAGGAGCAGGGGACGACGATCATGCCGTCATGCCGGAACGAGCCGCTGGCGATCGAGCTGCCGACGTCGCGGAAATTGTGGAGGGTGATGCGTGCGGCGCCGTCGGGCGAGCCGGCGAATGTTTCGAGATCGACGCCTTCCATGCCCAGCTCGTCGTGAACAAGGCGCTGGCCGACGGGCGAGACGACCAGGTGGACCTCGACGCCGGCCGCGACGAGCAGTTCGACGGTGCGGCGGGCGTATACGGCGCCGCTGGCTCCGCTGATGCCGACGACAATTCGGCGGGAGGTGGTCATAGGAGGATTGTAGAGTCCACGGGCTCGGGTTCCGGGCTATTGGTTGGAGTTTCACACATTTCGGGAGACCCGATTTCATTTCAGTCGGGCCCGGCCCCCGAAACGCGAACTCCGGTGCCGACAACCGCCTCCTCGATCTCCAGGTCCAGCTTCACCTCGGCTTCCGTGATCGTCACGCCGCGCACCGTGACGGTGCGGGTGTCGTCGAATGCGAACCGGGGCGTGAAGCGGTGGCCGCGCAGGTGCCGGTCGAGGTCGCCGATCGACGCCCTGATCTCGTCCGAGGCGGCGTTCTTACTGAGGATGCCGACGAGGAAGCCGAACGTGATCGGCAGTCGGCCGGCTCGCGGGGCGCCGGCGCGCAGGCGCACGGTGCCGTCCGCGTCGAATGTCGCATCGATCGCGACGCTGAAGACCTGGGTGAACTCGAACGTCTCGAATCGGAAGCGCACGATGGGATCGCCCGGCGCGCCGTCGAACATGAGCACCGGGATCTTCCGAGGCGGGTGATGGCCGCGACGCCGGGCGAAGGTCCAGAGGCGGCGGGTCAGCCACACGCTGACCTCGTCGCGATCGAGCACCAGCATGCGGCGCTGCGGCAGCGCGGTGGCGCTCAGCACCGCCTGCTCGAGGGCCGATTCCACCGCGGCCACGGTGTCGACGTGGCGGTCCTCTTCGCGGGCGAGGTAGTGCTGCTCGAATCGGGCGTATTCCGATGGCGTCTGTCGCCACAGGAAGAACGCGGCCGCGCACCCGACGACGAACGCCGCGACCCCGAGCCGCACGAGCCAGGCGCCGCGCGACGCCGTCGTCAACCGCTTGAGCAGGGCGTTCATGTAGTCACTGATCGTTCAGGGGGCGGACGCACAATAGTCGGTGGGCTTTATTGGACTATCAGGCCATCAGGCCATCAGGCCATCAGGCCACCGGGACCATCGCGACGCTGGGTTCTGGAGACACCGCCGCTCCTGATGACCGGGAACCGGTTGAAGCTCGTCCCGTGTCCCTCCGTGTGCATCCTGGCCCATCTTGTGGTCCCTACTCCGATGCGGTCCCGCCCACAGCCATCTCCCTCGCGACCCGGCCCAGTGTCTGGTGCAGGATCTCGTGGTCCGTCACGGCGACGAGGCACTGCTCCAGCGCTTCGAGCCCGCTGCGCCCCGACGGTTGCGGCACGCCGGTCAGGACCGCGTCGCCGATGCGCTCGCATGCTTCGAGGAACCAGTCGGCGGCCGTCCGGTCTCGCATGGCCGCGCCCTGCGGCTCCAGCCATCGGTCAAGGACTGGTCCGGGCGGCGCCGGGATCACGGCTTCGGACTCCGGTCCGTCGAAGGTGCGCAAGGTCCACTGCTTCGCGGACGCCGCGTTGTCGCAGAACAGGATCTCGACGTGGCGGCTGGCCCGCCGCGCGGTCTCGTGCAGGCGCCGCGACGTGGCCCGATCGTGCGGATGCGTGAGCACGATGCAGCCCGCATCGAATCGATCGAGCCACTGTGCCGACGGCTCGCCGAGGTCCGTGGTGCCCAGCCGGATCGTGCCCTCCACCGCGATCATGCGGCGCTGGCGGCGGGCCTCCTGCAGTGGAAGCAGCACGCGCGCGTAGTTCGACCAGTCACCGCGGCGGCGCGCGATCGCCAGGGCCTCGAGGCAACGCTGCTCGCACGCGAGGTAGTCCATCTCGGCGAGCGACGTGCTCGCGCCCTGCATGACGTGATCGAGGTCTTCGGGGGGTCGGTGGGAAGTGTCGTCGGTCGTCACCCGATGAACGCCTTGTAGATCGCGCAGACCGCCTTCTCGAAGTCTTCGGTCTCGACGCCGACGATGATATTGATCTCGCTCGACCCCTGGTCGATCATCCGGATGTTCACCTTCGCGTCCGCGAGCGCGGCGAAGAGCTTTGCGGCCATGCCGGGCTGACGGGCCATCCCGCGGCCGACGGTCGCGATCAGGGCCATTTCGGGATAGATGTCGATGTTGTTCGGCCGGCATTCCTGGTCGATCTCGGCCTTGATGCGCTCGAGCTTGCCGTCCAGCTCCTGGTCGGCGATCACGACGCTCATCGTGTCGATGCCGCTGGGGATGTGCTCGAAGCTGACGTGGTTCGACTCCAGCACGTTCAGCAGGCGTCGTCCGAACCCGATCTCGGCGTTCATCAGCGCCTTTTCGAGCGCGATGACCGTGAAGTGCTTGCGGCCGGCGATGCCCGTGATCGCGCCGGTGTGCTTCTGCTCCGCCTCGGGCACGATCATCGATCCGGCATCCTCGGGGCGGTTCGTGTTGCGGATGTTGACCGGGATGCCCGCCTGCCGCACCGGGAAGATCGCGTCCTCGTGCAGGACGGTCGCGCCCATGTACGAAAGCTCGCGCAGCTCGCGGTAGCTGATGACGTCGATCGGCTTCGGGTGATCGACGATGCGGGGGTCGGCCATCAGCAGGCCCGACACGTCGGTCCAGTTCTCGTAGACGTCGGCGCCGACGCCTCGGGCGACGATCGCCCCGGTGATGTCCGAGCCGCCGCGCGAAAACGTCTTGATCGAGCCGTCGGGCATCGATCCGTAGAAGCCCGGGACGACCGCCCGCGCCATGGGCCGGACCTGCGCGTCAATGGCTTGCTGGGTGCGTTCCGTCTCGAAAGCGCCGTGCGCGTCGAAGAAGATGATCTCCGCCGCGTCGACGAAGGTGCTGTCGAGCAACCGGGCGATGATCAGCCCGTTGAGGAACTCGCCGCGACTGGCCGCGTAGTCGGCCGAAGCGCCGTCAAGAAGGCCCTGGCGCACTTTCGCGAGATGGGTGTCGAGATCGACGTCGACGCCGAGCGCGGACGCGATGTCCCGGTAGCGCCCGCTGACCAGGTCGAACACCTCGTCGAAGGCGACCTTCTGCTCCGCCAGGTTGTGGCAGAGGTAGAGCAGGTCGGTGATCTTGCGATCGTCGGCGTTCCGCCGGCCCGGGGCCGACGGCACGACGAAGCGTCGTCCGGCGTCCGCGGCGACGATGGCCTGCACCTTTCTGATCTGCGGCTCGTCGGCCAGCGAGGTTCCGCCGAACTTGCAAACGGTCAGTCCCATTCTCGTCCAGTCGCTATGGAATTCAGTGGTATTCCGTCGCCGCCCGCGCAGCGCCGCGGAGAAGTTTCAGGCGAAGGGCGCCGGGTGTCAAGGCGGGACCGGGGACCGGGGACCGGGATATCGGCGATGGCGGCTCCGGCGCCGGGGCATTCCGACCAGCAGGCGCGCGTCCGCGATATGACCGCGCGCCTTGGGGCCTGGCAGGAGCAGTCAGGAGATACCGTTGCACTTGCGTCGCAGCCAGCACTTCCCTGACACTGGCGGCGATCTTGATTCGATCCGAGACGACTTTCCGACCTGCAGGCGAAGCCCGCGTCAGGAGGTCGCGAAATCGGAGGCGGCGCCGCAATGATCGCAGAATGGAAGAAGGGTCGGGCGGACGGCGTGGCACGACGGGCATTCCGAGAACAAATCAGCACTACACGAGGGGCAGATATAGGGATCACCGGACGTGTCCTCTTCGGCGGACTGCGCAGGAAGGCGGAGTTTCTTGAGCGTGCGCCGGTTCCAGTAGAGGAACTTCATCGGGCCGCGGCGGATGGGATATTCGCAGACGGGGCAGAGGAACTTCTCGTAGGCGTCCCGATACTGGCGCAAGAGCTTGTCTTTGCTCGGTGCCACGATCGAACGAATGAAGTAGACGAGGAGGCGAGCCGCGGCGGCGAGAAGAATGAGAATGAGGATGTACTTGAACCAGCGCCGCGGAAAGTGCTCGTGCATGACGACGAGCATCTTGACCGAAGTCGCCCCGTGAATGCGAGAACAAGGGGAAAGTAGGTGTGGCCGCGCATGCGCAAGACGAGCCAGACGCCGACCACGAAGAGAGGGGCAAGGACTACGAGCTTGAGCATGGCGAGGCGCCAGCGATGGCGATCGGCGAGCTCCTGAAACTTATCGCGAGCGGGCCGACGCTGCTGCTCGAGATCGCGCCGGACGGAGGCCTGCTCGTCTTCGAATGACTGCTGCTTCTCGACGAGGGCGGCGATCTCCTCGTTGATGTGCTGAAAGCGCTGCTGATTCGACAGGAAGACTTCGAGGCTGTCATTCAGGGCTTTCGACTGGTCGGCCGCAAGAGCCTGCTCTTTTTCGAGACTGAGTTTCTGCAGTTCGAGGAGCTGGCCCATCGTCTTCTGGAGGCCCTGGCTGCTTTGCGAAAGGAGCTGCTGTTTCTTGTTCTGCTTTTCGACGAGGCGCTTCGTTTCCGAGATCTTTCGTGTAAGGCCCGTATCACGCTCGATGAGATCAGGGTCGAGATGGGCCTTTTCGATTTCCGGGTAATCCGGACCCTTCATGGAACCGATGTCCTCGACGATGAAACCGAGGAGCCAGAAAATGAGGACGCCGACAACGACAGTAATGACGTTGATAGCGACGCGGGAACGCCAGGGGGCCTTCGCTCGCGGTTTGTCGGTCGCGGATTCCGGTCCCGATTCGGTAGAACTCACGTCAACGATCCTGTTTGGGAAGACGAACCGGTCGTCAACGCCATGAGCGGGACACTGACAAGCGCAATCCCCGGTACGAGTTGATCGGCGAGACGCTCACCGATCCACGCGGACGAATCGACCACTGCGCGCTGTGCCGTCGATAGTGGCTTCCGCATCATCCCACATCTCTACGAGTTCGGGTACATGGAAGATGAGCAACCTGATGGCGAACCATGTCAGAATTGCTGGTTGATCGCTGATCCCGCGGCTGCCACGCGGCCACCCCCGAACCCACACCCGGCACCCGACCCCCCACCCCCCCCACCCCATACCCTAGACCCTCGCCGCCGCGCTCGTTTATACTCTTGCCCCCCATGCGGCCGTGGCGGAATTGGCAGACGCGCTAGCTTGAGGTGCTAGTGGGATGAAAATCCCGTGGAGGTTCGAATCCTCTCGGCCGCATTGCAGTACGCGGCATCGGCGCCCGCAGGACGCGGCGCCGCGCGGATCGGCGGACACCAGGACGGGCAGGCGGATGCTCCGCGAGCTACACATCTCCAACCTTGCCGTCATCGAGGACGTTGTCGTCGAGTTCGAGGAGGGGCTGAACTGTTTCACGGGTCAGACCGGGGCGGGTAAGAGTCTCATCCTCGGGGCGCTGGAGATCCTGCTCGGCGGGCGCGGCCGGCGCGGTGACATGGTCCGGTCCGGGGCCGACGAGGCGCGCGTGACGGGCGTCTTCGAGATTCGCGACGAATGGGTCCGCGAGCAGGTCGAGACCGCGATCGACGACGCGCCGCCGGATCCCGACGAGCCGCTGCTGATCACGCGCCGGATCGCGGCCGGCGGGCGCTCCAGCGTCAGCATCAACGGTCGTCCGGCCACCTCCACGATGGCCCGGGCCGTCGGCCAGGTGCTCGTCGATATTCACGGCCAGCACGACCAGCAGTTCCTGCTCACGCCTGCCAACCAGCTCTCGGTCCTGGACGGCTTCGCCGATTGCGACGCGATGCGCCGCCGGTTCACGGCGACCCACCGGGCGCTGCGGGACCTGGAGTCGCGGCGCGCATCGCTGGTCGAGTCGTCGGACCTCCGCCGCCAGCAGCTCGAGCTCTACGAGTTCCAGGCCCAGGAGATCGACGACGTCGACCCGCAGGCCGGCGAGCTGGCGGAATTGCAGGCCCGCCACCGCGTGCTCGCCAACCTGAAGCGCATCCGTCACGACGTGGGCCGCATCCACGAGTCGCTGCACGAATCGGAAGGATCGGTGGTCGATCGCCTGCAGCTGATCTGCCAGATGCTCCAGGAGATGAGCGAGCTCGACGAATCGCTGTCGGGGTCGTGCGAGCAGGTGCGGGTCGCGACGCTGTCGCTGCAGGAGAACGCCTACGAGCTGCGCCGTTACATGGACGGCGTCGACCTGGATCCGGGCGAGCTCGACGAGATCGAGCAGCGCCTCAACGTGCTCAATCGGCTGATCAGCAAGTACGGCGAGGGCGGCGGCGCCGACGACCCCGCGGCGAGCGTGCTCGCTCATCGCGACACGATCCAGGATGAGATCGAGCGGCTGCGCGGCCAGACCGTCGACCGCGACGAGCTGGACGGGCAAATCGCCGAGCTGGCCGCCGGACTCGAGGCGCTGGGCGCCGAGCTTTCGGAAAAGCGGCACGAGGCAGCGCTGCGCCTCGTCCCCCTCGTCGAGGCGGAGCTGAAGGAGCTCGGCATGTCGGATGCGCGGCTGGCGATCGAGCTCGAGCCGCCGTCGCCGATCGCACAGGCCGGCGCCTCGGGGCTCGACCGCCTCGAGATCCTGGTGGCGCCGAATGCGGGTCAGCCGGCGCGGCCGCTGCGCAAGATCGCCAGCGGCGGCGAGCTGTCGCGCATCATGCTGGCGCTCAAATCCATTCTCGCCGGCGCCGACCGGATCAGTGTGCTCGTGTTCGATGAGATCGACGCGAACATCGGAGGCCGGCTGG
>NYZC01000391.1 GCA_002686995.1 Phycisphaeraceae bacterium | reverse complement strand
CCCCCCACTCACCCATCCACCCACTCACCCACCCACCCGTCTCTTTTCCAGCCCGTCACCGTTCCATGCCGATAAACCGTCTGCTGCGCGCCGAGGCGCATTGCCATCTGATATGCTTGGTTGAAGGCGACATGAATCTGACTCGACGCGACCTGATGCTGGCCGGACTGGGCATGGCGCTCGGTGGATGCGCCCCGACGGCCCGACAGGCGCAGAATCGACCGCCTCTCGAATGGCCGAACATCGAGCCGCGACCCCGTCCCGAGACCGTGGAGACCCGTCCGCCGCGCCCCGCGCACGTGCCGCGGCCGGTACCCCGGCGGCCGGCTTCGCTGCCGGAGATCGGTCGCGGCGAGTGGGCCCGGGTCGGCCCCATCGGCCGCCGGATGCAGCGCATGGGCGGCGTGAACCGCGTGACGATTCACCACGAGGGGTGGACGCCGGTGCACTTCAGTGACCGGCAGTCGACCGCCCGGCGGCTGGAATCGATCCGCAAGTCTCACCTCAAGCGCATGGGCGCCGGCGACATCGGCTACCACTACGTGATCGACCGGGCGGGGCGAATCTGGCAGGGGCGGCCGCTGAGGTACCAGGGCGCTCATGTCAAGAACAGCAACGAGCACAACGTCGGCATCATGGTCCTCGGGAACTTCAACCGCCAGGAGCCGACGGCCGCGCAGTACGCGAGCCTGCAGCGCAAGATCAAGGAACTGATGCGCCGCTACAACCTCTCTGCCGGCGCGATTCACACGCACCAGGAGCTGGGCCCGACGACGTGCCCGGGTCACGTGCTGCAATCGCACATGGAACGCCTGCGGCGCCGCGGACTCGCGTAGCCGAGCCGGGCCGGATCACGCCGTCCTTTCTTCCGCCCTCCGATTCGACTAAATTGCCCGCATGGCGAAAGGCCCCGGCAACACCCCCGTGGCGGAGAAAGCCGCCGATTCCGAAAAGACCGCGAAGCGCGAAGCGGTGCCGCACGAGGTGACCTGCAAGGTCGAGGCCGCGCTGATGGCGGTCGAGCGCCCGATCGCGACCGTCCGGCTCGCCGAGTTGATCGACCGCGCCAGCGGCAAGACCATCACGCGCGCCATCGACCAGCTCAACGCGGAGTACGAGCAGACGCGGCGATCCTTCCGGATCGAGCAGGTCGCCGGCGGCTGGCAGATCCTCACGCTCCCCGAGTACGCCGAGGTGGCCGGCCAGTTCAACCGCACCCGGCAGCAGACGCGCCTCAGCCCGGCCGCGCTCGAGACGCTGGCGATCATCGCGTACAAGCAGCCGCTGGTCCGCGCCGAGATCGAGTCGATCCGCGGCGTCGCGTGCGGCGAGGTCCTGCGCAGCCTGCTCGAACGCCACCTGATCAAGATCGTCGGCAGGGCGGAAGAGCTCGGCCGCCCCATGCTCTACGGGACGACCAAGAGCTTTCTCGAGGTGTTCGGACTCGCGAACCTCAAGGACCTCCCCCAGGTCGAGCAGTTGAAGGTCACCGGCAGCGAGCAGCCCGGCCGCTGAAATCAAGTCATTTCGGACTCGGGTCGGGAGGTGAATCCGAAATGACAAATAACGATTGGCTTAACGACCAATAGCTTAATGATGAACCCGGGCCGCCCCCTACTCGCTGCCTTCTGCCTCGCACTCGCCGGCCTCCCGAGCTGCGCCGCGTACCGGCTGCAGGGGACCGTGCTGCCCGACCAGACGGCCGACATCACGACGGTCGACGAGAACGACACGCGCCTGTACTCGGGCGGGCTGGCCGGCGCGGCCATCGAGCTCACCGTCGACCCGGCGAGCATGCATCCCAGGCCGCTCAGCCCCGCCGTCACGGACGCGAACGGGCAATTCTCGGTGCCGATCGACGAGCTGGGCGCGGGCCTGCTCGAATACGAGCTGGCCATCCTCTGCCGGCACAAGGGATTCCGGCCTCTCTACCAGGTCGTGCAGGTGCCCGGCCGCCGACAGCGCCTGCTCATCCGGATGACACCCGGCCCGGACCACGGGGGCGGTCCATCTCCTGACGTGCTGAAGGAGACGCTCGAGTGGAAGAAGCAGTTGATGGGGCCCGAGCCGGGAGGGCAATAAGCTGTTGACATGGGCGTCACCCGCGCTCCGCGGATGTCGGGACGATGCACGCCGAGCCACAAGACGCCGGAAAACAAGTGACGCCGGCTGCGGGCGGTGGTGTTTTCCGGCCGTTTCTGACGCAGGCGGCCGGTGACGCCCTGCCGATATCGAGACGGGTGGCCGATGAAGGTTGACGGCGACGACCGGTCGCCGGGATCTCGAACGCGAAGGCTTCCTGCGCCCCGCCATGTTCAAGCGCTACCGAAGATTCACGTTCGGACCGGGCGGGGCACTCTATTGCCTCGTCACGTTCGTGGTGCTGATCGTGGCGCTGCTCACGCAGTCGAACATTCTCTACTGGGGATTCGGCCTGACGGTGGGCGGCCTGGTCGTGTCGGCCCTGCAGTGCGCGCTAATGATGCGCGGGCTCGAGATCCAGCGCATTCCGCCGAGTCACGGCGTCGTCGGCGAGTCGATGGTCATCCGCTACCAGGTGCGCAACCGCAAGCGCTGGACGCCCGCCTTCGGCCTGGTCATTCACGAGCAGTGGAAGCCACGCCGCGGAAAATCGAAGCGCAAGTCGGAGACGCCGAGCGCCCTGCGCGGCACGCCGTTCGGTTGGGTGTTGCATCTCGGGCCGGGTCAGCAGATCCAGGCCGAGGCGCCCTGCGTGCCGACGCATCGCGGCGTCCTCGAGTTCGAACGCGTCGTCATGAGCACGTCCTTCCCGTTCGGCATCCTGCGCCGCAAGATCACCGTCGACCTGCCCGGCAGCGTCCTGGTCTACCCCAGGCTGTGGCGCATCAAGCGCCGCGTGCTGCACCGTCTGTCGCGCATCGATCCGGCGGGGCGCAAGCGCATGGAGCGCCCCGGGGGCCACGAGGAGTTTCTCGGGCTGCGCGAGTACCGGCCGGGCGATAGCATCCGGATGATCGACTGGAAACGGACGGCGCGGAGCGGCACGCTCGTGTCACGCGAGATGACCCAGCCGAGCCCGCCGCGCATCATGATCGCGCTCGACCTCAGCCGGAGCGACGACGACGACATCGACGAGCAGATCATCGAGGACGCGGTGAGCCTGACCGCTTCGCTCGTCTGCGATGCGCACTTTCACGGATGCCAGGTCGGCCTGGCGGTCAGCGTCGAGCCCCCCGTCGCCTTTCCGATCCACCACAGCCTGCCGCACCGGCAACGACTGCTCGAATCGCTCGCGCGCCTCGACACGCGCTCGTGGTCGGGGCAGTGGCCGCCGATGCCCGCCGAGCCGAACGTGCGCGTCGGCCTGTGCCCCCCGCTGTCCGGGCCCCAGCGCACGATGGTGCTCGACGCCCACGCGATCGAGGCCCACGTCCGCGCGATCGAGGGCGGCGCGGCCACGATTCTCAACGGGCGCGCCGCGACGCGCCTGCAGCGCCGCGAGCTGGACACGACATGGACATGATCCACCAGCGATTCCGGCGCTTCGCGTTCGCGCAGATCATGCTGGGCATCATCGCCAGCTGTCTCGCCGAGCGCAACCCGGCACTGCTGCTGATCGCCGGTTCGCTCACCGCGCTGTCGTGGTACGTAGTCGAGGGGCCGGCCGGCCGACCGCTGCCGCGCTGGGTGACGATGACCGCGGCGTTCGGAGCCACGTTCCTGTTCGCGTTCGACTTCTACCAGGGCGGGGGAGAACGCCTGATCGTGGCCATCGGCCATTTCACGATGAGCCTGCAGATCGTCCTGCTGTACGGCCGCAAGGAGAACCGTGAGTACGCGCAGCTTCTGGCGCTGAGCCTCATGAGCATGATCAGCGCCAGCGCCCTGTCGAACTCCATGATCTTCGGGGCGCTGCTGATCGCCTACTGCGTGCTCGGCCTCTCGACGGTGCTGCTGTTCCAGCTCAAGATCAGCAGCGATCTCGTGCTGCGGCAAAACCGAGCCGCCGCGCCGGAGGGCATGCCGGTCAATCCGCCGAAGGCCGTGGTCAGCCGCGGTCACCGCGGTCATTTTCGCGTCGCCACGCTCGTCACCGGCACCGGCTGCGCCCTCGTCGGCGCCGGCGTCTTCCTGCTGCTGCCCCGCCAGCCCAGCCTGAGGGTGCCGCTGGCGCCGCAGTCGGAATGGGCGTTCATGGAGACGGGTTTCAGTCCGCAGGTCCTGTTGCGCCACGGGCCGCCCCGGGGAAGCAGCCCGGAAGTCGCCCTGAACCTCCGGCTGACGATGGCGGGCGGCGACCCGGGCGTCGACTCATGGCTCCTGCGCGGCGCGGCCCTGGACGACTACAACCCGACGACCATGACCTGGTCCGCGTCGCCGAATCCGATCAGTCGTCGTGTCGACGGCGACGGCGCGATCGACCTGATGAAGATCGGCGACGCGGGGCCGCTGCTCGACGCGACCGTCACCCATTTCGACATCGGCCAGCGCCATCTGTTCACGATCCATCCCGCGACGACGATCGCCGGCGAGGAGCTCGACTCCGTCAAGTTCAGTCGTGTCAGCGGACAGGTCGAACGGGACACGCTGCCGACCCAGCCGTTCGTCTACGCGTTCCGGACGCCCGTCGCACTTCCGCGCGACTTCGAAGCGCCGGTCGCCACGCCGGTGAACTATGCCCGGCACTGGACCGTCCAACAGGACGCCGTCCGCGCCAGAGCACTGAAGGTAGTTCGCGAAGCCGGACTGCAGCGTGATCCGGGGCAGCGGCATTCCGACGACGACCTGGCGATCTGCCGCGCGCTGGTCGACTACCTCGGCCGACAGGACCGGTTCCAGTACAGCCTCGACGTACCGCCGGTGGAGCCGTTCGAGGATCCCGTTGCCCGCTTCATCCTCACCGAGGGGCGCGGTCACTGCGAGCTGTTCGCATCCGCGATGGCGGCCATGGCCCGGTCGATCGGGATCCCGGCGCGCGTCGTCACCGGCTACCGCGCGTCGGAACGCAATCCGTTCGGCGACTACTTCGTCGTACGGCGCGGCCACGCCCACGCGTGGATCGAAGCGGAGATCGCACCGTCGGCCTGGCGCACCTTCGATCCGAGCCCGGCCGCGGACGTCGAGGATGAGCACCGGGCGCCGAACGCGTGGCTGCGCCGCTTCCGACATCTCTACGAGCACCTGGAGTTCATGTGGACACGGTGGTTCGTCTCCTACAACCGTCAATCGCGTCGGCACGTGATCACCCGGTTCAACGAATCGGTCACCGAGATCACGACCGGGGAGGGATCGGTGCCGGCGCGCGTCGTCGATGGCGTGCGCCGCTTCTACCACCAGCTGCGCCTGGACCACCTCACTGAATCGATCGCCGGCGTCATCATGATCTTCATCGCGGTCGGGCTGTTCAGCCTCGTGCGCACGCTCGTGGTGCGCCGCCGCCGACTCGTGGCCCTGCAGCTGACCTCCCTTCCCCGCGCCCAGCGCCGCGTGCTCGTCCGGCAGCTCCGGTTCTACCTGACGATGCTCGATCTGCTCGAGGGTCGGGGCCACGTGCGCCCCGCATGGCAGAGTCCGCAGGGCTTCGCCCGCGAGCTGGTCGCCCGCGCGCCGGTGCGTTTCGGACCGGTCGTCGCGCTGACGGAGATGTTCTACGAAATCCGATTCGGATACCGACAGCTCAACAACGAACGCCGGGCCCGGATTCGTCGGCTTCTGCGCGAGCTCGAGCAGACGCTGAAGCTGAAGGACGAAGGCATCGCGAACGGGGAAAAGAGCCACGGATGAACACGGATTTCGAGACGTGGGTGCCGCGACCTTGAAATCAGGCTCTGTCTCAGAACTCTGCCGCGGGCCCAGGACCGAGCGAATCGTCCGTTGGCAAGGAGGCCGAAGCAGGCGATGCTAATTCGGCGGCAAACGGTGTCCGCGGGGCCGTTCCGAAGAGACAGACAACGATTGGCTTAACGACTGATAGCTTCATCCGAGCTCATCCGTGGTTCCCGCACCACCATCACTCTCGGAAGCTCTTTCCACCCGACGACCAGGAACCGGTCGGAGGCATACCACAGCGTGAGACCGCGCATGCGGGCGCCGATCTTCCATCGGTGGGCGCGGCCGGGCGTTCCGTCCTTCGCCGGAACGCGAACGAGCACGTAGTCGCGGTTGGTGGCGACACGGTCGACGACGAGCGCGCGCACGGGCTGCCGCGACTGATCGATCAGGCGGTCGAGATCTTCGTGCTCGATCCCGACCGACCCGCAGCGCAGCGTAAAAGCCTGGCGCTCGACGTCCGGCATCAGGCGTCGCGCCCGGGCCGCGTAGTCGTACGGCGCCCCGAACGGATCGACGAGCATGGCCGGAGCGACGACCTTCTCGGTCGCGAGGTCGGACAGCGCCGCCGGATAGGCGACATGGCGCCGGTAATAAGCCTGCAGGTGACCCACGAGCGACCGCATCTGCCGTCGCGCTGCCATGGCCAGCGCAGCGCGATGGACATGCCGGCGCAGCGCCCGACCTTCATCGTCACCCTGCCGGATCGACGCGAGCGCCCCGTCGACCTGGTCCTGCCCGGCGCCCTTGCGCACCAGGTGCACCGCGGTCATCAGCCGCGCCAACGCTGCAAGGTCACCTTTCGGATAGGGCTCGATGAAGGCCTGCCAGATCTCGGGCGCGCGATCGGGCTCCGTGCGCGTGCGCTCGAAGGCCGTCAGGAATCGAACGTCGTCCGAGGCGTGGACGGGTGCGGACGCGAATAAAGCGAGGAGCAGGACCCCCGCCCACCCCCACCTGGAAAGGTGCGCATGCAAGCCCCCCCTTTCCAAGGGGGGGTTGGGGGGGTTAGGGGGTTTCTGTTCGCGGACACTGGTCACCACATCACCCGTCACTGCGCCAGCGCATAAACCACCGAATTGACCCCGAGCTTCAGCGCGCTGTCCGCGTCGCACGTCACCGCGTACGGGACCGGCTTGAGACGCCACCCCACGTTGAGCCCGACCGGGCTGTAGAGCACCGCGGTCCGGCCGGCCATCGCCACCGATTCCAGGCGCGGGCGATCCGCACGGCCGACGCGCAGGCGCGCCATCGCGGCCTGGCTGTACCCGACCGATCCGATCCGGTGATGCGTGCTGTAGAGCGGATGCGTCGCAGGGAGGCGCTGCAGGCGCCCTGCACCGCCGAGCACTCTTCCGAGCTCGCGCCGGAACGCCGCATCGAACTTCGCACGACCGCAGCAGGCGTCGGCAAGCAGGAACCCGCCGTTGGCCAGGTACCGCCGCAGGGCGCCGACCTGTCGTTCGCTCCAAGTGAAGTCCTCGTGACCGGTCATGTAGAGGAACGGGAAACGGCCGAGCTGATCGGCGTTCGGCTCGACCGGCTCGGTGGCGAAGCTGATCCGCAGCGCCGTCGTCCGCGCGACGGTGTCGAGCAGGTTGCGCAGGCCGGCCGGGTCGGGGTTCCAGTCGCCCTCGTGCACGAGCTGTCCCACGCGGAACTTGTCAGCTTTCGTCGGATCCGCGTCGACGTACGCCTTCGACTGCGCCTGTCCGACGCTCAGGTCGCGCGTCGCGGTGGCGTAGGCCATCAGGTTCGCGCCGATCTTGAGTGCGTCCTCGCTCTCGACGTACGCCGTGTCAGACAGCGCGTGCGTGTGCATGTCCCAGCCGCAAGACAGGTCGTGCGGACTGAGCACGACCGCCAGGCGGCACGCGATCTCGACGCCCTCGATGCCGGAGGGCCCCGGGCTGCGAAGCTGCGGCCGCTGCGTCAGCGAGTGCGACGTGAACCGCACGAAGCCGGCGTTCTCGTAGTAGCAGTTGAAGACCGGGTGATCGAGGCCGATCGGCTTGAGCCGGTGCTCCGGCAGGATCGCAGCGATCTCGCGCCGCGCCGATTCGGCGAAAGCCGGCCGGCCGCAGCAAGCGTCGAAGATGATCATGCCGCCGCGCAGCAGGTAGCGGCGCAGCCGCGCGTGCTCCTGCGGCCCGAACCGGAACGCCTCGTGCCCCGTCCGGTACAGGACCGGCACCTGCCCCGACTCGAGCGGGATGCCGCCGAGCGGCTTCTCCTCGTAGGTGAAGTTCACCTGCAGCTTCGATTTCATCCAGATCAGCAGGTTGTTCACGTCGTTCAGATCGGTGCCCCAGTCGGCGATCGATTCCGTCCTGATCTTGCTGATGATCACCGGCGGCCGCGGCGGGTTCTTCTTCTCGGTGCGCCGCTGGGGGACGACCGGAAGCGGAAGCGGCGGCAGCCCCTCGGCCGCGGAGGCCTGCGCCGGCTTCGGCGGCTTCGGCGTCGGGCCGCAATGATCGAGCACCTGCGCGCCGAACAGGCGCCGCGGCAGCAGCAGCGCCGCGCCGAGCGCCGTCACGACGGAGCGCCGTGAGGGGCGCAGCCACTCGAAGCGGCCGGCCGACACGGGGCGCTCGGCGCCGCAGCAGGCATCCGCCGTCACGCACCGGCTCGAATCGCCGGTGCCGGTTCGTTGCGTTTCGCTCATGATCCGGCCTCCACGGGAAAAACCTTGCCGCAGTGAGTGCATCGGGCGCTCTGGCCCGCCGCCTCCGCGGCCACCTTGAGCACCTTGCGGCACATCGGGCACTGCACGACGAGGCGGTCGTCCTTCGACGACCCGGCCCCCGCCTCCTGCTCGGCCTCACGCTCGAGCGCCTTCTCCTGACGGATCTTAGGCTCGGACACGATCCGAACCAAGCGGCGCACGAGATCGAACGTCGACACGTTTTCCGCGTCGGCACTGAAGTTGGTGAAGATCCGGTGCCGCAGCACGGGCACCGCGACGGCACGCACGTCATCGATCGACACGTTCAGCCGCCCGTTCATGACCGCCCGCGCCTTCGCCGCAAGGACGAGGTTCTGGCTCGCCCTGGGCCCGGCACCGCAGTGCACGTACTTCGTCACGAAGTCCGGCGCGCCGCGGGTCTGGGGCCGCGTCGCGCGCACCAGGCTGGTCACGTAGGTCAGCACGTGTCGCGAGATCGGCACCTGCCGCACGAGCCGCTGGCACCGCTGGATCTGGTCGCCGTCGAGCACGCGCCGCGGCTCGGCGCCTGCGCCCCCGGTGGTCCGGTCGATGATGACCGGCTCCTCCTGCTCCGACGGGTAGTCGAGGTGGATGTTGAACATGAACCGATCGAGCTGCGCCTCGGGCAGCGGGTATGTGCCCTCCTGCTCCAGCGGGTTCTGCGTCGCGAGCACGAAGAAAGGGGGATCGAGCGCGTAGGTCGTGTTGCCCGCGGTCACCGACTGCTCCTGCATGGCCTCCAGCAGCGCGGCCTGCGTCTTGGGCGGCGTCCGGTTGATCTCGTCTGCGAGCAGCAGGTTCGCGAAGATCGGCCCGCGCATGAACCGGAACGAGCGCCGCCCGGTCGCCTCGTCCGTCTCCATGACGTCGGTCCCCGTGATGTCGACGGGCATCAGGTCCGGCGTGAACTGGATCCGCTTGAACGCGAGATCCAGCACCTGCGCCAGCGTGCGCACGAGCATCGTCTTGGCCAGGCCCGGGACGCCGACGAGCAGGCAGTGGCCGCCGGCGAGCAGCGCGGTGAGCACGAGTTCGACGACCTCCTGCTGGCCCACGATGACGCGCTGCACCTCCCTGCGCACCGAGGCCATGACGTCGCGCATCTCGTGAATCATCGCGACGTCGTCGAGCGCGTCGGGCCACGGCGTGATCGGCGGCTCATCCGTCGCCGACGCCGCGATCGGCGTCGCGTCGACCGCCGCACTGTCGACGCTTTCCAGGAGGCCCTCGACCAGGTCGTCGCTGCTGATGTTCTCGCTCAGCGCGGCAAAGTTCATGAAGACGCGATGGCGCAGCACCGCGACCGCAGCGGCGCGCACGTCCTCGATCTCCGCCTCCGTGCGGCCGTCGAGCACGGCCCGGCTCTTGGCGGCCAGCACGAGGAACTGCGCCGCGCGCGGCCCCGCGCCGGTGTCGACGTAGCGCTGCACCAGGTCGGGGGCCGTGGAGTCGCCCGGGCGCGTCGCGCGCGCGAGCGCGACGCCATAGCGGATCACCTGCGGCGACGCACCGGCGCTGCGCACGAACTGCTGCATCGATCGCACGCGCCCGGCATCGAGCAGCCGCTCCAGCGTCGGGCGCTCGTCGCGCGTCGTATCCGATGCGATCCGGTTTTCCTGCGCGTGGCTGGGGTATCCCACGTGCACCGCGAACATGAAGCGATCCAGCTGGGCCTCGGGCAGCGGGTAGGTACCTTCCTGCTCCAGCGGGTTCTGCGTGGCGATGACGAAGAAGGGATCCGGCAGCGGCATCGGATCACCCCCGACGGTCACGCGCTGCTCCTGCATCGCTTCGAGCAGCGCCGCCTGGGTCTTGGGCGGCGTTCGGTTGATCTCGTCAGCCAGCAGGATGTTCGCGAAGATCGGCCCCGGGAGGAACCGGAACGACTTGCGTCCCGACTCGGCGTCCTCGTCGAGCACGTTGGTCCCGGTGACGTCCGAGGGCATCAGGTCCGGCGTGAACTGCACGCGGGCAAACTTCATGTCCAGCGCGTCGGCGAGCGCCCGCGCCATCACGGTCTTGGCCAGGCCCGGCACGCCGATCAGCAGGCAGTGCCCCCGAGCCATGAGCGCGATCAGCATGTGCTCGATGACCGCGTCCTGGCCGATGACGATCTTCGCAACCTCGCGGCGCAGCGCATCGAGCCGTTGCGCCGCGTCGATTCGATCGCGGGGAGGCGGACCCGTCGTGACGGTGGCGTCGTTCATGGTCAGGAGCCGCCCGATCTGCGCCGCGCGTCGTAGGAGGCGGTCGGATAGCGGCCGCGCGGCGTGCGGGGAAGCCGGTTCAGCGCGACGATGCCTAGATCGACGACGCGCTCGCCGACGAGAAGGCCCGCGAGCTTCGGACTGTGCGTGAACTCGATCCGGGCGTCCTTCGCACGGTACGGCACTTCCTGGCGGAGCAGGTGACGGCTCGTCGGAATCTGCCAGACCTTGCGGGTCTTCACGAGGTCGACCAGGTCGACCCGCCGTATCCAGGCGTCGATCTTCGTGCCGCCGGGATCGACCACGTGCAGGGTGCGGGTCTGCACGACCAGTGCCCGCGCGTGCGTCGCCGTCCCCGCGAAGCGGACGATCCGCTTGCGGTCGAAATAGTCCTCCGTCTCGAAAATGAAGCCCCTGGCCTCGCGGCAGAGCGCCTCGAGCGCGTCTCCCGTCACGGGGTCGCCCTCGTCGATCTCGAGCGTCAGCCCTTCGTAGAGATGCCCCACGGTCTTGATGAGCAGGTCGTATTCGCCCGGAGGCAGACCGCGAAAGGTAAAGCGCCGTGAACGATCGTCGTAGTCGGCGCGATAGACCTCGAGCGCGTACGGCTCGATCGCGATCACGAGTTGCACCTTCGCGGCGGCCGGCGCGACCGTGCCCGTGATGCCGCCGGTTGCGCCGGGATCGGGCGGCGTATAGAGATCGGCATCGGCGCGGCTCGCCGCGAGCGAAAGCACGAGGACCGTCATGGCCGCGAAGACGGCAACGGCGCGCGGCAATGAAGGCTTGGAGCGTCGGGCGAGCGCTGGCACGCATCCATTCTAGCCCGCATTCGCGCCGGTCAGGTCACGACGTCACCAGGTGACCATCGGGTGGTTCGGAAACGTGCTCTTCAGGCGCCGGCGCAGCGTCGCCGCTTCGTCGGCACGGCCCAGCTCGTCCAGGCATTCGGCGTGACGAAAGAGGAACTCCGGCGCGTTCGGATGGTTCGGGCTGAGCTTCAGGATGGTCCGGTACTCCGCCTCGGCCCGCGCCGGATCACCGATCGCCTGGAAGTAGCGTCCCGTCAGCAGCGAAAGGTCGCCGCCGAGCTTCGCCTCCGGAAAATCGGCTTCCCATCGCAGCAGCGCGGCGCGCAGCGCCGGGTAGCGCCGCTGCGTCAGCAGCGACAGCGCGGTCTCGCGGTGGGCGCTCTCCAGCACGGCCGAGCGACGCCGGTCCGCCCGGCGCGACGCGGCGCGCTGCGCCGCCCGGTAGGCCGCCAGCGCCTTCTCCGCGTCGCCGGCGAAGCGATGGACGTCACCCAGCTTCGACTTGAGCAGAGCGATGCCGCGGGGTGAGCGACCGGCGACCATGGCACGCACCTTGCGCGGCACCTGCTCCGCCCGGCCCAGACGAAAGATCATCAGGTCGAGCTGCTCGGCGGCCGCCCGATCGGCCATCCACCGCGCGCGCTGCGCCGTCTCGTCGCGTGCGGTGCCCGTCGCAAAGCGCGCGACCTCACCGTACAGCTCGGCCGCTCGCCCGGGATCGTCCCGGGCCAGGTGCGCCGCCAGGCCCATCTTCATCGACGCGACGAACAGGCCGCCCTTGCGCCCGAATCGGCCCAGGTACGCCTCGGCGACGGGCGCCGTCAGGACGGGACGCTCCGGCAGCGCCGCCAACTGATAGTACGCGGCAAGCGCCTCGCGCTTGCCGTCGTCGTAGCGTGCCTCCGAGATGGCGTGCGCGTACTCGTCTCGAACCGCTACGCGATCGGACGATTCGATGTCCGCGAACATGGAAGGTCGGACCACGGCCGTCGCGTTCCCCTGCGCCACGCCCGCGCTGTCGACCAGCTCGAGACGCATCGCGACAGGCTGATCCTCGCCGGCGCCCGCGGCCACGTGCACGACTTCGGCCTTACCCGCGCGCGTCACGCCGTCGCCGAAGCGCCATCGGTATTGCGCACCCGCCGGCGCAGGCGCGATCGCGCGCAGTCGAAAGCGCGTGTAGATCCACCCGCCATGCGCGAGCCGGTCCATCTGCTCGACGTCGAAGCCGATCGCGGGCCCGTCGTCGCGGCGTGCCGGACCGAGCCGCACCGGCGCGTGGTGCACGTACCAGGAGCGCGGCAGCGGGACGGCGCGACCGTCCCGGACGATCCCGAGCACGGCTGCCGTCGCGCCTTCGCGCTGCAGGTGGACGTAACGCAGCGCGTGCTCGCCCGCCGAGAGACTGACCGCCGTCGAGGTCCGTTCGATCGCCGCGCTGTCCCGTGACCCGGAGGCCGCAAGCTGCTGAATGACCACCTTGCCGTCGATCAGAACCAGCGCCGCGTCGTCATGAAAGCTGAACAGCCGATAGGTCCCTGCATCCGAAACGCGAATCAGCCCCTGCACGTCGGTGACGAAGTGGTGGTCGGCCCCGAATGGATTGTGCGCCAGGTAGACGTTCGGGATCAGCGCCGTGCCGAGCGGCTTCGCCCGATCCAGGTGACGCAGCATCGCCGATGGATTGCGCATCGGGGCCCGCGCACCGCCAAACGTGCGCAGCACGAGGCTCGCCGGCAGTGACGCGTCGACGTTCGCCTGCGGGTCGGGGTCGGTCCCGTAGCGAAGTCGGAACGGGCCGGCGCCGGCGGCGCGCAGGTCCACCGCCAGGCTCGTCCGGCCTGCGGCATCGTGGCTGACGATCCGAAACGGCACCGATTCGCCCCCGGCGTCGACGATGGCGATGCCTCGTCCCGCCTTGTCGATCTGTCCGCCGCCGTAGAACTGCACGATGACGATGCGCCCGGTGACCTTCGTGGACAGCGGACGCACGATGGCGCCAGCTTCGACCGCGGCGCCGGACACCGCGACGGTCAACCCGAGCACCCAACACCACGCCCGCCGTGCACGCCGTTGCATCACAACAATACTACGCTGTTGACTACATTGTTCCGAAACGGCATCCCAGGACGCGGATCAGGCGGATATGCCTTTAGATTCTTCCTGAAGGTTGCGGCTCAGCCGCGTGAGGGCGACCCGTTGGCAAGGAACGAGCGAGCGCTTACCATGTCCGCCCTTCCCAGGAACCATACGACGATGTCCTCCGAATTCACACTTGGGCCCGACGCGGCGCACCTTCACGAGTTCTACCAGTGGGCCGTGCAGGATCCGGAGTACGAGATCGATTTCACGCTCGAGCAGTTCCGGCGACGCCGGGGGCGGGAGCCGCGCCTGCTGCGCGAGGACTTCTGCGGCACGGCGCTGGTCGCCTGCCGCTGGGTGGAGCGACACGACGCGCACCGCGCGATCGGTCTGGACGTGGACGGCGCGACGCTGGACTGGGGTCGCCGTCACAACGTCGAGCGGCTGAACGGGGCGTCGGACCGCGTCGACCTGCGCCGCGAGGATGTTCGTACGATCACGTCCCCGGGCGCCGACGTCGTGCAGGCATTGAACTTCTCCTGGTACCTGCTGCAAACGAGAGTCGAGCTCGTCCGGTATTTCCGCGCGGTGCGCGAGAGCCTCGCACCGGGCGGCATCTTCATGCTCGACTGCTTCGGCGGCTGGGAGCACCAGCAGACCTACCGGGACCGCCACACGATCGACGTCCCCCAAGGCACCTTCGGCTTCGAATGGGAGCAGGTGGACTACAACCCCATCACGAACCTTTCGCGATGCTGCATCCACTTCGCGTTCCGGGACGGCGAGCGCATGGACAACGCGTTCGAGTACGACCTGCGCATCTATTCGCCGTCGGAAGTCCGCGACGCACTGGAGTCCGCGGGGTTCAGCCACATCGAGTTCTTCTCGGATCACGCCGAGGACGATTCGTACAGCGACTATCGGCCGGTCGAGAAGATCGAGCCGGACGACGCGTGGGTGCTGTACGTGATCGCGGATGGGTGAGAATGGAGAGGGATTGAATCAAATTGAATTAAGCTATTCGTCGTTGAGCCAATCGTTATTTGTTATTTCGGAGGCGGAATTCGATCGATTCGGCCTCGTCGAATTGGCCAATAACGATTGGCTTAACGACTAATAGCTTAATTCGGGTCTCGCGCCGAGACCCGCCCCGTCACTCCTCCGCGCTGCCGACCGCCTCTTCCGTCCGCTCGACCTGCGCGAATCGCTTGCGGAAGTATGCCGCGGCCGCGTGCTCAATGTACGGCACGTAGAGAATCGCCGTCAGGTGGCCGGTCGGAAGAATGATCGTGTCCGGGCCGCCGAGTCGGCGTCGCAGCTCCATGCCCTTGTGATACGGCACGATGCGATCGAAGCGGGCCAGGATGAGCAGCATGCGACGCGCGTCCGCGTACGGCGCGTAGTTGAGCGGGTCGTGCTTGAACTCGCGACGCACGATCTCGTACAGCTCGTCGGCGGTGATGTCGTGCTCGTCGAGAATCTTCCGCCGCCGCTTGCGAATGCCCTTCTCCTTCGAATAAGCGAGGATGTATGCCAGGTCGCCGCCGGCGAGCGCGGCGACGGTCGCGTCGATCCGGTCGTCCAGCGCGTGCAGGAGGCAGCTCTTGATGCCGCCGGCGCTGATGCCGAACAGGCCGATGCGGTCCTGGTCGAACTCGTCACGGCTCGCGATCCAGTCCAGCGCCTGCCGGTGGTCGAGCACGATCTGCAGGAACACGTCATTGAGCTGCTGAAGCTGGTCGGCGTCCTTGTACTGGCTCTGGCGATGCACGATCACCGCCGCGAAGCCGCGCCGCGCGAAGCCGGCCGCGAAGTGCTTCGCGAAGAACGTCGGCCCGCCGAGGATGGGCAGGACCACGATCACCGGCGTGGGGCCGTCGCCCGGCACGTCGTAGTAGTCCATCCTGATCGGGTGCGGTTCGACGACGTTGACCTGTGAATCGAACTCGACGCGCCGGACCGTGTAGTGACGGGCCTGTTCGAGGGTCTCGATCGCGTAGGTCGGCGTCGCTTCCGGGTAATCGAAGGTGCTGCGCACCTGGGACGGCGTCGACTCGGGTCCGCGGTAATCGCGGTCGAGCGGAAGCCGGGCGCAGCCGCCGAGCCCAACGAGAGTAGCCCCCAGAATCACCGTGGCCCAGCGCATACCTCCTTGATCGACACCGGCGCGTCGGGCCTTGATCGTCCGAGAAGTATTGGCGCGCATGGGGACAGGGGGCGGATAAGGGCGCGCAAAACAATAAGTTACCGAATTTAATGTGTGCAATAGCTTGGTTTGGACGATGTAACCTCCATGCCAGATGCGAACGTTG
>NYZC01000390.1 GCA_002686995.1 Phycisphaeraceae bacterium | reverse complement strand
AGCAGGCGATGTCGCGGTGCATCGTCGATGGAGGCCGACGCCGCCAACGGGCGATGCAGCCGGTCGACGCCAGGCAGAGTTTTGAGACAGAGCCTAATCTAACGCGGCCGAGCCACAGCGTTCTTCAACATCTCGTCAACGTGACAAGAAGTGACGGCGGAAGAATCTCATTTCGCCCCCGCGTTCCGCCTCCGACCTTCGACTCAGTTCACGACCATGCCCAGGCCCATGTTGAACAGGCAGCCGACGACGAGCAGGCCGTTGATGCAGGTGCCGATGATCGGAAACAGCTTGTGGCGTGGCTGGCAGAGGCCGATGATGCCCAGCACGAGGCCGATGACGCTCAGGAGGATCGCCAAGCACATCGGCAGCGCGATGAGGAGCACGGCGATCACGATTTCGGGCGCCGGCATCGTGTCGGGCTGGATGTTCTGCATCTGCGCCATCTTTTCGACGTTGATGACCGTGAACACGATCCCGGCGACACCGAGCAGGATCGCGATCACGCCCAGGATCGTCGACGCGATCCCGAGACCGGAATGGCGCCTGCCGGGATCGGACTGCTCATGATACGGGGACCCGTGGGTCGATCCGGCGCTGGGATCGTACGGCGGTGGTGGGTTCGTGGGTTCGTGGGGTCGTAGGCCATAGGGTCAGTAGCGTACCGGAAGTGGCCACGCTTCGGGAAGGCTGGCGGGGGGGCGAAGAGTTGAAGAGTCGGGAGGTCGGAAGGGCGGAAGGGCGGAAGGTCGGAAGTGATCGTCTCGACCTTCCGACTCTTCGACTTCCCAGCTCACGCCGCCCGGCGCAGCGGCTCCCGGGCGACAGCCAACTCGGGTGCGACGCGGTCATACACGTCATAGACGCGATGCATGCGTCGGTCGAAGCTGTAGTGATCGAGCACGCGTCGTCTTCCCGCACGAGCGAATCGTCCTCGCCGTTCGACGTCGCGCGTCAGCGACAGGATCGCGTCCATCCAACCGTCCGTATCGTCGGTATTGCCGAGAACGACCCCGCAGCGCCCGTCGTCGAGCAGCTCGCGGACGGAGCCGACGTCGGTTGCCGCGACCGGCACCTCCATCGCCATCGCTTCGAGCACGGCGTTGGGTGAGCCCTCGGTGCGACTGGGTAGCAGTAGCACGTCGACGGATTCGTAGAACGGACGCGCGTCGCGATGCCAGCCGTGAAAATGGACCTTGTCGGCGATCCCGAGCGCTTCGGACCGGCTTCGCAGCACCGTTGCTTCCGGTCCGTCCCCCACGAGATGCAGGTTGACACGTTCGCCCCGGTGCAGGAGCCCGCTCAGCAACTCAAGCGCGCGGTCGGCGCCCTTCTCGATGCTCAGCCGACCCACGACACCGATCGCGAGTGCATCCGACGATCGGACCTGGCGAGGAAATTCCGTGTCGACCGCGCCGCGGCGCCTGAACTCGACGGGATCGATGGCGTTGGTGACGAGCGAAAGCCGCTCGTGCGCGACGCCGTGGTCCCGGCAGTGATCGAGCAATCTTCGCGACACGGTGATCACCTCGTCGTAGTGACGCAGGCAAAGGTTGTCGACGTGGTGGTAAAGACGGGTGCGTCGGGTGTCCCAGGTCCATCCATGGACGGTGGTGACGAGCTTCATGGCATGCCAGCGGCGCAGTGCGAGACCGATCAGGTTCGACTTGTAATCGTGCCCGTGCCAGATGCGGACGTCGTGGGCGCGGCAGAGGCGCAGGGCCTCGGTGAAACAGCCCGGGTCGAGCGGGCCGCGGTCGCGGACCTCGAACAGCGGGCACCGCCAGCGCTGCGCCTGCGATCGAATCGCGTCGAAATCCGCGTCCCGATCGTGGCGCATGTACGCCGCACCCATCGCATAGCCCGTCGTCGAGGCGTGCCGCATCGATCGAAGAATCGTCTTGTCCGGACCGCCGCCGCTGCCGCGGACGACGCGGGCATGCAGCACGCTCACCGGATCGGCGACGAACAGACGTCGCGCGCGCGAACCGGGCCCGGGAATCCGCGTTGCGATCTTCACACCATGAATCCCGGACAGCTCGCGCACGGGCTGGACTCGGCGTCGTTCGGCGCCAGTCTGCTCTTGAAGCTGCGCCGCGCCATCCGATACCGGCGGCTGTTCCAGATGCGCCCGAACGGCTTCTCCAGCACGTTGCCGAAGTCGTCCTTCGGATCGAAACTGCCGCAGCAGGTGACGACCTTGCCGTCCCAGTTGATGACACTGGCCCGCCAGGGCCAGTCGCAGTTGTACAGCTTGCTCCCGTTCCATCGCGACGGATCGTAGTCGTCGCGCGCCATCTGGCGATAAGGCTCCAGCACGTACTCGCGGTTCTTCGGCAGCCACTGCTCGAGCAGTTCGCGGCGCCGGCTCCGCTGGAGATCGGGTGCGAGGTGGAGATCCGTCAGCTTTCGGTCGCGGCCGACGAAGCGGGCGTTCATGGACGCGTTCGAGAAGATCGCCTTGCATCCCAGCTCTCGCGCCAGGGCGCGGAACGCCTCGATCTCGTGCTCGTTGCGTCGGGTGACGACGAAGTTGAGCTGGATCTCGGGCGTGGCGCTGCCCATGCGGTCGCGCGTCGCGATGATGTCGCGGATCTTCTCCAGGCTCTGGTCCAGGCGCTTTCCGGGCTGATAGGCTTCGAAGGTCTCCTGCGTCGCGCCGTGCAGGGAGCAGGTCAGCAACTCCAGCCCGGATTCGACGATCCGGCGGCCCTGGTCCTGTCCGGGCTTGTAAGCGTGAAGGTTGCTGCTGATGTAGGTCCAGATGCGCCGGTCCCGCGCGTAGCGGATCATCCGGTAGATGTCCGGGCAGATCAGCGGATCGCCCCACATTGACAGGTCGAGGCTGACCAGGTGATGCCGCAGGCGATCGATCAGCCGCGCGTAGTCGTCGAATGACATGACGCCGCGCGGGCGGCCGACCATGCCGATGCCCGTGGGGCAGAGCTGGCAGCTGGTGTTGCAGATGTTCGTCGGCTCGATCTTCATCCGGTAGGGCCGTCCGAGCACGTACGTGGACTTGAACCGGTACTGGATGTTGATCAGCGCCATGTTGCACAGCTTGATCGTGGTGAGGTATCGGCGCTGCCGCCAGACGTGGAAGGCGGCGCGGGCGAGGAAGTCCAGCCCGGCGGCGATCTGGCGCGGCGCCCATCGCACCGTGTTGGCACGCAGTCGCCGCGTGAGCTGGCAGGTGCGCCGAAGTGGGGTGTCGATGATGACGTTCAGCGCGGTCATGTGCCGAGCACCCCGCGGTTCGAGCGCACGATCGCGGGCGCGGCGCTGCGCATCCGCTTCAGCTGGTCCAGGTGCGGATAGTGCTGCGCCGCGACCTCGACCTCAGACCGTCCCGGTTCGAACTCGCGCTGCAGTGCGTAGGGCATGACGCCCGCGGTGACCATGATGAGCCAGGGCAGCTCGAACATCTCCAGCGAAAGGAAGACGCCGCCGACCGCGTAGATCACGAGGCTCGCCTGGGACGCGTTGACCAGTCCCATGAGCTGCTCGGTCTTGCCTTTTCTCTCGGGATCGGCCTCCGACGATTCGAGCTGATCACGGCACATGTTCCGGCACCGGGTCAGCAGAGCCAGCGACGTGCCGAGGATCGCGCAAAAGAGTGTCATGGCGGGAAGACCGGAGTCCGCGGCGATCTGCAGGTACTGGCTGTGAATCGTGCGATTATGCCGGTCGGCGCCGTAGTTCTGGCTGTACCGGTTCGAGTTGCGGATGCCCGTGCCGACGAGCGGATGATCCCACGCGATCTTCCAGGCGGCGCTCCAGCTTTCGAGGCGCGACTGGCCGCTGCCGTCGGTCCGATAGTTCGCCGTCGACTGAAAGCGCTCGCGGATCTCCTGGCCGGCCATGAACGGCAGCGCGACCGCGAGGACGGTGACGATGAGGAACGACTGCACGCGCGGGCGATGGTGGATGAGCAGCCAGGCGATGCCGACCGTGCTGGCCACCATCGCGCCGCGCGAGTAGGTCATGAGCACCGCGTGGAGCATCAGCAGCCCGACACCGCCACAGACCACGCGCTGCCACATCTTCGTGGAGCCCGTCGCGTACGTGAAGGCGAACGGCAGGCCCATCGCGAGCAGCAGCCCGGCGCCGTTGTTGTCCAGGCCGCCGTACCCGTAGTGGAAGATGTCGATGCGACCCTCGGAGAGATAGAGCGTGTTGATCTCCCACGCCACGTAGCCGAGGGCGATGAACATCATCCGGGTCAGGGCGCGGACCTGCCACAGGCTGTCCACGACGAGGCTCGTGATGATGGCCATGATCAGGATCTTGCCGATGTCCTGACCGAAGAGCTGGGCCCTCAGCGGATCGAACGCGTTGAGCATGCTGAACATCAGCCAGGTGCCGTAGAGGATCATCAGGACGGCGATGCAGTTCAGGCGGATGCGCGACAGCACCCGGGGCGCGTTGGCGATCAGGCTGATGAAGACGATGACGGCCGCGAACAGCGACCAGCGCCACTCGACCGGCAGCGCCCATTTCCAGAGGAATTGCGGCCGCAGCACCGCGAGCAGGTAGTACAGCAGGATGGCCCAGAAGGGATGGTAGAGGGAGCCCAGGCTCCCCAGAAAGAAAATGGCGATCAACAGTCCCAGCTGCTTCATTGGAATCTGGTGAAGCAGAAGGGCGATGAAGATTACGAGTTCTTTCATGGGGATTCACTCACGCTGCACACGACGCAGCGCTCGCAATCGCTTTCTCGCCCTCCCACTTGAAAAGTGGACGCGGCCGTCCGGGTTGTCCCACCTTCCGTGTGAATTCGGCGCCGCGGCGCGGTCGCCGGGCGCGCGGCCGTCCGTGTGCCGCGCGCTTAGGTCATGCGTGCCCCCTTGTCCGGACCGCCGCTCAGGCAGGTCCGATATCTCTCGGTTTCGTTGTGACTGATTTCCCCGGTGATGACTGAATTCGAAACGGAACCCGGACCTCTTCAAGGTCGGCACAAACCCTATGACGCTTAAGGAGCGCGCGATCCACGCGGCCGGATCGATCGGCGTTACCGGTCCGGGCCGCGTCACCCGTAGCGGTCCTCTAAATGGTTAATTGCCAATGCGTTGGGGCCGGCCATCGCGGGCCGAGGCGGCCGGGGGGGCGGCCTGGACCGATCGTCACGGTCGTGACGGTCAAGATGGGCCCCGCGGCAGCCGAAAGGACAACGGAGAAGTACCACCAGGACGGCGGTGATGGACTACAGCGATCAGAAGGCCGAGAACCGGCGCCGCAACGTCGAGGAAGCGAGGGCCGGGGCGCGTCGCCTCGTCTCGCGCCCGTTGCGGTTCTGGTTCGATCTCTACGGCGAATGCTCCCTCGCGTGCCGGCATTGCGGCTTCCAGGTGCACGGACGGTCCTCGGACCGCGAGGTCGACGAGATCGTCTACGAGCGGGTCGTGACCGAGATTCTGCCGACCGCATACGTCTGCAACCTGGGCGGGACCAACTACGGCGAGATGACGATCTCGAAGTACTTCCACCGGTTCGTGCGCGACTGCGCCGACCACGGGGTCCGCATCAGCCTCACCACGAACGGGACCTGCATGTCGGACGACTGGTTCGACGACCTCCTGGACAACCTTGTGGTGATCGGGTTCTCCATGGAAGGGATGGGCGACCGGTTCGAGCAGATCCGGGGCTACCGCTGGAAGCACTTCCTGGCCAACGTCGAGAAGGTCGCGCGCGGCCGCGAGACCGCAGGGCGCGACTTCCGCATGGAGTGGCGCTACTGCACGCACGCCGACAGCATTCACCAGCTGCCTGAGATGATCCGCGTGGCCGGTGACGTCGGCGTCGATCGGATCGCGGTCATGAACCTCGTGCCCTTCGTGGCCGAGCAGAAGTTCAAGCAGCTCTACTACCACCGCTCACTGGCGAACCGCTACTTCTGCGAGGCGCGGCTCGAGGCGGCGCGGCGCGACATCGAGATCGACATTCCCCCCGACTTCGAAGTCGGCTCGTTCGATGATGCGTCGTGCGATGATTCCGGCCCGCAGACGGTCTCTCTCAGCGTCAACGGGGCGTCGACCGCGCCCGTGGGGGCGGACGACTCGGGCACGCTCGAGTTGCCGGCGTGTCATCTGCCGTGGCAGGCGTGCAGCATCAACGAGCTCGGCATCGTGCGTCCCTGCTGCACCTACTGGCGCCCGATGGGCGATCTGAGCCGCCAGTCGTTCGAATCGATCTGGAACGGGCGCCGCTACCGAAGCCTGCGCGACAACATCAACCGGCGGTCGAATCCCATCTGCTTTCGCTGCCGGCGGCCGCGCTTCGACAGCGACGAGAACCTGAGCGCAGGCCAGCTCGCGCCGAGCGTCAAGCAGTTGCTCCGCGCCCGACTCTCAGGCATGCGCAGCCGGCCAGGCATCAGCTACACCGGCACGGTCGCTCACGACTACGACCCGGTGGTGCATCATTGAGTCGGAGAGTGTGGGATACGGACGCTGCGGCCTGCATCGACGACGTGCTTGCCAAATCCCAAGGCGTGAATTAGCTTCACGCCATGCTGAAGAAAACCCTGCAAAACGTGATGTGCGGTTCGATGATCGTGCTGTTCGGCTGTTCCGCGCCCGGCGTCGATCGCGGCGTGGGGCGGAACATCGATTCCGGGCGCCCGCTCGCGTACGTCAACAGCCAACTGGTCGGCATGGACCAGCTTCAACCCTTGCTGATCGAAGCTTCGGGCGGTGAGGTGCTCGCCGAATACGTGCTGACGCAGCTCATCGACGCGCGGCTGTCGGAGCAGGGGCTCGCGGTGGGCGACAGGGAGGTCGAGCGCGAGCGCGAGTTCCTGCTCGAAAGCCTCAGCGACGATCCGGCCGAAGCGCAGCGCCTCCTGGTCGAGGTGCGCCGGCGCCGCGGGCTCGGCGCGACCCGGTTCCCCGCCATGCTGCGTCGCAACGCGGGTCTTCGCCTGCTCGTCCAGGAGAACATCGCGATCACCGACCAGTCGCTGCGCGATACGTATCAGCTGATCTACGGGCCGAGATACGAGTGCCGCCTGATCACGGTTGACGCGATCGGCAGCGCCGGTGAGGTGGCGCGCCGCGCCGGGGCCGGCGAGTCATTCGGGGCGCTGGCGAGTCGTTTCAGCACGCATGTGAGCGCGGACCGGGGCGGGGTCATGCCGCCCATCAGCCCGCAGGACAGCGCGTATCCGGCCGAGTTGCTGCGGGTGCTCGGGCAGATGCAGCCGGGCGAAGCGAGCGACCCGATCGCGGTGGAGACGGGATTCGCGATCCTGAAGCTCGAGCGCGTGATCGCGGGCAGCAGCATTCCGTTCGAGCAGGTGCGGGGCGACGTGGCGCGCATCGTGCGCCGACGGACGGAGCGCATGCTCCAGGAGAAGCTGGCGCGGGAGCTTCTGGCGGCGGCGGAGGTGACGGTGCTGGATCGTCATCTTGCGACGCGCTGGCGCCGGCGCATCGGCGACGTGCTGAGCACCCAGTGAGGATCCGGGATAGGAGCGCGACGCGTCATCAGGCCGCCATGGCATTCGACACCCGGGCTTACGCCACGCGGTTCACAGAATCATTGACAAACCGTGGACGTAAGCCGGCGTCGGCCCACGGGTCTGATGTGCGGCACGCTCGATCCGCACGGCGCCGCGACCCCGCGCCCTATTCCTTGTCATCCAGCTTGTCGATGATCTGCTGGTAGAGACGATCGCCATCAGTCACGACGTCTTCGTCCGCTTCCGCCGCCGGGGCCAACTCCACCGGTGGCGCCTGGGTCAGCGTCTGCGTCCCCGCATCCGCCGCCACCATGCTTCGCTCGACCGTCCTGGCTTTCAGCCCCGCCTGCACCGACGCCAGCGCCTTGGCCGTCGTGCCCACCATCATCCGGCTCTGGTCCAGCATCGTCTCGGATCGTTGCATCATCTCCCCGATCCGCTTCTGCGACTGGTCCCATTGCGCCTGCAGCCTTTCGATCCGCTGCTCGAGGTTCTTCAGCGCATGGTTGAAGTCGTCGTCCAGCTTGCCGACCCACTGGTCGTAGGACTGCAGGCTGCGGGCGACGTCTTCCTGGATTTCCTTCTTGAGCTGTTGCTGTGCCATCTTGAACTCGTCGTAAAGGGAGTGCTGGCGCGCCGTCTGGCTTTCGGCGGCGCGGTAGAGCTGCATGCCGAGCTTCACGCGCTTCTCGGCAGCCTCCTGCACGCGTCTCAGGGCGAGAATCTGCTGCTCGGGATCGAGCGGGGTCCGGGGCAGACCCGGCAGCTTCGTGACCTGCGCACGGGGGGCGGCAGTCCGGTCCATGACTCGAATATCGGTCCCTCGCGGGCAGGCTCATGACTTTCTCGGGTGCCGGGGCAGGGGCCGGGCCCGTGTGGGCCGGCACGCTCACCTGACGCGTTTGCTCGCGGGCCCCTGATTGGTGATCTATCATTCAGGATCGGTTTTCTATCCTGGGGGGAGCACTGCAGGCTCGCCGAAGCCGCGGACCACGTGTTGGCCCTGACGATTTCGTTCCCGGAACCGAGGCGACATGCGATGTCAGTGGAGTCCGTCCAGGCCATCGACGTGCACGCGCACTACGGTCGCTATTTTCGTCCCCATTTCACGGAGCTGGTGAACCGGTTCCTGACCGGCGACGCGGAGACGGTCGTGCAACGGGCGCAGCGCGCCAACACCGAGTTGACGATCGTATCGCCCATGCTTGGCCTGACACCGCGCGGCCAGGCCGATGCGGTGGCGGGCAACGACGAAGCGGAGCGCGTCGTCCGCGAGACCGACGGTCTTCTGCAATGGGTGATCGTTCATCCGCAGCAGGAGCAGACCTACGAACAGGCGCGCAGGCTGCTTCAATCGCCCCAATGCGTGGGAATCAAGATCCACCCGGAGGAGCACGTTTACCCGATCACCGAACATGGACGTGCCATCTTCGAATTTGCCGCCGAGCACAAGGCTTTCGTCCTGGCCCACAGCGGTGACGAGCACAGCATGCCGATGGACTTCGTTCCTTTTGCCAATGACTACCCGGACGTCTCTCTGATCCTGGCCCATCTGGGCAACGGCGGCCACGCCAGTGGGAGCCCCGACCACCAGGTGCGCGCGATCCAGGCCTGCAGGAACGCAAATCTCTACACCGACACCTCGAGCGCCCGAAGCCTGATGCCCGAATTGATCGAATGGGCCGTCGACGAAATCGGGCCCGACGCCATTCTCTACGGCACGGACACCCCCGGTTACTTTTCCGGTTCGCAGCGGGCCCGCATCGACCAGGCCGAGATGCCCGACACCGCGAAACGGAAGATCCTTCGCGACAACGCCGTGCGCCTGTTGGAGCTGCACGGCACGGTCGTCGACGGGGCCACGGCACCTTAGGCTCTGTCTCAAAACTCTGCCTGGCGTCGACCGGCTGCATCGCCCGTTGGCGGCGTCGGCCTCCATCGACGATGCACAGCGACATCACCTGCTTCGGCTCCTTGCCAACGGACGATTCGCTCGGTCTTGGGCCCGCGGCAGAGTTCTGAGACAGAGCCTAAGGTCGACAGCGCTGAAAACACCAGTCGTGCCGGTGATCCTCGCACTTCGACTTTCCGACGCTTCCGACTTTCTGGCTTCCTGACTTTCTGACTTTCCGTTCTTCCGCGGCACGAGCAGTCCACCCCCGGCCCGTCTGCTATCCTCTGCCCATGCGTCTTTCGAGCGTGATCGAGGTGCTCGAGGAGATTGCGCCGCTCTCGCTCGCCGAGGACTGGGACCGTGTCGGCCTGGCGGTCGGTGATCCCGCCGCGCGGGTCGCGCGGGGGATGCTCTGCATCGATCTGACCGAGCCCGTGCTCGCCGAGGCGATCGAGCGTCGATGCAACCTCGTCGTCTGCTATCACCCTCCAATCTTCGCGCCGCTGACCCAGCTCACCACGACCGACTTCAAGCAGCGGATCGTGCTGGAATGCGCTCGTCGCGGCATCGCGCTGTTCAGCCCGCACACGGCGCTCGACTCGGCGCCGGGCGGCGTCAACGACTGGCTCTGTGACGGGCTCGGGGAAGGCGATCGTCGCGCGATCGAGCCCGCGCGCGGCGGCGCCGAATCGCAGGTCAAGATCGTCACCTTCGTCCCGGAATCGAGTCTCGACGCGGTCCGCGATGCGATGGCCGGCGCCGGGGCCGGTGTGATCGGCGACTACGTGCGTTGCTCGTTCAGCACCGCCGGTACGGGCACGTTTCAGGGCGGCGCGGCAACCAGCCCGACGATCGGACGCGCCGGGCGATTCGAGCGCGTGCCCGAGACGCGAATGGAAATGGTCTGCCCGCGTGCGCGTCTCGGCGAAGCGGTCCGTTCGCTCGTCACGGCCCATCCGTATGAGACGCCGGCGCTCGATATCCACCCCCTCGAGCCGTCGCCGGAAGCGGAGACGCCGCCGGTCGGTCAGGGGCGCCGACTCGATCTGCTCCGGCCGATCGGGGTCGCGACGCTCGTCCGTCGGATCAAGGACCATCTCGGCGTCGGCCACGTCCAGGTTGCGGCGCCGCCGGGCAGGCTCCGGATTCGGTCGATCGGCCTGTGCGCCGGGGCGGGCGGGTCGGTGGTGGCGGACGATCCGGCCGACGCGTATTTCACGGGTGAGATGCGGCACCACGATGTGCTGGCGAGCGTGCAGCGCGGCAGGGCGGTCGTGCTGGTGGGGCACACCCAGACCGAGCGGCCGTACCTGAAGGTCCTGCGGCGTCGCCTTCAGCGCCTGGCGGAGTCGGTGGACTGGTCGGTGAGCCGGGTGGATCGGCCGCCGCTGAGGCTGGGCTGAGGGGGCGGGTATCGGGGACGCACCCCGGCACGAAGGGGCCTCACATCAGACCCGTGGGCTGACGCCGGCTGACGCCCACGGTACGCCGACCGTCCCTGCGAACCGCTCGGCGTATGCCCGCGGGTCTGATGCGCGGCCCCTTCGTACCGGCCGCGTCACACGATCGCCCCCCCCCCGGTCCCGGCCTTGCAGCCCCGCAGGCCCGCCCGTACAATCGCCTGATTCAGTCCAAGGAGCCCGCCTGATGTCCCAGTTCAGCCGATTCGCCCCCGTCCCTCAAAAGGTCACCAAGAAGTCCTCGACGGGCAAGATCTACGTGGACTACAAGGACGTCGACCTGCTCCGGCGGCTGATGACGCCGAACGGCAAGATCCAGGGGCGGAAGCGCACCGGCCTCAACGCCCGGGACCAGCGGATGGCCGCCGCCGCCATCCGACGCGCCCGGTTCATGGCGCTGCTGCCGTACACGTCGGCGACGATGTGACCCGCCAACCCGCGAAAACCAAGAACCACAAATCCAGGATCGCGGGCGGAGCCCGCTCCGTGGCGCAGAAAACCATCGCGATCCGCGGTGCCGGGGAGCACAACCTCAAGTCGATCGATGTCGACATTCCCCGGGGCAAGCTGGTCGTCGTGACCGGTCTGTCCGGCAGCGGCAAGAGCTCGCTCGTCTTCGACACCATCTACGCGGAAGGGCAGCGCAAGTACGTCGAGAGCCTCTCGGCCTACGCGCGCCAGTTCCTCGACCAGCTTCAGAAGCCGGTGATCGAGTCGATCGAGGGTCTCCCGCCCACGATCGCCATCGAGCAGCGCTCGGCGTCGCACAACCCGCGCTCCACCGTCGCGACCACGACGGAGATCTACGACTACCTCCGGCTGCTGTTCGCACGGATCGGCCAGCCCTTCTGCTGGCACCCTGTGGGCACCGGCGACAGGGTTTGCGGCCGGCCGATCACCAGCCAGTCGGCTACGCAGATCGTCGACGCCCTGATGGAGCACGCCGACGGCGAACGGCTGATGGTCCTGGCGCCGCTGATCCGCGGGAAGAAGGGACACCACAAGGAGATCTTCGAATCTCTGGTCCGGCAGGGCTACGTGCGGGCGCGCGTCGACGGCGCGATCCTCGACCTGCGCGAACTGGGCGCCGCCGGGACGCCGTTCACGTCCAAGACCGAGCGCTACCAGGCGCACCATATCGACGCGGTCGTCGACCGCGTCGTGGTGCGTCACGAGGAGGCCGACGAGAGCGACAGCCGTGCCCGGCTGGCCGACTCGGTCGAGCTGAGCCTGAAGCTTTCCGACGGGCTGGTCGTCGTCAGCCGGCTCGTCGACCGCGACAAGGATGAATGGGAGGACCGCCTGTTCAGCGAGCAGTACGCCTGCCCGGTCCATCCCGAGTGCAGCCTCGAGGATCTCGAGCCGCGCCTGTTCAGCTTCAACAGCCCGTACGGCGCGTGCCCGGAATGCGGGGGCCTCGGGACGATCATGGAGTTCGATCCGGAGCTCGTGGTGCCGGATGCTTCACTGTGTCTTGCCGAGGGCGCGGTGGACGCGTGGCGCCACAACGGCAAGCGGATGAACGTCCACTACGCGCGGCTCATTCGCCGCTTCTGCCGGGATTTCGGCGTCGATCCGCGCGAGTCCTACAAGACGATGTCGAAGTCGATCCGGCGGATTCTCATGCACGGCACGGCGCCGCGCGACGAGAAGAAGTACGACACGCACTTCGAGGGCGTGCTGCCGAACCTGCAGCGCCGCTGGGAGAAGACCGACAGCGAGTACGTCAAGGCGCGCCTGCACCAGTTTCTTTCCGAGGCGCCGTGCGAAGGATGCGCCGGGGCGCGCCTGCGGCGTGAAGCGCTCGAGGTGCGCATCGAGGCCGACCCCGTGTCGGGACGGCGCAAGACGCCGCAGCGGTTCAACATCCAGGACGTGACGGGCATGACGATCGAGGAGGCCGCGTCGTTCTTCGAACGGATGCGCCTCACCGACGAGCAGCGGCAGATCGCCGAGCCGATTCTCAAGGAGGTGCGGGCGCGGCTCGGTTTCATGCTGAGCGTCGGTCTGAGCTACCTCACCCTCGACCGCGCCACCGGGACGCTCTCGGGTGGCGAGGGGCAGCGCATCCGGCTGGCCACGCAGGTCGGTTCGGGGCTCGTCGGCTGCTGCTACGTGCTGGACGAGCCGACGATCGGCCTGCACCAGCGCGACAACGCGCGGCTGATCCGAACGCTGCGGCACCTCACGGACATCGGCAACACGGTCCTGGTCGTCGAGCACGACGAGGAGACGATACGCTGCGCCGATCACGTGATCGACATCGGGCCCGGTCCCGGCCGGCACGGCGGCGAGGTCGTGGCGCAGGGGACGCTGGCGAAGGTCATGGCGTGCCGCCGCTCGCTCACCGCGAAGTACCTGACGGGCGACATGGCGGTCGAGGTGCCGGCGCGGCGCCGCGCGCTCGAGCACAAGAAGTGCATCGTGGTGAAGGGAGCGCGGGAGAACAACCTCAAGAACATCGACGTCGCAATCCCGCTCGGGGGAATCGTCTGCGTGTGCGGGGTGTCGGGCTCGGGCAAGAGCACGCTGGTCAACCAGATCATGCTTCGGGCGGCCCGTCGCCATCTCTACGCCAGCCGCGACAAGCCGGGCGCCCACGATCGCATCACCGGCCTGACGTCCGTCGATCGCGTCATCGAGGTCGACCAGTCGCCGATCGGGCGCACGCCGCGCTCGAACCCCGCCACCTACACCGGGTCATTCGACGCGATCCGGACGCTGTTCACGCAGACGCGCGAGGCGAAGATCCGCGGATACAAGCCGGGCCGGTTCAGCTTCAACGTGAAGGGCGGCCGGTGCGAGCAGTGCCAGGGGCAGGGCGTGAAGAAGATCGAGATGCACTTTCTGCCCGACGTGTTCGTCGAGTGCGAAACCTGCCGCGGCCGCCGCTACAACCGCGAGACGCTCGAGATCAGGTACCGCGGCGCGTCGATCGCCGACGTGCTCGACATGACGGTCGAGCAGGCGCTCGAGTTCTTCGAGAACTTCCCCGCGATCCGCCAGCTGGTCGGCGCGCTGGACGCCGTGGGCCTCAGCTACGTCCGGCTCGGGCAGAGCTCGACGACGCTGTCGGGGGGCGAAGCGCAGCGCGTGAAGCTGGCGACGGAGCTGGGCAAGCGGTCGACCGGGCACACGCTGTTCGTGCTGGACGAGCCGACGACGGGATTGCACTTCGCGGACGTGGACAAGCTGCTCGGCGTGCTCGGCCGCCTGGCCGACCAGGGCAACACGATCGTGGTGATCGAGCACAACCTGGACGTGATCAAGTATTCCGACTGGGCCATCGACCTGGGGCCGGAAGGCGGCGATCGAGGCGGTGAGGTGATCGCGGAAGGGACGCCGGAGACGATCGTGGCGACGCAGGGGTCGCATACGGGGCATGCGCTGGCGCAACATCTTCTGGAGCATGCGGCCGCGGGCTGATGGGTATGGGCCGGGGAAGAAAGACCACGGCAGTGTCAGGCCGCCATGGAATTCGACCCGCGGCCTTACGCCGCGCGGTTCGCAGGACGGGTGGCGTACCGTGGGCGGCAGCCTACGGGTCTGACGTGCGGCGCGCGTGATCCGCGAGGCGCCGTACGCGCAGCCTTGGAGCGTAACCCCCTCAGTGACCGTGGGCATCATCATGCCCATGATCTTCCGCCGGATCCGGCGGATCGGGGCCCTTCAGCCACAGCACCGGCGCGCCGATCACGACCGCCGCGACGAACAGGAGAATCGCCGTCCACACGACCGGGCCCAGCCAGCCGGGGGCATGGTCTCCGTGCGGAACCAGGGGCTTGGCCAGGTTGCCCCTGGCGTGGTGATGATCGTCATCCCCGTGTGACTTGTCGGCCGCCGCTTCCGCGTGGGGGATGCCAGGCACGAGCCAGGGTTCGACGGCGCCTGCCACGTACCATCCGAGGCATAGACCGATGACGATGCCGAGACTGCGTCGCGTCAGGCGTTTGGTTCGCATGGGCAGAAGTGTCAGGCGGCGCGAGGGTCGTGTCAAGACGGGGTCGCGTCTCAATCCTGTTCGGCACGGCAATCGATCACCGTCTCTTTCGCTTGCGCTGCGGTCGATGCGGGCCGCCGCTGCGTT
>NYZC01000389.1 GCA_002686995.1 Phycisphaeraceae bacterium | reverse complement strand
GCCGGACTCGATCTCGAGCCTGGCAAGATCGTCCGGATGCACCGCGACCTCGGCCCGCGGCCGGATCGCGTCGAGCGCCTTCGAGCGGCGGGTCATCGAGCCGGTGTGCCAGTGCTCGAGGAGCCGGCCGGTGTTGAGGACGAACGGGTACTCGTCGTCCGGCAGCTCTTTCGCCGGCAGCCCCTCGCACGGCACGAGCCGGCCGCGCCCCGACGGGAACGACGCGCCGAAGAGAATCTGCTCGCCGTCGCGGCTCGGATCGGGGCAGGGCCAGAGCCGGCCGCGCTCGCCGAGCACGCGGTAGTCCAGACCGTCGTAGTTCTTCGTGAGTCCGGCGAACTCCGCGAAGATCTCGTCCGGCGCTTCGTAGCTCATCTGATAGCCCATCCGGCGCGACAGGTCGCAGATGATCTGCCAGTCGAGCCGTGCGTCGCCGGGCGGGTCGAGCGCCGTGCGGCCGATCTGCACGCGGCGGTCGGTGTTCGTGTACGTCCCCGTCTTCTCCATGAAGCTCGAGGCCGGCAGGATGACGTCGGCGAACTCGGCCGTCTCGGTGAGGAAGATGTCCTGCACGACGAGAAATTCGAGGCTGGACAGCGCCTTGCGGACCTTGTTGATGTTCGGGTCGCTGATGAACGGGTTCTCGCCGAGCATGTACATGCCCCGGATGCGACCCTCGAGCGCGCCCCTGGTGATCTCGACGACCGTGAGGCCCGGCTTCGGGTCGAGCGGAACCCCCCACGCCGACTCGAACTTCGCGCGGATCCCGTCGTCGCCCACGGGCTGGTAGTCGGGAAAGACCATCGGGATGAGTCCGGCGTCCGACGCGCCCTGCACGTTGTTCTGCCCGCGCAGCGGATGCAGGCCCGTTCCAGGTCGTCCGACGTTCCCGGTGAGCAGGCACAGGGAGATCAGGCACCGCGCATTGTCGGTGCCGTGCGTGTGCTGGCTGATCCCCATGCCCCAGAACACCATCATCGCGCCGGCCCCGCCGATGGCCCGCGCCACCTCGACGATCGTCTCCGCCTCGACGCCGCAGAGCTTCGCCGCCCGCTGCGGCGTGTATTGCTGCACGAGCCGGGCAAGATCGTCGAAGCCCTCGGTCCGATCGCGCACGAAGGCGTCGTCGACGAGGCCCTCGTCGATCAGCACGTGCATCAGCCCGTTGTAGAACGCCACGTCGGAGCCGGGCTTGATCCGGCAATAGCGCCAGGCGTGATCGGCGACGTCCGGACGACGCGGATCAACGACGACGAGGCGCGTCCCGCGTTTCGCGGCCTGCTTGAAGAACGTGGCGGCCACCGGGTGGTTCGCCGTCGTGTTCGTGCCGGTCAGGATCGCCAGGTCGGCGCGGGCGATGTCGGAAAACGTGTTCGTCACGGCCCCGGAACCGATCGTCTCCATCAGCGCGGCGACGGACGACGCATGGCACAGCCGCGTGCAGTGGTCGACGTTGTTCGTGCCGAACACTGCGCGGACCATCTTCTGGAACAGGTACGCCTCCTCGTTGCTGCACTTGGCCGATCCGAACCCGGCCAGCGCGCCGCCGCCGTCGCGGTCCCGGATTTCCTTCAGCCGCTGCGCCGCGAGGTCGAGCGCCTCGTCCCAGGTCGCGGGTCGGAACGCCGGCATCACCTCGTCGTAGTCGACGAGCCCGCCCGGCTTCCGGCCGCGGCCGGTGTCGTCGCCGCGCACGTCGGAGGACAGCGGTCCCTTGGGGTAGTGGCTGTCGCGGCGGATGAGCGGCTGCGTCAGCCGCTGACCGTGCGAGGCGTAGTCGAACCCGTATCGTCCCTTGACGCAGAGGCGGAAGTGATTCGAGCCTCCGTCCCGGGCGTCCACGTAGGCGATGCGGTTCACGGCGCGATCGACCTGGAACGTGAGCGCGCAGCCGACGCCGCAATAGGGGCAGACGGAATCGACCGGCTCGAGCTCCGTGCGCGGTTTCGGCTGGACCGTGATCGCCTTGTGCGTCAGGGCGCCGGTGGGGCAGGCCGCGGCGCACTGGCCGCAGGAGACGCACGTGCTCGCGCCCATCGGCGTGTCGAGATCGAACGCGATCCGCGATCCGTATCCCTTGCCCGTCCTGCCCATCACCTCGTTGCACTGCACGTCGTCACACGCGCGGATGCATCGATCGCAGAGGATGCAGGCCTGGTGGTCGACCGCGATGACGGGCGAAGAGTCGTCGCGGCCGCGCGCGGTGCAGGTTCCGAAACGCGATTCGCGCACGCCGAGATCGTCGGCCAGCTCGAACAGCCGGTTGTCGCCGGTCGTGGTCTGCCGGGCGTCACGGTCGGGCGCCGGCTGGTCCGCCAACAGCAGCTCGGTCAGCATGCGCCGGTGCCGGTCGATGCCGTCGCCGCGCGTCGTCACCTCCATGCCGGGCTCGACCTTGCGGACGCACGACGCCGCGAGCACGCGCCCGCCGACATCGACGACGCACATGCGGCACACGCCGACGGGCGGCAGGTCAGGATCGTGGCAGAGCGCCGGAATATCGATGCCGCTCTGGCGGGACGCCTCCCAGATCGTGAGCTCGGGCGAAACGGTGACGGGTCGGCCGTCAATAGTGAGGCTGATGGATTCGGACATGAAGATCCGTCAACTGGGAACGAACGTACCGTTGATTGTATCACCGCACAGCCGCGGATCGAAGGCGTCCTTCAGTGCGTCCGCAATGCGCTGGCCGTCCTCCAGTGCCGCCGGGGATGCGGCGCAGCTGAGGTAAAGGGCACGGCGCGCGGGCGGCAGGCGCTCCAAGTAACCACCGCGGATCACGTCGACGATGGTCCCGGTGCGGATCGTTTCGTCCGACGTCAGGTTCCGGACCACATCGAGCCGGTGCACGTAATGATCGTTGACCGGCTTGCCGAGCGCCGCGAGCGTCTGCACCAGCATGCACAGGTCGGTGTCGGGCGGAAAGACGGGCTCGTGTGCCGCCGGCGCCTTGAGCATGCGTTTGCGCGCGCCGTCCGCCTTCACGATGACGACGGCGTCGGGAACTGCGCGGCGCGTGCGGACGACCGTCTCCGGATCGACCCCGCGAAACATCGCCGGACCCATGTCGTCGCCGACGAGCAGAGCGCGCCGATCGCGTTCGATCGCCTCCCTCAGCCGCGCCACCCAGTCACGTTCCACCTCGGTTTGCACCACGCCGATCGCGGCAAAGTTCGCGTGACGATGCAGATTCGTCGTGCTCGTCAGCACCACTGGGCGTCCTGCCTCGTGCAGCTCGCGCCCGAGTCGGTCCATGAGCGTATGCTTGCCGCCGGCGCCGATGAGTGCGACAACATGACCGGACTGAATGTCGAGCAGCGCCGTGAGGTTGGGGGACGTCAGGTCTGGCACCTGTGAACAAGGTACAGCGCGATCTGGTTGAATGAGCGCTGCCGGCGAACCGCGCGGCGTTAGCCCGCGGGTCTGAGGCCAACTGTGCGCATCGTGCTTTGGGCCCATTGGCGTGATGCGTGCGATCCACCCGCGGGCTTACGCGACGCGGTTCACCAAAGGGTCAGACGGAGAGAGATATCGAATTCACGGCGCGCGGAGACCGGCATCCTCCAGAGCCCCCCCGTAGTCTTCAGGTCGATTGCAGTTCCGCAACGATCGAAGATCGGGATCGACCGGCAACAGCTCATTCGCACTGACGATGCGCGTCGAGACGAGATCGAACAGGAAGACAGGGCGGCGGCGGTCGGAGGCCAGCAGGGATTCGACGTGGGGCAGCACCGTCAGTCGGTACACGGCGGCGAGCGGATGGTGGTAGTCGTCGACGTGGGGAACGGCGATGTCACCGTCACCGAGAAGCTCCACCATGCGGCGCACGAATCGCGGCTCGAGCAGCGGCACGTCGCAACTGCAGGCGTAGGCGGCATTGCAGCGCCCCTGGAGCATCGAGAGTCCGGACGCCAGGCCCTGCAGCGGGCCGCGTTCCGCGATCTCGTCGCGCCCGATCGCGACGTCAGCGTCCAGGTCGGGAAGATCCTGGTCGGGCGCGCCGATGACGACGACCGGTTCGACGACCGTCTTCAACAGGCGCACGACGCGCGGCAGCATGAGCTCGTCGCCGAAGGGCAGGTGGGCTTTCGAGCGCCCCATGCGCGAGCTGCGCCCGCCGGCGAGGATGATGCCGCCGGTGCGGAGCGGGAGGTCGGGCTGGTTGGCTTGATTCAAGATGAGCTCTTGCAGGGAGGTTCCGGCGACCGCGGGCCTGTGCGTGCTTAGTCAGCCGGTCCGGGCCGACGCGGCCCGCCCGGCTGACCTACTCCTTCACGTGCTGCGCCACGTCGTCCGGAAAGTGCTTCATCACCGAAAGGATCGGGTTGAGCGCGACCTGCCCGAGACCGCAGATGCTCGTCTGGTTCAGCGTCTCGGCCATTTCCTGGAGCAGGTCCAGGCGATGCTTTGGCGCGCCGTCCGCGATCGCATCGTCGAGCAGATCGACCGCCTTGGCGCTGCCGACGCGACAAGGGACGCACTTGCCGCACGATTCGTTGCGGAAGAATCGCACGAGGTTCGTGCCTAGCTCCATCATGTCCGTGCCTTCGGCGACGACGAACAGGGCGCCCGAGCCGAGCATCGTTCCCGCCTTCGCGAGGTGGTCGAAGTCGATGGGCGTGTCGGCCCGGTCGGCGGCAAGGAAGTTGCTGCTGGCCCCGCCGGGCGCGAACGCCTTGAGCGGCCGGTCGTCGATCATGCCGCCGGCCATGTCGATGAGCTGGCGCACGGTCGTGCCCATACGAATCTGGTAGACATCCGGGCGGCGCACGTGGCCGCTCACGCTGATGAACTTGAGGCCGGCACTTTCGCCGACTCCGGCGTCGCGCCACCAGGCCGCGCCCCGTTGCAGGATCGCGGTCGCGGCCGCGAACGTCTCGACGTTGTTGATCAGCGTCGGCTTGCCGTGCAGGCCGGCCTGGCCCGGGAACGGCGGCTTGTTGCGCGGCTCGCCCCGACGGTCCTCCATGCACGCCAGCAGCGCGGTCTCCTCGCCCAGGATGTACCCGCCGGGCGAGGTGAAGATCTCGATGTCGAACCCGTCGCCCAGGACGCCGTCGGCGCGGGCGCGGTCGATCTCGGCCGCGACCCTGCGCCCCTGCGGCTCGTACTCGTGACGGATGAAGACGTAGCCGCGCGTGGCCCCGATGACGGCCCCGGCGATCGTCATGCCCTCGATGACCAGGTGCGGGCGCTCCGCGAGCAGCACGCGATCCTTGAACGTGCCCGGCTCCGACTCGTCGGCGTTGCAGATGACGTATTTCACCGGGTCGGGCGCCGCGCCGACCAGTTGCCACTTGCGGCCGGTGGGAAACGCCGCGCCGCCCATGCCGCGAAGGCCGCTTTCGTCGAGCGTCTCGATCACGTCTTCGAAGCCGGTGCCGCGGAGGCGTCCCAGGCATGCGTAACGCGTGTCGTGCTCGTCGTAGGCCTCGTACGGCCAGCGCCGGTCCGGATGGTCGTCGAGCGCCTTGACGTCGCCCGATCGTGCCGCGGCGGTGACCTTTCCAGGGGCCGCGCCGCACGCGGCGACGTCGTTGATCATGACTGCCGGCGCGACGTCGCAGCGGCCCAGGCAGGAGACGGCATGGATCTCCGCGTCCGCGTCCACGAGGTCCGCTTGCAGGCGGTCGCGAAGTGCCGAGGCGCCGGCAAGGTGGCATGCCATGTCGCGACAGACACCGATCTCGACCGAGGGTGGCGGCGTCGTGCGGAAGTGCGGATAGAACGAGACCACGGCCTGGACGGCGTGCAGCGGCACGTTTCGTTCGGCGGCCAGCGCCCTCAGACTCGATTCGCCGAGGTGGCCCTCGCGTTGCTGCAGCGCGCTGAGCGCGGCGATCAGCGACATCGGACGGGTTCCGATGCGCGCCGAAGGAATAGCTGGAGGTGATCCGGTCCCATGGACCGCAATCTTAGGCTCTGTCTCAGAACTCTGCCGCGGGCCCAAGACCGAGCGAATCATCCGTTGGCAAGGAGGCCGAAGCAGGCGATGTCGCTGTGCATCGTCGATGGAGGCCGACGCCGCCAACGGGCGATGCAGCCGGTC
>NYZC01000388.1 GCA_002686995.1 Phycisphaeraceae bacterium | reverse complement strand
TCGAGCCACTGCAGCGGTTCGCCGAGGAGCTTCAGCGGGCCGGACGGGAGGCCCGGACCCGATCATGACCGATTTCCAGACGCTGCTCAACACCCTTGCCCGTCACGAGGTCGAGTTCATCGTCGTCGATGGCGCAACAGCAACCGCCCATGGCTCGGTCCGGCTCACCGTCGACGTGAATATCGTCTACCGTCTATCGACCTCGAGCATCTGATCCGCGTGAAACGGGCCGCCGGACGCCCGAAGGATCTCGAGGCGATCGCGGAACTCGAAGCGTTGCTCGAAGAGAGACCGCCGGAATCCGCGCCCTGAACCATCGCTTTCCCAACCACCGTGACCTCTACCTGCTGGTCCTCGGTTTCGTCGCCGGGATCCTCGCCGGGCCGCACGTGCTCGGGCGCGTCAGCCCCGCCACGTACGATCGCTGGCTCGCCGGCCATCTTCAGCCGGCGCCGACGAACGACCTCGAGGAGATGATCGGCCGACTCGAAGGCGCGCCGGCCGAAGTGCCCGTTCAGACGATGCTCGAGCGGCTCATGCGCGCGCAATCTGATCGGCGCGATGATCGGGATCGACGGCTGGACACGCTGAGAGGGCGCGCGACGGCGATCGTGGTCGCGATGCTGCTGATCATGATCATGGAGACGTTCGTGCGCAGCGAGGCGGCGTGGACGCGCCATCTCGGAACGGCGCGCTATGCGCTCATCGCGTTGTGGATCGCGCTGCTTCTCGCGCAGCCGGCTCTGGCCGCGGGCGTATCGGGCGTGTTCGTGGTGCTGCTCGCCATGGTGTGCATCGCGGCCGCGGTGGCGCCGATGCGGCGCGTCGGGTTTCGCGCATAGGGCGTCAAGAGATCGTCATGGTATTCGACCCCCGGGATGACGCCCGGGGTCCGCCGGCTGGTGTGCGCCTGATGCCGAGGGTCGCCCCGCATCGCATCTCACGACAATCTGCCGCGATAGTCCTCATACCCGAACTGCCTCACGACTCGCGTCGCGCCCGTCGCCGCATCGCGCACCGCGATCGCCGGCAGGCCCACGCCGTTGAACGTCGTGTTCTTGACCATCGTGTAGTGGGCCATGTCCTCGAAGACGACCCGATCGCCGGGGCGCAGCGGCTCGTCGAACGCGTAGTCGCCGATGACGTCGCCCGCGAGGCACGTCACGCCTGCAAGACGGTAGAGATGCGGCTTCTCGCCCGGCTCGCCGCTGCCGGTGACCGGCGGGCGATAGGGCATCTCCAGGACATCAGGCATGTGCGCGGAGGCCGACGTGTCGAGGATGGCCACGTCCGGGTCGCGGTGGACCACGTCGAGCACCGTGGTCACCAGCACGCCGCACTCGAACGCGACCGCCTCGCCGGGCTCCAGCAGGATGTCCACGTCGAAGCGGCACCGCCACCGCTCGATCAGGGAAGTGAGCCGCGCCAAGTCGTAGCCCGGTGCCGTCAGCCGATGGCCACCGCCGAGATTGACCCAGCGCAAGCGCCCCAGCCAGCGCCCGAAACGGCGCTCGGTCACGTCGAGCGTCCGCTCGAGCGCGTCGGCGCCGAGACCGCACAGGGTGTGCAGGTGCATCCCCTCGATGCCGTCCAGGCTTTGCGCGGCGCACTCGGCGCTCGTGACGCCGAGCCGCGACGACGGCGCGCAGGGATCGTAGAGCGCCACCCGCACCTCCGAATGCTTCGGGTTGATGCGCAAGCCGGTCTGCACGTCCGTCAATCGCTCGCGAAAGCGATGCCACTGGCCCAACGAGTTGAAGGTGACGTGATCGCAAAGCTTCACGAGCTCGTCGAACTCATCGTCCCGGTACGCCGGCGCGCAGACGTGCACCTCGCCGCCGAACTCGCGCCCCAGCCGCGCCTCGTTCAACGAGCTGGCGGCGACGCCCCGCAGGACGCGGCGCATCCGAGGAAAAAGCGCCCACGCCGCGAAGCCCTTCAGCGCGAGCAGGACGCGCGCGCCGGTCTCCTCTTGAAGCCGTTCGATGACGGCAAGGTTGCGCTCGAGCGCTGCCTCGTCGATCACGTAGCACGGGCTCGGGAGATCGGCCCACGCGGCGTCCGCGCCAGCATCCCGCGGCGTCATGGGCACCCCCCCAACCCCCTCTTGGAAAGGGGGGGCTTGATGGCGTCCGCGCGCGCCGGCTCCCACTCTTTCAAAAGCGGGCGTGCTATACCGGATCGTCCCATGGCGTGATGCTCCATGGCAATCCGTGCCGTGCGAGGAGATCGAGAAACGGGTCGGGGTCGAACTGCTCGACGTGAAACACGCCGTCGCCGCGCCAGTGGCCGCCGGTCATCATCGCCGCGCCGATCATCGCCGGCACGCCCGTCGTGAAGGAGACGGCCTGCGCCTTCACCTGCCTGTAGCAGGCGGCGTGGTCGCAGATGTTGTGAATGAAGACGCGCTGCGGCGCGCCGTCGCGCACGCCTTCGATGACGCAGCCGATGCATGTCTTTCCCGTGTAGTTCTCCGCCAGCGACGCCGGGTCGGGCAGCAGCGCCTTGAGGAGCTTCAGCGGCACGATCGCCCGGCCCTCGAACTCGATCTCGTCGATGCGCGTCATACCGACGTTCTGCAGCACGCGCAGGTGCGTGAGGTACTCGTCGCCGAAGGTCATCCAGAATCGAATCCGCTTGAGCCCGGGGACGTGCCGGATCAGCGACTCGAGCTCCTCGTGGTACATCAGGTACATCCGGCGCTCGCCGATTTGCGGGAACACGAACGAACGCGACTCGGCCATGGGCTCGGTCTCGCGCCAGGCGCCGTCCTCCCAGTACCGGCCCTTCGCCGTCACCTCGCGGATGTTGATCTCCGGGTTGAAGTTCGTCGCGAACGGGTGGCCGTGATCGCCGCCGTTGCAGTCGACGATATCGATCGCGTGGATCTCGTCGAACAGGTGCTTCTGCGCGTACGCACAGAACACGTTCGTCACGCCGGGATCGAATCCGCTGCCGAGCAGGGCCATGATGCCGCGCTCGGCGAAACGATCGTGGTACGCCCACTGCCACTTGTATTCGAAGCGCGCGACGTCGGGCGGCTCGTAGTTGGCGGTGTCGAGGTAGTCGACCCCGGTCTCGAGACACGCGTCCATGATGTGCAGGTCCTGGTAGGGCAGGGCCAGGTGCACGACGAGGTCGGGCCGCACGCGGCGGATCAGCTCGACGGTCTTCGGGACGTCGTCGGCGTCGATCTGCGCGGTCTCGATGGGACGGTCGAGATCGGCGGCGAAGGCGTCGCACTTCGACTTCGTGCGCGACGCGAGCGTGATGTGCTCGAAAAGCTCGGGGCACGCGGCGCACTTGCGAACGGCGACGCCGGCGACGCCACCCGCGCCGATGATGAGCAATCGCGCCATGGTGGTCCCTACCCCGCCGCCAGAATCGGGTCCAGGGCCGCGCAGATCGTGTGGTACAGCAGCAGGTGCCCTTCCTGGATGCGCGCTGTCGAATCGCCGGGCACGAGCAGCTCCGCATCCGCCAGGCCACGGCAGCGGCCGCCGTCACGCCCCAGCATCGCGACCGTGTGCAGGCCGACCTCCCGCGCCGCCGCCAGGGCGCGCTCGACGTTGGGGCTGTTGCCGCTCGTGGACAGCGCCACGAGCGCGTCGCCGGGTGCACCAAGTCCGCGCACCTGGCGGGCGAACACGTCCTCCGGGGGATAGTCGTTGATCAGGGCCGTCGTGAGCGCATGGTTCGAGGTCAGGTCGACAGCGCCGAATCCGGGGCGCTCCGTCTCGAACCGGCCGAGCAGCTCCGCGGCCAGATGCGCCGCGTCCGCGGCACTGCCCCCGTTGCCGCAGCAGAGGACCTTGCCGCCCGAAGTCAGCGTCCTGCCGAGCAGGTCGACTGCGCGCTGCAGCGGCTCGGCGAGGGCGCCCAGGACGTCGAGCTGACTTCGGGCCTGCTCGATGTTCCTCTGCAGCAGCGATCTGGCGTCCGGGCTCGACATGGTTCACGTCGCCTTTTTGTATCGCTTGCGCATCAGGCTGCGCATCGACGAGGCGTTGAGGGCGGGGAACGCGGTGACGATCGCCAGCCCGAGCCGCGACGGCCAGTGCGGCCAGACCTCGGCCTTCGGCTTGCGCAGGCACCTGACGATGGCCTTCGCCACGTGCTCCGCCGTCTGCGGCAGCGGCGACGGCGTGTTGAACGGCACCTTCGACGCCGACCGGTCGCGCGTCAGGTCGTAGAGGTCGGTGCGGGTCCCCACCGGGTGAACGCTGCTGACGTGGACGCCTTCGTCGGCAAGCTCCGCCCGCATCGCGCTGGCGATCGAGTCCTGCGCCGCCTTCGTCGCGCAGTAGGGCCCGTACATCGGCAGACCGATCTCGCTGACCGCGCTGGAGCAGATCAGGACGTGGCCGCGCCCCTGGGCGCGCATGATCGGCACGGCGGCGCGGACGACGCGCATCGTGCCGAAGAAGTTCGTCTCGAAGATCGCGCGCATCTCCGTGTCGGTCGTCGCGGCGACTTCGCCGAAGTGTCCGAACCCGGCGTTGGCGAACACGGCGTCGAGGCCGCCCAGCTCCGACCGGGTGCGCTCGATGAAACGCGCGACGTCCTCGTCCTGGTCGACGTCGCAGGTTTCGACGAGCACGCGGGCGCCGTCGCCAAGCTTCCCGGCCAGCGCGTCGAGCCGTTCGCGGCGGCGCGCGCCGAGGGCGACGCGCATGCCGGCCGCGGCGCAGGCCTGGGCCGTGGCAGCGCCGATGCCGCTGCTGGCCCCGGTGATGGCGATGACGCGGTCGGTGAGGTCGATGCCCATAGGGCAAAGTGTATCGGGTCGAGGGGGGCGGGGGTCGAGGGTCGAGGGGCGGGCGGCGCGGGTATGGGGGGTGACCGTTCAGACCTCGTTTCCGACGACTCGTACTCGTACTCGTTCTCGTCCTCCGATCGGCGTCGCGCTGGCCTCCGAGCCCGAGTGCATCGCTCGACCTGATGCAGCGCCCGTACCGCTCCGCGTCCTTGGATGTTCAACCTGCCTCACCGAGCCGAGCCGAAACGAACCGCTCGGTGAGGCAATCCCGATGAACGCACCGCGAAATCCGTGCCGAACCGGATTGACGATGACCTCGTCTTTTTTTTCGTTCCGAAACCGAATCCAGGAATCCGGAACCCGGCGCCCGCTATACTCCGCTCCGATGCAGCGCGATCATTTACTGGCACGAATACGAGAGGCCGCCCTGCTCCGCGGCGAGTTCACGCTTCGCAGCGGGCGCAAGAGCAACTACTACCTCGACAAGTACCTGTTCGAGACGCAGCCCGACATCCTGCGCGCACTGGGCGACCTGTTCGCCGAGCGCGTGGCGGAGATGAGCCCGGACCGGCTCGCCGGCGCCGAACTCGGCGGGATTCCGCTCGTTGCGGCCGCGTCGATGGCCACGGGCCTGCCCTCGGTTTTCGTGCGCAACCAGAAGAAGGACTACGGCACGGCGCAGCAGCTTGAAGGGAAGCTCGAACGCGGCGACCGTCTGGTCATCGTCGAGGACATCGCCACCACGGGCGGCCAGGTGCTCGAAGCGGCGAAGGTGCTCGAGCAGGCCGGAGGCGAGATCGTCGCGATCATCGCCGTGATCGATCGCGAGGAAGGCGCGCGAAAGAATATCGAGGACGCGGGATACCGTTTCGAGCGCCTCATGGGCGCATCGGAGCTTGTGGAGGGATATAATTCTTCCATGCTATGGGTGGGATTTACGGACTCGAAGGGGCCGGCACCAGCCGATCAGGAGCCTCTTGAAGACGGGAAAGGCCGCGGAGGCAGCGAAGGCGGTCAGGATGGTCAAGGCGGCGACGACCTTGACGAAGTCCACGCCGGCGACGAGGTCCAGCGCGTGCTGCTCGTCATGCTGCCGTGGGCGGTGTCGCTGCTCCTGCACGTCGCCGTCGTGCTGCTCGCCCTGTTCCTGGTCTGGTCCGTCCGTTACGAGATGGACGAGGAGGAATTCATCGTGCCCGCCGCACGGTTGAGCAAGACGCCCGGCAGGCCGCTGCAGATGCGGCGGTCGACGCGCAAATCGTCGTCTTCGAAGAGCCGCAGCGTCACGCGGGCGCGGACGACTGCGACCAACGCGGTGCGCAGCCGCGACACTGAAACGAAGGTCATCGGCACGGTCGGCGCGTCGGGTGGCGCGGTCAGCCCATTCGCGGCGGGCCTGCGCACCGGCTCCGGCTTCGAGTCCCGCTTCTTCGGCACCGGCGGCAACGCGAAGCGGATCGTCTACGTCATCGACGCGTCAGGCTCGCTGCTCGACTCGCTGGACTTCGTGCTCACCGAGCTGAAGCGCTCCGTCACCGAGCTGAGCGATCAGCAGCAGTTCTCCGTCTTCTTCTTCCAGGGCGACCGCGTCGTCGAGATTCCGCCCAGGGGCATGAAGCGGGCGGACGCGGAGAAGAAGGCGCACGTGATGAAGTGGATCGACTCGGGCCGGATCATCCCCGGCTTCGGCACCAACCCGGTGAAGGCGATCGACCGGGCGCTGCGCTACCAGCCGCAGCTGCTCTACCTGCTCAGCGACAACATCACCGGGCGCGGCATCTACCAGGTCGACCAGCACCAGCTGCTCAAGTCGATCAAGCAGGCGAACCGGCGCGGCACGCACATCAACGCCATCCAGTTTCTCTACCCCGATCCGCTGGCGCAGCATGGGTTCAAGGGAACGATGGAGCTGATCGCGGCCGAACACGGCGGCGAGTACCGCTTCATCGACGCGCGGGAGCTGGGCCTCGAATGAGCCGCGGCACCACACTCATCCTGTTCGTGCTGATCAGCACCGCGTTCGCGGTCCCGGGCCGCGGCGACGAGGTCAAGATCGGGCTGCACTGGTACCGGGGCGTGGCGCTGCAGGACGTCGAGGACGGCCAGCTCATCCTGATCAATGCCGCGGGCACGGAGATCCGCGCCGGCCTCGATCGCGTGGGCGGGATCAAGAGCGACGGCCATCCGACGCTCGGCGAGGCCCAGGACGCGATCGACAGCAAGGATGACGACAAGGCGCTGAAGCTGTTGAAAAAGACGAAGGGCAAGGTGCGCACGCGTTGGCTGCGGCATTGGCGCGCCTATCAGCACATGCGGGCCGCCGCGCGGATCGGCGACGCCGTCGAGACGGTCGAGGGGCTGATGGAGCTCGTCCGCGATCGCGCCGACGACTATTACTTCGACGAGCCCCCCGCCGGCGTCTTCAGGGGCGCCGACCGGCGCGCGGTGGAGCGGGCCCGGCGCCTGCTGTCGGCCTCGCGGCGGACGGCGAAAGGCCCTGCGGCCGCCGCGATCACCGCGATGAACGTGGCCGCCGCGGCACGCCTCGAGACACTGTCCGCGGCCGCGATGACCCCCGATGGCGACGGCGCGCCGTCACCGGACGCGGCGCGCGCGGCCTCGCCGTCTGCCCCCACCGCGTCACCGTCCGCTGTCGCGCTGACGGCGGCCCTGGACGGGAAGGACGCCGTCACGCAGATGCTGCGTCGCGGTGAGTTCGATGCCGCGCGGAAAGCCGCCGAGGGTCACCTCAGACAATCGTCCGAGTTCCTCGCCCGCCGGCTCTACCAGCGCGGCCGGGCGCTGCTGGCCCTGGCGGACCGCGACGGGGACAGCGGCTTGTACCGCAGCGCCGGGCTCGACTTCATGCGGATCGTCGTCTACCGGCCCCGCAGCAGCGCCTACGTCGGCGCCGCCCTGCTGGAGCTCGGCTACGTGCACCAGAAGCTGGACCGGCACGACCTCGCCGCGAAACTGTTCGACCGGGCGCGGCTTTACATCGACGAGGACGACGAGCCCGACCTGGCCGGACGGCTGGACAGACTTACCGCCCCGGTTGACGCGAACCCGGATTGACGCAGCGTAGATGACAAGCGATCAGGGATTCTGAGTATACGACTGGATCAGGGCATGCCGCGATGCCGGCCGCTCCGGCCCGCGGATCAAGGAGATGTCATGCGACCGAGCCTCTGGATGATGGGCCTCTGCGCCTGGGCGACCCTCGCCACCCCCCTTCTGGCCCAGCCCGCGGGCGACGGCGGCGGCCGGCAGGAGACCAGCTTCTTCAGGATGTTCTTCATCATCGACGACCTGCTCGGCCAGATGGTGGTGCTGTTTCTCCTGTTGCTCTCCGCGTTCAGCATCGCGTTCGTGATCAAGCTGTTCATCGACTTCCGCCGATCGGCCGTCTTGCCCCAGGCGCTGTTCGAGCAGATCTCGGAGATGGTCGCCAACAAGCAGTACCGCGAGGCGATCGACCTGGCCAACGACGACTCGACCTACCTCGCCAAGCTCGTCAGCGGCGGCATGAACGAGGCGTCGAACGGATACCAGGCGATGGAGCGTTCGGTCGAGGAGGTGTCCGACGCGGAGACGAGCCGGATGCTGCGCCCGGTCGAGTACCTGAACGTCATCGGGAACATCGCGCCGATGATGGGGCTGTTCGGCACGGTGTACGGCATGATCGTCGCGTTCCAGAAGCTCGTCGACGCGGCGGGGCGCCCCGAGCCGCAGGAGCTGGCCGCCGGCATCTCGACCGCGCTGGTCACGACGTTCTGGGGGCTGATCGTCGCGATGCCCGCCCTCGCCGGCTACGCGCTGGTGCGCAACAAGATCGACGCGCTCACCGCCGACGGCCTGATCATGGCGGAGGAGCTGATCCGCCCGTTTCGACCTAAGCGCTCGGGGTCGGGCGGCAGCGAACCGCCCCCCTCGTCCCCGCGCCCGCGCGCCACGCCCAAGCCCCAGGGCGAATGAGCCAGGTTCTTTCGACCTTCGACCTTCCGACCTTCGACCTTCCGACCTTCGACCTTCGACCTTCGACCTTCGACCTTCCGACCTTCCGACCTTCCGACCTTCGACCTTCCGACCTTCCGACTTCCCGAATTGCGGGCGAAGCCCGCGATAGGAGCTCATGCCCGCCTCCCAGGTTCATCGCCGCGGTCCGACGACGCCCGAGCTGAACATGACGCCGCTCATCGACGTCACGTTCCTGCTGATCATCTTCTTCATGCTCATCAGCAACTTCATCGCGGAGGAGACGGTCGAGATGATCGTGCCCGACCTCGACGAGCCGAAGGTGCGCCAGCTCGAGGAGATGAAGCGCGTCGTGGTCAACGTCGCGCCGATGCCCTACAGCAAGGATGACCGCAATCAGCGCTTCCTCGACTGGCCGGGCGAAGCGCAGTTCGTCAACCTCGGCGGCCAGCGCTACGCGATGCAGGACATGGACCAGGTGACCGCCGACCTGTCCAGCCTCGTCGACGCGGCGCCGAAGGACGAGAAGGGCCAGAGCACGCTCGAGGTCCTGCTGCGGGCGGACGCGGCGCTCTACTACCAGGAGGTGCAGCCGGTGATGGTCGCGATCACCAGCGCCGGGGTCGGCACGGTCCATCTCGTCTCCTACCTCCCCGAGCAGGGCCCTCGCCGCAAGGGAGTCGCGCCATGAGCAAGACGCCGGCGAACCCCGACGACGTCGTTCACCACAAGCCCGCCCGATCGCGGCGCGCGGCCGAGCCGGTGCGCATGACGCTCAACCTGACGTCGATGATCGACGTCATCTTTCTCCTGCTGATCTATTTCGTCATCACCGCCATCTTCACGCCCGGAGAAGGCATCATCACGGCCAGGCTGCCCAAGGGCACCGGCGCCGGCAAGCTGTCGCTGCCGATCCAGCCGCTCGGCATCGTCGTCGGCGCCGCCGGCACGTCGGGCTACCGGCTGGAGATCGAGCGCGCCGCGCAGCCCCGCGACTTCCAGGAGCTCTACAAGCAGCTGGTGCTGCTCCAGTACGACCCCGAGCAGGACCTGACGGGCGGGAACCACAAGCCTGACGACCCGATCCTGATCAAGCCCCACGGCGAAGTGCGATGGCAGCACGTGGTCAACGCCTTCAACGCCGCCGTGCGCGCGCGCTACCGGAACATCCAGTTCGCGCAGGCGGGTGGTACGTGATGGCCCGAACGCTCATCCTCCCGGCGCGCTTCGGCCCGGCGTCGCTCCTGCTTCTGCTGTCGCTGCTGGCGACGGCCCCGGCCGCGTTCGCCCAGGTCTCGACCCTCGACAAGTCCGTGCTCATCGACGGGCTGCGGCGCGAGGGCATGACCGAGCTGCTGCTGCACCTGGCCGAGACGGAGCCCTCGAAAGATCCGATGGTCGACCTGCAGATCCGGATCGCCCAGCACCGGATTCGCTACCAGCGCACGGATCGGCCGTTGCCTCGGCGCATCGAGTCGCTCGACGAGGCGATCGCGATCATGCGCGAGGCGATCGACGAGCACGTCGCGCACGAGCAGCGCCCGATCATCCAGACCGATCTCGCCGAAGTGATGCTGTTCGAATATCTCGAGGGCCTCAGCCGTCAGGCGACGGCGTTTCACGACCTGGGGGTGCCGTCGGCCGACCAGCGCGAGGCGTTCGAGAAGCACGTCCCCGACGCGCTGGCGCAGCTGGCCGATGCGGACTTCCGATTCGCGCGCCTGCAGACGGAGCTGCCGCGGGAGAAGGACCACACGCAGAAGCGGATCAACAGCGGACTGTGGGACCGCATGATGAACCAGTACTACCAGCTGCGCACGCAGTTCCTGCTGGCGCACCTGGCCTACCACGCGAGCCGGCTTCCGGACGATCACCCCTACTTCCGCGACCTCGGAAGCAACCCGCGGATCCGCGACCAGTCGGACTCGATCGACGACGAGCGCGGCCGACTGCTCGATCTGGTCCTCGAGCGCATCGATCCGCTCGTGCGCAGCGGGGCCGGGGGCGAGGCGATCCATCGCAAGTCGATCCTGCTGGCGGGGCTGGCGCGCAGCCGGCTCGGCGACCACGAAGCGGCGCTCGGCAAATTCGAGATGCTGATCGGCACCGGCAAGTCGACCGCCGATCTGACCGACCTGTTCGGACGCCTCGGCCGCGCCCGCGCGCTCGTCGGCGCCGGCCGGCCGGACGACGCGCGGGACCTGCTCGACGCGCTGTCGGACCATCCCGTCGCCCGCGACGACCTGCTCATGCGCCTGCTCGTCGTCGACGCGAAGCATCGCACCGCGCTGTCGCAGGCCAAAGACGACCCGAAGGCCGTCGCCGCGGCGTACGATCTCTACACGCGATTCCTCGCCGAACCGTCGCTTGCCGATGATGCGGCGGGTCTGCGCGGGTACATCTACCGGCGCTGGGGCGCGAACCTCGAAGACGGCGTCGACCTCGCGAAGCTTCCCGCGCTCGTCGTGCTCGCGATCGGCCAGACCCTTCGCGAAGAGGTCCAGGACCGGATCGATCGCGAGATCGAGGCGTCCGAGGAGGGCATCGACCCTGACGGCCCGGTGATGGTCGAAGCGCGGACCAGGCTCGAGCGATGCGCCGGCATCCTCGACGGCCTGCTGCAGCGGCCCGAGCGGTCGGGCGCGATCGATGCCGGCGCCCGTTACAACCTGGGCTGGGTCGCGTTCCTGAACGACGTGACGAACGTCGACGCCGCCGTCGAGGCGGCGCGAGCCTGGACCGCGGTCGCCGCGGAGCACGCCGATCAGCCCGACGCGGCGCGAGCCATCGAGCAGGCCGTGATGCGCATGCGTTTCTGGCACCAGCAGCCGTCCATGCGCGGCCTCGTCGACGCCGCCTACCAGGACACCATGAAGGTGCTGCTGGAGAAATACCCGACCAGCCCCGCCGCGGACGACGAGCGCTACTACTACGCCGCGTTCGTGCTGCTGCCGGCCGGCAAGTACGACGAGGCGGCGGAGGCGTTCGCCGAGGTGCCTCCCGGCCATCCGGACTACCTCGTCGCCCGGAAGGAGCTGCTGTTCGCGCTGCTCGCGATTCACCGGGCGGATCCAGGCAACCCGGAAGGCGAGACGGTTCAGCGACGCGCCCGTCGAATCCGCTCGGAAGCGAAGCGCCTTCATGCCGCCGCGGAGCGCGCGCTGACGCAGGCATCCGGCGAAGCGGCCGACCGGGCGCACAACAGCGTCGGGGGCGCCCACCTCGCGCTCGCCGAGCTCGCACTGATCGAGGGCAAGCCGCAGGAAGCACTCGACGCCCTGGACAAGCTGATCCAGGAGCACGCCGACGACGAGCTGATCATGGGCGACGCGCTGTCACGGCGCATCTTCGCGCTGGCGGCCGCGAGCCGGCTCGACGAGGCCGTCGACGAAGCCCGCGGCATGATGGGCCAGTTCCCGGAGCAGGCGTCGGCGGTGATCGACACGATCCTGACCGAACTCGACCGCGAGGCCGACCGCCTGCGCGGGCAGGCGGCCGAATCCCTCGTTCAGAGCCGGCGCGAGCAGCTCACGCGACGGGCCGACGGCCTGGCGCAGGCGTCGAGCCAGCTGGCCCGCCTGCTGCTCGACTGGGCCGGCGAGCAGGATTTCGACGAGGAGCAGATGCTGCCCTTCCGGCTGATCGCGATCAAGTCGCTGCGTCTCGCCGGCAACGCCGAGCAGGCGATGCAGCAGCTCGCGCCGGTGCTCGAGGCGTTCGGCGACGACGCGATCGTGATTCACCACGCGGGCGAGACGCTCTACGCGCTGGGTGGCCGCGAGAACCGCATCGGCAAGGCCGCCGAGCAGTTCAAGCGCATCATTCTGTCGTACCCCGAGCCGCCGTTTCCGGCCATCTACTGGAACGCGTGGATGCGCTGGTTCCAGATCTCCGACGAGTTCGGCGAGCACACGGCGGACATCCCGCTGCGCGTGTCGGCACTGCGCCGTTCGGATCCGAACCTGGGCGGCGAGCCCTACCGCACCCAGATGCAGCGCCTGGCGAACAAGCACGCGCAGTAACCCGTTGCCGGCCAGAGCTGCGACGAAGAGATGTTTGGTGTGATCGTATGCACGGGCCGGAGGCCCGAATGGCGGCGCAGCCAAGACACCGGTGAAACACATCGCCGCGAAACGGCGACCCACTGACACCCCTGAGCATCGAACACTCGAACACCGGACGTCAAGCGTCGATTTCGATTCACCGACGGGTTGCAGGGCACTCACCTCGTTTCTGTCTAGAATTCAGAAATGTACCCAGACTCCCTCAAGGCCTCGCGCCGCGTGTTCTCCGCGACGCGGTTCGACGTGCACGAGATCGAGGTGCCGGGTCGAAGCGGCCGCACGTTCGCGTGGCAGCTCGCGGTGATGGCCGACGCCGTCGCCGTCCTGCCCCTGCTGGACGACGACCGGGTGGTGCTGATCCGCAACCGGCGGCTGGCCGTCGGCGAGACCCTCTGGGAGGTTCCGGCGGGGACCGTCGAGCCCGGCGAGGTGCCCGACCACTGCGCCGACCGCGAGCTGATCGAGGAGACGGGGTACCGCGCCGGCCGGATGCGCCCCCTGCTCACGTTCTTCCCGAGCCCCGGCGTCTGCACCGAGCGGATGCACGTGTTCGTCGCCGACGACCTCGAGCCCGTGGCCGAGGGGCAGGCCCTGGAGGAAAATGAGCACATCACCGTTGAAGTTCTGCCCTGGGAGCGGTCGATGCAGATGATCAGTGACGGCACCATCCGGGACGGCAAGACCATCGCCACGCTCCTTTATTATCAGGCACTGGACAGGAAGCGGGACTGATGAGCTGGCAGGACAGGCACTACAACCGGGAGTCGCAGGGCTTCGGATTTCAGCGGCAGCCCCAGCCGCGCGGCACGGTGGTGATGTGGCTGATCGGGATCAACTGCGTGATCTTCGTCCTGGACGGCCTCACCCAGGGGAGCAAGCGCGCATCGTGGCTCTCCCTCTCGGACGCAGGGGCGTTCTCGATCGAACGCGCCTTGTACGGCCTGCAACTGTGGCGGTGGGTCACCTACCAGTTCCTCCACGGCGACTTCCTGCACCTGCTGTTCAACATGATCGGCCTGTTCTTCTTCGGCCGCCTCATGGAGAGCTGGTGGGGCGCGCGCCGGTTCATCGCCTTCTACCTCTTCTGCGGCACCAGCGGCGCCTTCCTCTTCACGCTGCTGTCGTTCGTGCCGGGCCTGCTCGACGTCGGTCCGGGCACGACGCTGGTCGGTGCATCCGGAAGCGTCTTCGGCATTCTCGTCGGCTGTGCGCTGCTCTATCCGCACCAGCGCGTGATGCTCATGTTCCCGCCGATCCCGATGTCGATGCGCACGATGGCCCTGGTGTTTCTCGGGATCGCCGCCCTGTCGGTCACCTTCGGCTCGATGAACGCCGGCGGCGACGCGGCGCACCTGGGCGGCGCGGCGCTCGGCTACATCCTCGTCATCCGGCCGCAGCTGCTCGCGTTCGCGGAGGGCGGCGGCGGCATGCGCGAGCGGCTGCACCACCGGCACGCGGAACGCAACCGTCAACGGCGCCAGGGCGAGAACGCCGAGGTCGACCGCATCCTCGACAAGGTGCGCGAGCACGGGCTGCACAGCCTGAGCGGGCGGGAAAAGCGCCTGCTGAAGAAGGCCACGGACCGCCAGCGCCGCGCGGGGTAGCGCGATCCAATTCGGGATCCTTCCGTCGAATCCATCTCAATTAGAATGCCGCCATGAGCATTCTCGATCTCTTCAGCCTGGGCGGCCGCGCCGCCATCGTCACCGGCGGCAGCAAGGGGCTCGGCGAGGCGATGGCCCAGGGTCTCGCCGAGGCCGGTGCGGACGTCGTCATCACGAGCCGCCATCTCGACGAGTGCGCCGCCGTGGCCGAGCGCATCGCCGCGGCGACCGGCCGGACGATCGTGCCGATCGAAGCGGACGTCTCGAAGGCGGACGACGTCGGGGCCATGACGCAGGCGGCGCTCGACCGGTTCGGCCGGATCGACGTCCTCGTGAACAACGCCGGCGTCAACAACCGCGACGCGACGCTTGACCTGTCCATGGACGACTGGCAGACCACCGTCGACATCAACCTGACCGGCCCGCTGCTCTGCGCGAAGGCCGTCGTGCCGACGATGCAGAAGCAGCAGCGCGGGCGCATCATCAACCTTTCCTCGATACTCGGGCTGGTGGGCCATCCCGCACGGTCCCCCTACACGGCGACCAAGGGCGGCCTGCTGAACATGACGCGGTGCTGGGCGATCGAGTTCGCGCGCGACGGCATCACCGCGAACGCGGTATGCCCCGGACCGTTCGACACGCCGCTGAACCAGCCGGTCAAGAGCAACCCCGAGCTCTACAAGGCCTTTCTCCAGAAGATTCCCATGGGCCGATGGGGCGAATTGGACGAGTTGACCGGGGTCATCGTTTTCCTGGCGTCGGACGCTTCGAGCTACATGACCGGGGCGGCGATCACCGTCGACGGCGGCTGGACGGCGCAGTGATTCATTCCGTTCGTTCGGTCTCTTCGGTCTCATGGTCACTTGCTATTTCGGAGACGGGCGGAAGGGCGCATGGGTGACGGACCGATCACGTTCGAGATCAGTGCCTCCAGCGACGATTGCGGCGCGCGCGCGGGGTCCGTCACGACGCCGCACGGGTCGTTCGACACGCCCGCGTTCATGACCGTCGGGACCCGCGCGTCGGTCAAGGGCCTGTGGTCACAGGTGGTCGCCGACCTCGGCGCCCGGATCATCCTCGCGAACACCTATCACCTGATGCTGCGCCCCGGCGCGGCGCTGATCGCGGAGATGGGCGGGCTGCACGCCTGGTCGCGCTGGAACCGGCCGATCCTGACCGACTCCGGCGGCTACCAGGTCTTCAGCCTGACCGATCTCAACGAGGTCCACGACGACGGCGTCACCTTCCGCAGCCACCTCGACGGCGCGCTGATCCACCTCACGCCCGAGGTGTCAATCCAGGCGCAGAACGACCTGGGCGCCGACATCATCATGGCGTTCGACGACTGCCCGCCGGCACCGGAGGATGGCGGCGCCGCCCCGTCCGCGGGCGCCGTCGAAGATTACCGGGCCCGCGTCGAGCAGGCGTGTGACCGCACCGCACGCTGGCTCGAACGCTGCCGGCGGGCCCACCGCCGCGACGACCAGGCGCTGTTCGGGATCGTGCAGGGTGGCGTCGATCTCGAGCAGCGCACGCGCAGCGTCGAGCAGGTCTGCCAGCACGACCTGCCGGGATACGCGATCGGCGGCGTTGCGGTCGGGGAGGGGTTCGAGGGCCTGCGGCACGCCGTGGAGCACACGGCGCCGCTGCTGCCCGAGGACCGCCCGCGCTACCTGATGGGCGTGGGGTACGAGCGCGACATCCTGACGGCGGTCCGGGCCGGTGTGGACATGTTCGACTGCGTGCTGCCGACCCGCCACGGGCGCAACGCCAACGCGTTCACGCCGCAGGGCCCCCTGCGGCTCCGCAACCAGCGGTTCGCCCGCGATGCGTCGGTGCTCGACCCCGGCTGCGACTGCCCGGCCTGCGCGGGCGGCTACAGCCGAAGCTACCTGCGGCACCTGTTCCAGAGCGGCGAGATGCTCGGCCCGATCCTCGCCAGCGCCCATAACGTCCGGCACTTCCAGCGGTTCCTATTGGACATCCGGAGGGCAATCGTCGACAATGGCTGGTCTTTGATCCGGCGTCGATGGCCGGTCCTCGATGCGCCGACCTGACGAGGCAGGACCCCTCGCCCGCGACCCGGATGCGACATCGCCGCTTTCGTGGAGCCGCGTCCCCCAGACCCGGACCCGGACCCGACAGGAGCCCCGCCACCATGTTGTTCAGTCGAATCCCACTGGTGATCGCCCAGGCCGACGCGGCCGCGCCGGCCCCGGACAAGGTTCAAAGCCTTCCCGACATGCCGACCGACGGCGCGGGCGAAGCCGCCATCGAGACCACGCCCGGGCAGACGACCCCGGACCCCGGCACCGACACCGGCACCGGACAGGGGACGCGCGGTCCGAGCCTGCTGGACTTCCTGCCGTTCATCCTGATCATCGCCGTCTTCTGGTTCATCCTCATGGGCGGCCAGCGGCGCGAGAAGAAGAAGCGGGCCAAGATGCTCTCCGCCCTGGCGAAGGGCAACAAGGTCCAGACCGTGGGCGGGATCATCGCCAACGTCGTCGAAGTGCGCGAGAACGAGGTCGTGCTGAAGGTCGACGAGAACGCGAACACGCGCTTGCGGTTCGCGCGCTCGGCGATCCAGTCGGTCCTCGCCGACAAGGAAGCGTGACGGGGTGATCAGGACACCGCGGGTGAGCACGGATGGAGACGGATAGGAAGGGAATCAGAAGGAATCCGCGTTCATTCGTGGTCCTGCAACGCTCGACTCCGACGTATGTCGGAATGACAGGAAGTGACGCCGGAAGAATCTAATCTCATGAACGATTCCGCACGTTGGAAATGGCTGCTTCTGCTGGTGGTCTCGGTGCTGTTCGTCGCGGGCCTCATGGTCAACCCGCCGGCGCAGAAGCTGAAGCTCGGACTCGACCTCCAGGGCGGCACGAACTTCATCTACGAGGTCGCCGTGCCGAAGGGCATGGACGTCAAGCGCACGCTCGAGCAGACGATCGAGGTGCTCAAGGATCGCGTCGACCCGAACGGCGTGATGAACCTCGTCTGGCGGCGCCTCGCCGGCAATCGGTTCGAGGTGCAGATGCCCGCGGCGGCCCCGAACGTGCGCGGCCTGCGCACCGCGTACATCGATGCGCGTGATAAGCTGCTGGACTCGAATCTCAGCCGCGTGACCCTCGACCGGGTCCTACGCCAGGCGCCGGCGCAGCGACAGGCGCGGCTGGACCAGTTGACGGCGGGCAACGCCGACCTGGGCGCGCAGATCGACGCGCTCGTCCGGGCCTTCGACGCCGAATCGACCGCACGGGCCGCCGCCGACGAGGCCGGCAAGGCGCACGAGGCGGCGCAGAGCGCGCTCAAGGCCGCCAGCGACGGCGCGGAGGCTCCCGAGGACGTGAAGCAGAGCGCCGAACGGGCGCTGGCCGCGAGCATCGAGGCGGCCCGCAAGGCGCTTGCGGCGCGCAAGACCCTCGCGGAGACGACGGGCATCGTGCTTGCGAGCAACGTCGAGGCGCCGCTCCTCGACGCGGCGCTCGACCAGCCAAACAAGCCGAAGGCGGAAGAGAACCCGAGGCAGATCGCGCTGGACCAGCTGATCGAGCGCTATCCGGGGCGCACCGAGGCGATCCGCACCGTCGCCGCCGCCTACGAAGAGTACGAACGGGTCAAGGGTCCGCTCGACGACCCCAACGACTTCATCGCGCTGATGCGGGGATCGGGCGTGCTCGAGTTCCGGATCGCCGCGACCACGGCGACGCTGCAGGACTCGGACAAGTACCGCACCCAGCTGAAGGAGAAGGGTCCCCGCGGTGATGTCGGCGACCTGTACCGCTGGTTCCTCGTCGACAAGAACGCGTCGTTCGCCGACACCGCGTCGGAACGGCGCCTCATGCTGGACAATCCGGCGTCGTTCTTCGCGCAATCGAACCAGGGCGGCCTGATCGGCGACAAGTTCGGCGGCAAGGTCTACCTGCTGCTGAGCAACGAGGGGGACGCCTCGCTGACGCAGGCCGACGGGTGGGAGCTGTCCGCCGCGATCCCGACCGCCGACGACCGCGGATTCCCGGCCGTGCAGTTCCGGCTGAACGCCCCGGGCGGACATCACATGGGCAAGCTCACCGCGGCCCACGTCGGCCAGCCGATGGCGATCGTCCTCGACGGGCGGGCCATGTCGGCGCCGAACATCCAGAGCACGATCACCTCGAACGGCATCATCACCGGCGGCCAGGGCGGCTTCGGCGCCCGCGAGCTGGACTACCTGATCCGCACGCTCAACGCCGGCTCGCTCCAGGCCCTCGTCAGCGAGGAGCCGATCTACACCAAGTCCTTCGACGCCGTGTTCGGGGCCGACAACCTCCAGCGCGGCCTCAACGCGTCGATCTGGGCGCTGATCGTCGTCGCCGTCTTCATGGCGTTCTACTACCTCTACAACGGCCTCATCGCCGACTTCGCGCTGTTCGGCAACATCCTGCTGATCCTCGGGGTCATGTCGACCAACTTCCTCGGCGCGACGTTCACGCTGCCCGGCATCGCCGGCATCGTGCTGACGATCGGCATGGCGGTCGACGCGAACGTGCTCATCTTCGAGCGGATTCGGGAGGAGCTCGACCAGCGAGCGCAGGTGCACGCCGCCGTGCGCACCGGGTACGGCAAGGCGCTCGCCACCATCATCGACGCGAACCTGACGACGCTGATCACGTGCGTCGTGCTGGGGTACACCGCCACGGCGGAGGTGAAGGGTTTCGCGGTCACGCTGGGCATCGGCATCCTCGCCACCATGTTCACCGCGCTGCTCGGGACCCGGGTGCTGATCGAGCTCTACCTGCACTTCTCGCACGCCTCGACGCTCCGCATGATGCCGACGCTGGTGCCGTCGGTCGGCCGAATGCTCCACCCGAAGATCGACTGGGTCGGCAAGCGCAACGGTTTTCTCATCACCAGCGTCACCCTGGTCATCGTCGGCCTGATCTTCGTCACGACGCGCGGCGAGGACATGCTGGGCATCGAGTTCCGCAGCGGCACCTCGGTGTCGTTCAACCTCGCCAAGGACGAGGCACTGGATCTGAAGGACGTCAAGCAGCGCCTGGACCGCATCGCGGAAGACCCTGATCTCGCCGCGCTCGGCAGCAAGCAGGCGACGGTCGTGATCACGGGCGATGCCGAGGGCACGGTCGGCAAATCGTTCAGCATCTCGACGCTGCTCGGCAACGAGGGCGGGCGGGTCGCGAACGCGGTCAGCGGCGCGTTCCAGGACGTGCTGGACATCAAGCCGGCCCTGAGCTTCGACCACGCCACGACCGTGGAGATCGGCGAGGCATCGCACGTCGTGCCGTTGCAGAAGGTGCGGCTCGGCGAAAACATCGGCCGACCGGACGTGACCGACGAGGTCGGCGACTTCATCGGCGGGGTCGCCATCGTCGTCGACAACCTGGAGCCCGCGACCACCGTCAAGGATATCCGCGACCGCATTCGAAACCGGCGCCTGCAGCCGCAGTACGACGGGTACGGCTACCGCAGGTTCGACGTGATCGGCATGGACCTGGCGCCGTCCGACGGAGACGATGACACCGCGCGCTACCGGTCGATCGTCATCGTCTCGGGCGACCAGTCCACCAACTACGTGACGAACCCCAACGCTTTCCTGGACGCCGGGGGCATGGCGGACACCGAATGGATACTGGTGCGCGACGCGCTGACCGCCGAGACGAGCCTCGGCTCGGTCGCCAGTTTCTCGCCGCAGGTGTCCAGCACCATGAAGACGCAGGCGATCGTCGCGATCGTGCTGAGCCTGCTGGCGGTCGTGGCCTACATCTGGCTGCGGTTCGGATCGCTGCGCTACGGCTTCGCCGCGATCGTGGCCCTCGTTCACGACGTGACGGTTGCCCTCGGCATCGTCGCGCTCACCGGCTGGGTCGGCGACACGGCCCTCGGGCACGTCTTCCTGCTGACCGACTTCAAGATCGACCTGACGATCGTGGCGGCACTGCTGACCATCGTCGGATACTCACTGAATGACACGATCGTCGTGTTCGACCGGATCCGCGAGAACCGCGGCCGGCTCGCCACGGCGACGCCGGCGATCATCAACGATTCGATCAACCAGACGATCAGCCGGACGGCGCTCACGTCGGTGACGACGATCCTGGCCCTGACGACGCTGTACCTCTTCGGAGGCACCGGCGTGCGCGGCTTCGCGTTCACGATGCTCGTCGGCATCGTCGTCGGCACCTACAGTTCGATCGCCATCGCGGCGCCGATCGTGCTGTTCGGCGCGAATCGCTCCGAGAACTGATTCCATTCGCCTGGGGGCTCGCTTCGCGGAACGAGGCGGATCATGACCGCCATCGGTCGCGCAACCATCGAGCAGGCCGCCGCGCGGATCGAGCCCTTCGCGCATCGCACGCCGGCTCTCACCTGCCGGACGCTCGATGACCGGTTCGGCGCCGTCCTGCAATTCAAGTGCGAGAACCTGCAGAAGGTCGGCGCGTTCAAGTTCCGCGGCGCCACCAACGCAGTCCGATCGCTCAGCGACGGGGAGGCCGCGCGCGGCGTCATCACGCATTCGTCGGGCAACCACGCGCAGGCCCTGGCCCTCGCGGCCCGCGATCGCGGCATCGCGGCCACGATCGTGATGCCGAGCAGCGCGCCGGCGGTGAAGCGAGCAGCCGTCGAGGGATACGGTGCCACGGTCATCGAATGCGCCCCGACGCTCGAAGCACGGGAGTCGACGACCGCGGCGCAGATCGAAGAATCGGGGGCTGTCCTGGTTCACCCGTACAACGACCCGCGCATCATTGCCGGACAGGCGACCGCCGCGAAGGAGCTTTTCGAGCAGGCCGGTGCGCTCGACTTCGTGCTTGCGCCCGTCGGCGGCGGGGGCCTTCTCGCCGGCACGGCCTGCGCCGCAAGCGCGTGGTGTCCCGCGGCCCGGGTGGTCGGCGCCGAGCCCGCCGGCGCGGACGACGCGCAACGGTCGTTCCGCGCGGGCCGGATCATCCCCTCCACCGACCCGCAAACGATCGCCGACGGCCTGCTCACCTCCCTCGGCGATCAGACGTTCCCGCTCATCATGCGGCACGTGCACGACATCGTGACCGTGAGCGAGGCCGCGATCGTCGAGGCCATGCGTCTGGTATGGCAGCGCATGAAGATCATCGTCGAGCCCTCCGCGGCGGTCCCGGTCGCGGCGCTGATCGAGCAGCGGCTCGATGTCCGCGGCGCCCGAGTGGGCATCATCCTTTCGGGCGGGAACGTCGATCTCGATCGGCTGCCGTGGTGAGCGCGTCGGGCTGCCGCGCCGAATCGGCGGACGAGGACCGGACGGGGACGACTCCGGTCCGGTGGTATGATCCGCTGAACCGATCGTCATGCCTGACCCCTACTGCCAGCAATGCGGGTACAGCCTCGTCGGCGCGACACGCCCGGTGTGTCCGGAGTGCGGGGCGCCTTTCAATCCGGACGCGCCATTTCAAAAGGTCGGTGGCAACCAGGTCTTCCGCCGGATCCTGATCGGCGCGCTGGTCATGGGCTTGGTCGGGCTGGGCCTGTTCTGGCTGATCCTGATGGGCGACAACTTCGGGCCTACGGTCGCGCTGATGATCGGCCTGCCGATCGTCGCGTTCTTCTCCTGGGACGCCTGGCAGTTCTCGCGCCGCCTCGCGCTGGCACGCTCGGCGCGCGCCAGCGCTGCCGGCACGCCGTTCAGCCCGGGCGCGTTTCGCACGGTCTGCTGCGTCGGAATCGTGATCGGCCAGCTGGGACTGGGCGCGGCCATCGGCGCCGGCGCGTGCTTCGGCTGCGTGTTCGCTGTGGCCGGGATCGGCGGCGGGTACTGACCGAGAGACACGTATGTCGATCGCGCTCAACGTCAGAACGACGCTCAAGCAGACCTCGAGCCTGTGCCCCGTCTGCCGGCGCGATATTCCGGCGGAGGTCTACGAGGCTGACGGTCGCGTGTTCCTGGCCAAGACCTGTCCCGAGCACGGCGACTTCGACGTGCTGATCAACTCGGACCGCCGGCTCTACTACGACTCGCTCGGCGCCAACTCGGACTGCGGATGCGCAGCGGCATGCGCGGACGCACCCGGCGCGCCGCCCATTGGTCACGACCCGGCGATCATCGAGAAGACGTCGACCTGCATCGCGCTCATCGAGATCGTCGAGAGCTGTAACCTCAAGTGTCCGACCTGCTACGCCGACAGCGCCTACTCATCCCAGGTCACGGCGCTCCCGCTCGAGGATTTCGAACAGCGCATCGACCGGGTCACCTCTCGCAAGGGTCCCATCGACATCCTGCAGCTCTCCGGCGGCGAGCCGACGATTCATCCCCGATTTCACGACCTTCTCGCTGGCGTGCTCGTGCGGGACGACGTCGGCTACACCCTGATCAACACCAACGGCGTGCGCCTCGCGCGCGATCCGGACTTCGTCAAGGCGCTCGGCGCGCTGCACGACCGTCATCGCAAGTTCGAGGTGTACCTGCAGTTCGACGGGCCGCAGGAAACCGGCCAGATCGCGCTCCGCGGCGCCGACTTCCGGTCGGTCCGGACCGATGCCGTCGCGCGCTGCCAGTCGATCGGCGTGCCGGTCACGCTCGCGATGACCGTGACCGGCGACAACGCGGCACACGTTGGCGACGCGTTGCGCTGGGGCCTGGCACGGGAGAACGTCCGGGGACTGACGCTGCAGCCGATGTTCGGCTCGGGGCGCACGCACTGGACCGATGCCGACGGGCCGGCGCCCCGTCATGATCGGCTCAACGTCGCCGACATGGTGGCGGGCCTCATCGAACAGAGCGACGGGCTGCTCGGCGAGCGCGACTTTACGCCGCTGCCCTGCGGCAACCCGAACTGTCACACGATCGGCTACCTGCTGCGACGCGACGGCCAGGTCGTCCCCGTGTCGAGCCTGATCGACTTCTCGAAGGTGCAGGGCTTCCTCGAGGACCGCATCGACTTCAACATCGAGGACCTTCAGCAGTGCGGCTGCGAGTCGGAGCCGCTCGGGCAGTTGCTGCGGCAACTCGAGATCGGCCCGGCCAACGTGTTCCGCATCTTCATCAAGCCGTTCATGGACGCCTGGACGTACGACCAGGACCGGATCGATCGCTGCTGCGTCCACGTCGTCGGTGAAGGCGGCCGCCTCGAGTCTTTCTGCCGGCACTACGCGATGCGGGGGTAGGTCGAGAAGTCGAAGGTCGAAGGTCGAAGGTCGAAGGTCGAAGGTCGAAGGTCGAAGGTCGAAGGTCGAAGGTCGAAGGTCGGAAGATTGTATTGC
>NYZC01000387.1 GCA_002686995.1 Phycisphaeraceae bacterium | reverse complement strand
GGCTGGGGTCGAGCGAGGCGAGCCCCCAGAATCAACCACCCCGCGCCGTGGCTTTACACCCAATCATTACAATTGAAGGTCATGATGAAGATTGCACCTATCGTGGTCGCAGTCGGCGTTCTCGCCGGCGCGCTGACGTTCCAGGTCCGTGCCAACGAGATGGTCATCACCGACAAGGTCATCACCTGGGCGGTGACGCATCCCGAGCTGGCCGAGATCTTCGGGCACCCCTTCACCGCCGAGGGGCAGGCCCACCGCAAGAAGACGTTCGTCGCCTGGACCGCGGAGAAATTCGCCACCGACATGCTCGCCGTTCAGCCCACCGTCGTGCACGGCCTCGACGGCGAGATCATCGCCCACGCCTACGGCTGGATCGTCCGTTCGACCGACGAAGGCAGATCATGGGAGGGCGTCAGCGCCGTGAACCTCGTCACGACCGTGCCCGAGGGCATGAAGTACATGCAGTCCCGGATGAGCGGCTGCGGCGTCACGAAGAAGGGGACGATCCTGGTTCAGTCCTGTCTGCAGTACAACGACGGCCGCAAGTACGAGGGGCTTTCCGACCCAAGCTACCGCACCGTCCTGTACATCCACCGCTCCACGGACGGCGGCAGGACCTGGCACGAGCCGATCCGGCTCAATCGGGGGCCGACGGAGAACGCCGGCGGTCACAGCACGCGCCTGTTCCGGCTGCCGGGCAACCGGATGGGCCTCGCCATGGGTTCGTTCTTTCAGTCGGACGACGGAAAGCCGCTGCCGAAGGCCAAGCGAGTGGAGTACCTCTACATCTGGACATCGGAAGACGACGGGCAGTCGTGGCAGCGCATGTCGGAGCCCATGTGCCGGCACGGCGCCGAACCCGACGTGCTGGTCCTGCCGTCGGGGCGGTACCTTGCGGCCGTCCGATACCAGCGACCGAAGAAGGCGAGCGATCCGGCGGACCTCGTTTCACCGCATCTCATGCGAGGAGACAAGCCGCCGTACACGCGGAGCAAGGCGCTCGCCTCGGGTTTCGTGGCCCGCGTCACGACGATCATTCATTCGGACGACCAGGGAAAGACCTGGAGCAAGCCGCGCTTCGTGACCGGCTTCGACGAGCAGACCGGGTGCCTGGTGCGCCTCTCCGACGGCACGATCATCCTCGTGTTCGGCTACAAGACGGACACGCGGGGCCAGCGCTTCATGATCAGCTACGACGACGGGCAGACGTGGAGCCGAACGGTGTTCGCGCTGCACGAGGGCGGGCAGTACGCCAGCTCCATTGTTCTGAAGGACGACACGATCCTCACCGTGATCCACGACGGCCCGAAGAACCGGCTGCATTCGCTGCGCTGGCGGGCGCCGTCGCGCGAGCAGGTTTCTGCGGGCGGTTTCTGGCGGCCGCGCCTGGCCGAACCGCTCGGCGTGCCGGCGGGCGGTTGAGCGTCACCTACGGATCGTGCGGCGTACCCCCGTCGTCAGCCGGGGGGTGGACCGGGCACGGAACGCAATCGGACCCAGGGCGCATCGTGCACCAGTGGCCTCAGACCCGCGGGCTGACGCCACGCGGTTCGCCTTCATTTGAAGAACACCGACACCACCACGTCCACGTCGGCGCCGAGGTTGTTCACGAGCTGGTCGCGGTCGCCGGGGAGCACGCACAAGCCGTCCGGCGTCGGCGCGGTCTTCAGGCGCCCGGTCCCGCTGACGAAAACCGTCTTACCATGGCTGGCCATGACCTGGCCGGCTTCCTGCACGTCGTTGCCGTCCGAGGCGGAAACGAGGATGGTCGCGATGGGGGTGCGATCGTTGAACGGGAGCGTGAGCTTGGCGCCGGACGCCAGTCTACCGCTGTGGTGCCAGGTTCCGGTGCCGTCGATCTGAATGCCCTGCATGCCCGGATGTCGCGCCGGCCGGTCGTACATCGCCAGGATCGCGTTCTTTGCTTGTGGTGTCGTGCTGGTGCCGAAGACCGTCCGCAGCTTTCCCGTCCGTACCGCGCCGCTGTACCAGTGGGCGTTGGCCAGGGACACTTTCGTGCAGCTCTCATCGATATCGAGCGCATCGGGAACCGGATCCCGCTTGTCCGACACGAAGGAGAAGTTCCGAATCGACACCTTGTGGCACCTTCTCAGATAGATGCCGCCGGGCCCGCCGTGGCAGCCGTAGATGTTTTCCAGGATGACCCCGTGCAGGCCGAAGTTGTGCTCGATGTGGATGATGTGCCCGCCCCTCGCCTTGCCCTGCTCCATCCTGATGTTCTTCATCGTCAGGTTGATGCCGACCCCCTTCGTCTCCGTGTCCTTCCAGTACAGGCCGTACTTGCCGCCGTTCCAGGAGTGCGTGCCGTCGAACACGAGGTTGTGAAAGGCCACGCCCGACGCGATGCGCACCGCTGGGTTTTCGGGCGCCTCGACGATCAGCCACATGTTCCTGAACGTGAACATGTCGATGCTGATCCAGTTGATATTGGGGTTCTTCTCGATCGAGATCGGAAGATCGGCGCGGATGCTCATGTTCTCGAAGAACCCGAGTTCCCTTCCCTGGATCTGAAGGCCGGTGCTCTGGTTGCCGAACCATCGCTGAATGGCGATCCCGCTCACCTCGATCATGTCGGCGTCCACCACCTTGATCGCGATCTTCCGATGCTTGTTGCCCGGCGCGCCGTAGATGGCGAGATCCTTGATCGAGCACTGGACGATCATGCGGGCGCCGCTGCCCTTGACATCCTTCCTGAGGTCGTGCCGGAACTCGAAGAGGACATCATCCGCTCCGGGATCGAAGATCAGCTGCGTCGCATACTGACCGTTGCCGATCACGTGCGCTCGGTGGCGGTTGATCCGTATGGTGCTCCGGCAATGGAAGGTGCCCACCAGGCGGACGGTGATGCCCGGCAGATCCGGCCCGCTCGCCAGCGCCTTCGTGATCGCGATGCTGTCGTCGCCGCCCGGGACCTCCCACCACTGAGGGAGCACCTCGCGCACCGCGGCGTTGCCGAAGCTGACCTTCCCCGTCGCGGAGAACACCGGGTAGAGTCCGGCCTCGAACGGCCCGTTGAAGGTCGCCGTGGCATCCTCGTCCAGCTTCATCCGCGCGCCTCGGGACAGGATGACGCGAACGTCTTCGGGAAAGGTGATCTGTGACAGGTCATAAGTGCCGGGCGGGAAATAGAGCGTCGAGCCTTCTTCGCGGCAGGCTTCGACGGCCCTGACGACGGCCGCGGTATCGTTCTCGTCGTCGTTCACCACCGCCCCATGATCGAGGATGTTCGCGCCCGGTCGGGCGGCGACCCCGCGGGGCGCCAGGGCGCACCCGGCGGCGGGCGCCAGCGCGACGATCGCGGTCACCATGATGACGGACCGCGGATTCATTCTGCACCTGAGCATGTGATGGTCTCCCGGCGCCCGGCCCCGTCAGCCCAGCGCCTTGTAGAGTTGCGGTCGCCGATCCCGTGTGAGGAACGCCGCCACCGGCTCCGGCGGCATCTCGTGGCAGGGCTTGCGCTGCCACGGGATCGAGGGATCGATCTCGGCGAAGGCCGCGCCCGCGTAACGACCGGCATCCGCCAGCACGCCGCCGTCCGGAGCGACGATGCAACTTCCCCCGAACATCATGCCCGGCCGGTAGGGTCGGTCCGTCGGCTGACCGTAGCTCGATCGCACGACCCAGGACCACGCATCCATGGCGCGCACGCGCGTGATGATCCTGGCGGTCTCTTCCGATTCACTGCGCTGCAGTGAAGGAAAGAGAATGATCTGCGCCCCGAGCAGCCCCAGGGCGCGTGCCAGTTCGGGAAAGTAGACGTCGTAGCAGGTCATCACGCCGATTCGGCCCAGCGGGGTGTCGACCGGTTCGATGCGATCACCCGCGGTGAGCGCCAGCTCTTCTCGTTCCGAAACGGTCAAGTGAACCTTGTCATAGTGGAATGCGACTTCGCCCGACGGCGCAAGCAGATGGGCGCGGTTGTAGCAGGCGCCGTCGTCCGTGACGACCATCGGAAGCAGCAGCCACTTCGCCAGGCGTCGCGTCCGGGCCATCGCGTCCGCGAGAAACTCCTGCCCTTCGGCGGCGGTCCGCAGGATCGTCACCGCTTCCAGGCCGCAGACGTTGAAGTATTCGGGCAGGACGATAAGGTCGGCGCCGCGCGCCGCGGCGGCGTCCACCAGGTTCCAGCCTTCGGTAACGGCCCGCGCATGGGATGGCGCGTCGTTTGCTTCCGGCGGTTGGATGCTTGCGATCAGCATGGCGGCGCTCTCCTCGTTCGACATCCGGCGCGCCGTACTATACAAGGATCGATCATGGCGAGACGCTCCATCGATCGCGCCTGCTCGATCACGTCCGTGGCGTACGGCGAAGGCACCGACCCCTTCGACCGGTTTCGAACGTTCCAGGATGCGGGGTTCACGCACGTCCATTGGGCGGACCATTGCTGGAACGGCGCGCACCATGAATCCGAGCAGGAGATCGCCGCGATCCGGGACGCCTGTCACCGGCACGACCTGAAAATCGTTGACCTGCACGGCATCGAGGCCAGCGGCACCGATGCCCGATTCACCGACGAGCTCTGGCTCGATGCCAACTCCAGACGCGTCGAGCTCGCCGCGGCGCTCGATGCCGACTGCATCGTCCTGCATCCGGCGGAGATGCCGCCCGAGGCGAGCGAAGCCGCGACGTTCGAAACGACGGTGCGCAGGCTGGAGCAGCTTCGACCCGTCGCGGAGCGCCGCGGTATCCGGATCGCGGTGGAAAACGTGTACGTTCGTCCGCCCTCGGCCGAGTTCCTCGAACGGATCTTCGATCGCTTTGACACGAGCTACGTCGGTTTCTGCTTCGACAGCGGACATGCCCTCATGACGAACCGGATGCACCTGCTCCCGACGTTCGCCGAGCGCCTCTTTGCGCTTCACCTCCACGACAACGACGGCGTCACCGACCAGCACCGGATACCGGGCGAGGGCTCGATCGACTGGTCCATGGTGATCGATGCGCTGAGCACGTCGCCCTACGAGGGCCCGCTCACCCTGGAGGTGATCAAGTCGCCCGAGGTGGAGGCTGCCGGGTGGTGCCGCGAGGCGTTTCGGGCCATCGACACGCTATGGGAGAACCGATGAGAAGGCGACCTGTCGACCCGATACCGGAGTTGCCGGCATGTACGACACACTGATCGATCACGCGGAGCTGCCCGCGCTGAAACGCGTTCCGCCCGAATGGGCGCGCCGTGAAGGGTTCACGTTCATCGGGGATTGGGCCGGACCGCTTTACGGCACGCGGCGCGGCTGGCCGGTCAGCCCCGACGACGGCGGCGTCCAGTCGATGGACGTGGATCCCGAAACGCTCGCGCGCGATGCGGCCCGGCTGGGCTGCAACTGCGTGGTGTTGAGCTGCAATCTCGATCTTTCCGTCAGGACCCCGCAGGATTCGCTGGAGATCGTCAAGGACAAGATCAAGCGGGTGCAGCAACACGGTCTGCGGGCCGGGGTCTACCTGCGGGCCGACTACGTCGTCCTCGAGGCGGGCGACGAAATGGAGCGCAAGCTCGCACGGTTCTGTCAGCGCGACCAGCGCGGCTTGGTCCCGACCTGGAGCGTGGATACCGACTACAAGAAGAAGCTGTGCTACCACCACCCTGAAGTGCTTGACCATTTCAGAGAGCGGGTGCGTTTCGCCATCCAGGACCTCGGTGTCGACTTCCTTCACATCGACGGCTACGAGTTCGGCGGCTACGAGGCGCTCGACGCCTGTCGTTGCGATCGCTGTCGCGACGACTTCCGTGAGTACCTTCAGCGGCGATACCCCGATCCGGACGGGGCGGTCGAGCGTTTCGGTCACGCCCGGCTCGACGGGATCGAGCCGCCCACGACGTATCCTCACGTGACGGCTCCGGATCTCGTCCGATGTCCGGTGTGGCAGGAGTGGATCCGGTTTCGCTGCGGATTCGCGGCCAGGATGGGGCACGCGATCGCGCAGGCGACGGCCGATCTCGATCCGGAGGTGGCCATCGAGTTCAACGTGGGCGTGTGCACGCAGGAGAACAACGCGCTGATCGTGGGACAGGACCTTCCCACGATGGGGCGCTATTCAGATGGCATCTGGTCGGAGGACGGCTACTGGCCGAACATCTCCGCCGAAGGGCGGATCATCACCCGCATCCGCCAGATGAAGATGGTCGAGGCGGCCGGCAACCACTTCATCGCCTACATCACTTCGAGCGGACCACAGAACGAACGGCAGTTGCGCCAGTCGATCGCTCACATGGCGTCGTTCAACCGCGGCGCGCTGGGCTGCGTGGGGTTCGCCGGCATCATGTCCGGAGGCATGGAGTACCAGAGGAACTTCGAGCCCAGGCGGGAGATGATGCAGTGGATCCGGGCCCGCCCCGAGCTTTACGGCGAGACGGAACCGTACGGCGATGTGGCCGTCTGGCGATCACAAGGCGGCCTGGCGTTCGCACCGCGGCGCAGCTTCGCCGCGTTCATGCGCACGGAGCAGCTTCTGATCGAGGATCGCATTCCCTTCGCGATCATCTTCGATGACTGGGTGAAGGCTCCGCATCGGCACCGGGCCCTGCTTCTCCCGGCCGTCGACGGGCTGTCGCGCGATCAGGCGGAACGCATACGAGCGTTCGTCCGGGACGGCGGAGGCGTGCTGATCGGTCAAGAGACCGGACAGTTCGATCTGAACCGGCGTCCGCGCACGACACCCCTGCTGGCCGATCTGGTCGACGAGTCCGAAAGGGTCGACAACCCGTTCATGCAGCTGGGGACGTACGGGACAGGGCGGGTGGCCAGGATTCCTGATCTGATCGGCTCCGACCCGCCCCGGCCCGCGTATCGGCCGGACGGCATCGTGGATCTCTCCCTCGACCACAGCAACTGGGTGCTGCCCGCCGAAGCGGATCAGGTGCGCGCGGCGCTGGACTGGCTCCTGGGCCATCGGCGGCAGGTCGTCGTCGAGGCGCCGCGCGGCGTGCTCGCGGAGTACCGGCGGCGCGGCGATCGACTGGTGGTCCACCTGGTCAACATGAGGGAGCAAGCCGCATTGAACGTCGCTCTGCGCGTGCGGATCGTCGATGGAGAGGAGCCGGCGATCACCGTCGAGAGCCCCGACGAATCCACTTCGAAACAGGTTCAGGAGGTTCGCGACGGCGGCTCGGTCGTCGCGTCGTTGCCGTGCCTGGACGTGTACGCGGTCGTCACGGTGAGTCCCTTCGTCGGTGCAGACGATTCGTAAACGTGGCGGTGATCGCGAGCGCCCTGAAGCAGGAAACCGAGCGAAGTGGTGCGACCGAGTGGCGCAGTTGCCGACGCCCTTCAACGACCCACAGTGTCATATTTCAATGCGCGTAATCTGACGAGACGACAAGGAGTCGGCTGATGTCTGGATGCCTTCGACTCAACGGATGCGTGATCGCTCTGTTGGTCGGGCAGGAGGTGATATTCAACTTCGTCCAGATCCAGCCCTATCCGGACGCTATGATGGGTCAGGATGCGGGCATCAAGACCTACTGATGTGGCCGGTCAGTTTCATTCGGCATATGCGTGTAACCGAAGCCCATCCAGCGCCGAATCCTCGAAGATGAGATCGCGCTGCGGTTTTCTTTCTCGAAGCAGCGCGGGCTTTACGCTGATCGAGCTGCTGGTCGTGATCTCGATCGTTGCCCTGCTGATCGCGTTGCTGCTTCCGGCGATCAAGCGCGCGAAACAAATTGCACATCTCACGAGGTGCGGATCGAACGTGCGACAGATCACGCTGGCGGCGCTGAGCTATGGCTTCGATGCCAATGGGATGCTTCCGGAATCCCGCCGGGACACGTCGGTGATCCTGATCTGGCAGCTCGACTCCGCCGATGCCGTCGCCGAGCGGATGGGAGGTTTGAACGACTCGGTGCAGTGGGCCTTTCCGCCTCTGAAGAACATGGAGAAGCGGTATTCGGAGGCGTTCATCTGCCCGCTGGACGAGGTGTTGAACCCGGGCGGGCCGAGGGGTTACGCTGGTCCTGACGGCCACATCACCTCGCGGGACTACTCCGGACGGCAGGTGCTCATGCCCTATGTGCTGACCACCTACGGCAGGTCATACGAGAACTTCCCGGGGGACTGGCAGGTCGAGCCGCCGCGTCGGGCCGACCAGTCCTCGGCCGAGATTCACCCGAACAAGCCGTTCACCGGAGCGATCGTCACGGACACCGTGGGCAAGAACCATGTGGACTCGTTCGTGTGGTACGGCAACCACGTTCCGGACGAGGTGTATTTCACTTTCGACCGCGCGTTTTCGTCGTTCCCGTACACGACCAGCACAGGCTTCCTCGACGGTCACGTGGCGTTGCGCGATGGTGGCACGATCTACGCGTACGTCGATCGCGGCACCGAGTTCTTCTGTCAATGATCGCCCTGGCGCGTGAGCGCCAGGCGTTGCATCTCGACACGCTTCAGGAAGCCCTGGCGAAGCGAAAGCGGGTGAAGACCATGAGCAAGACGTTGTACGGATCCGTGTGTGCGTGTGCAGCGACCGCCGCCACGCTCGTAGCGGTATGGAGCCACGCCGGTCCGATGGTGCCGGCGCCATCTCCGCCTCCGGAAGAAGCCCTGAGCCTGAGGGAGGCCAGGCAGTTCCGGCTCGAGCCGATCCTGCTTACGCCGATCCTGAAGGACGCCGGGGTCGAATCGCGACGGCTCGAGAAGCTGATCAGCCGATGGCTGCTGCGAGAGGGAATCGAACTTGGCGACGACCCCGCGCTGCCCTTCCTCGCAGTCACGATCCTGACCGACACCGATCCGGATCAGCCGGGATCCGTCGCCGTGACCATCATCATGGCGGCCCATCAGCGGGTCCACGTCGATCGGATCGATCGCAGCCTCACCGTGCCCACCGCGACGATGGGCAACATCGCCCTCACCACCACCGACCGCTTGTCCGATGCCGTCGATCGCGAACTGCAGCAAACCATTCGCACGCTTCTGGGCTATATCAGATGGGCCTCGCGCCCTTCGTGAGCCCGTTGGTCCGCGGAGGTATCGACCACGAGCAGGCCACATCTGCCGCAATCCGGTTCGGCACGGATCTTACGGAGCCTTTTCGATCGGGTACGCGCTGCCGAGCCGGGCCGTTCGCGGCCCGAAGTGCGTTCGGGCGCGTGCCGACTCCGGGCCGAGACGGCCCGGCTCGGCAAGCCTCCGGAGATACCAGGCCGAGAGCCCCTGACAGAGGAATCGTCAGGCTCGAGACCGACCCCGTGGCGCCTGGAAGATCGCGTGAGACTCTGCTGCTCATTCGATACCCGTCACAGGCTCAGCGATCCGGATTCCTCGAGGGAATGCACGGTGTAGGAATGGGCGATCGCGCGGTCGAGGACGGGATCGTTCAACTCGATATGAAAGTCGTGGGGAAAGGTGACGTTCTCCAGCGACGCCTGACCCTGGAACACGTGCTTCGGCACGGTGGGCAGCGTGCCGGACGATCCGCCGAGCAGTACGGCGCCGTCCTCGTTGAGCCATGAGCAGCGGCGCAGGTAATACTCCTGATCCAACAGCTCCGCGAGCGAAAAGGCCCTTCGGCCGCATCCCGACGCTTTCACGCAGGTCCAGGATCCGATTCGTGACTGAAAAATCCAGGCTCCCGTCCGAGCGCTTGCGCGGCCGCTGGTAGATATTGGGGTTGGTGAGGCCGTGGGCCAGCATGTTCTGGAATTCGACGCGCATCTGTGCCGCGGTGCGCTCGCCGAACTTCGTGAACCAGCAGGATCGGCGATCGCTGGAAATTCGCGGGTAGGTCGCCAGTCTTGACGATGCGCATCGATCGCATGCTCCGGCCACGGTGCGCCGGGGCCGACCACGGGATCCACTTCGATCACGACATCCTTCAGGGGTGCGGATGTCGCGGAGACGACGAACGAAGCCGGTTCGTACTCTCCACGGCAGGCCCGCAGCTCGATCGCGGCGACCTGCCGGCAAACCGGCGGCAGGGCCCCGTCTTCGACGATCATGTGATTGGTGATCGGCGGATCGACCACGTGAAGGGTGTAATCAGCACCGTCGGCCCGCCCGGTGGTCAGTGACCCCGCTGCCATCACGAGGGCGCAACCCATGAGACCGCCAGTCCGGCGACAACCCATGTCAGTCTCCTCATAACCGACTTTCCAGGTATGACAAGACTTCCGCTCGCATCGCTGCGGTTTCGAGATGCCCCGTGTCGTATCGCGACAAGCGCCAGGCGTCGGCTGCGCCTTGGGCTTCGTAGGTCTTTTTCAGTTCCGCGTCGATCCGATCCAGGCCGATCGGCGGGGTCAGGTTGTCGAAGTTGCCGGCCAGACTCAAGTGAGGACGCGGAGCAATGAGCGCGTTGATCTGTGCGGTGCTGAACGCTTTGAGCAGTCCGGGCACGAAATAGTAAATCCCGTGCTCGGCCAGTCCCCGTCTCTCGATCAGCGCCTGGAAATCGGTCAGGCAACAAAGATCGACACACACCTTGACGCGCGTGTCCAATGCGGCAAGCCACCAGGCCATCGTGCTGCCCATCGAGATGCCGAGGGTGCCGATGCGTTTCGGATCGACGTCCGGGCGCGATTCGAGGTAGTCGACGGCGCGCAGGCTGTCATACACCATCATTCCCCACATCACCTGGCCCGACCAGAGCATCTCCTTGAAGATCTCCGCTTCCGTCCGGCCACGCCGCTCACCGAAGGCCCAGGTGTCGATGCACAATGCCGAGCAGCCCATTCGCGCGACCACGTCGGCATAGGGCGGCCGCTGCAGATTCTTGCGTCCGATCAGCAGCTCGTCTTTCCCAAGCACGTAATCTCCGCCGTGAGCGTGGTTGTACAAAATGGTGGCGGTCTGCTCACTCTGGTTGTGCGGGCGCACGTAATAGGCGGGCACGGGTTCGAGCCCGTTGAGGTCGAGGACCAGCTTCTCCAGCACATAGCCATCCCTGTCTTCTTCAGAGATCTTCGTCGCTGAGATTCGGTGCGAACGGTCGGGTAGTTCGCCGAGCAGCTCGTAGAGCTGCCGTCGTCTGGCCTGCTTGTCCATATTCACCTCAGGTTGTGTCATGACAGAAGTTCTTTCTGTACCGCTTCATTCGCGCCGGCGACCGGAGCATGCAGGATCCGATTGGAATCGATTGTATCGATTCAACCGAGATCTCCTTCGAATCGCGTCTGACGGTCGAAGTCATGAAAGCATGCTCCTGGAGGGGGATGCGAACACTCCCGTCGCGTACCGCTCCACGGATGGGGGCGTGACATGGGAAGGACGAGCAACCCGATCATTGACCATACGGGGGGCGAAGGGGGAATCGTGCAGACGGCATCCGGAAAACTGCTAGCGGTCTTGCGCTATCAAAGACTTCGACTTGCGACGGAATCGTTGGACGTGATGGAGCGTACCGGGACGATCCCCGTGCATGGGAATCAGCAAAACGTCCGGGCGGTATACAAGCATATTTTTCTGGCCGACTCGGAGGACGAAGGCAGGACATGGAAGAACGTGAGGCAGTTGACGGTCGTCTTCGGCCAATGCTACGGCTATCCCGCTGCGCTGTCCGACGGGACGGTCGTGGTCGTTTACGACACGCGCTATGGTCCGGGTGCGGACTGCACCAGGGCCATGATCAGTCGGGACGAGGGCCAGACCTGGCAGGACGAGGCGTATTACCTCGCCCACGGCAAGGGCGCCAGCGGGTACACCCAGAGCGTCACGTTGGATGACGATACGATCGTGACCGTTTCCGGCACCAGCGACCGAACGGACGGCGACGGCAGCTGGAGCAGCTGGACCGGCCACACCGACATGACCGTCATTCGGTGGCGGCCGGTGGACTGACGGACAAACTCCGATGCCAGCGAGGCTTCGCGCAGCGCGGATTCAATCTTGAGAACGAATCAGGCTGTTCCGGGAGCAGGCAGCAGGCAGCAGGCAGTTGCTCGCCGGAAGCATTCCATTGCCATTGACCTTCATACATATCACCGATTCGCATCTTGGCCCGACGCCTGATTCGCTGGTGCACTACTACAATCCGGCCGCGGCGCTGACTGCGACCGTCGAGGATATCGCGCGGCGCGCATCGGACGCGTCCTTTCTCATTCACACGGGTGACCTGGCCCGAAACTCGCGCACACCGGAGGGCTACGAGTGTGCAAGGGTCGTCTATGGACTGCAGGGCCGGGCCGGTGCGCCCGGGCCGCTGACCATGACCGCGGCCGGACTGCGGTTGGACTGGTACTACGTTCCGGGCAACTCGGACCACCGGGCCCAGTGTCTGTCGCGTCTGTTCTGCCCGCGGGAGGGCATCGACTATCGGTTCAACCACACCTGGCAACAGGATGGTGTTCGGTTTCTGACCCTCGACTGGGGCGCCTGCGGATCCGACGAATACACCCTCGAGCCCGATGTGTTCGACTGGCTGGCGCGGCAGCTTCGGGTTCGTGAACCGACGGTGATCTTCACGCACCACCCGCCGGTGCACGTGGGCGTCGAGTTCATCGACCGGGATACGCCGGCGGACCTGCCTCGTCTCCAGGACCTGATCAGTGAATCGTCGGTGATCGCGGTGTTCCACGGCCACACGCACCATGCATGGGAAAACCGGATCGGTGACATCCCTGTCTTCGGGACCGGATCGATCACGTTCAGAGAGAATCTTTCCCGGCCGGAGCTTCGTGAGATCGCGCCGCCGCAGTATCGACTGGTGACCGTGCAGGATGACGGCGCCGTCGATGCGCCCGTTCACCACGTCCCGGGATGCTGAATCAGTAGATCAGGCGCCACGGCGCCGTGCCGTGCTGCACCCACCGCGCACCGGGCCAACTGAGATAGCCGTCTGCATCGATGAAGGCGCCGCCGCCGTGTGTTTCGACATGACCGTCGCTGTAGCCGACGTTGTTCTCGCGCCGCCGTTGCAAAGCTTCCTCGGGGGTCGCGGTGTTATAGTTGTCGATGTGCTGCTCCTGGTAGAACTGGCCATCTCCAATGCCCGCCGGACCGTTGGAGTTGCCCAGGTCAGCGAGAATCGCGTCCTGCGAGGGCCCCGGTGACCGGGGCGGACCGGATGTGTCGCTGTTGCCGCTGTTGAGCCACATGCTCGCCGGACCCGCCAGGTTGGCCATGCGCTTGTAGCCCATCATGAACTTGTGATACCCGAAGCGTCCGTCCCACCACAGCAGCGGCCAATCCGGGTGTTTATGGTTGGGCCAGGGGTTCGGGTGAAGCGGGTTGCCGCGCGTCGTGTCCAGCGGGCACCATAAGACGGTCGGGTTGCCGCCACACACGATCTCTTCAAAGGCGTGCAGAAACGCATCCATGTCCGGATGGGCCTCGATGACCGCTCCGGAACCTGCCCAGACCAGTATGTTTCCGCCGAAAACGTCGATGTCGCTGACGGGGTATTCGCCTTTCGAGTCGCCAGTCGCCCAGACCGTGAAGCCCTGGGCCAGGCTCCTGAGATTCGCCGAGCACGTCATGACCCTGGTGTTGCGACGAGCCTGCTTGACTGCGGGGAGCAGGAGGGCGATCAGCAGAGCGATGATCGAGATCACCACCAGCAACTCGATCAACGTAAAGCCGCTGCCTCCAGCCCGATGGGTTCTGCAAACAATCATCACGCGCTCCAGCCTGATCCTGCTTTAGCCTATGACGCTGCATTTGCAGAGTCAAAAAGCCGCAATGGTCGAACGAGCGACGTTTTTCAAGATGGGCGGGCAAGGCCGTGAGGATGCTCTGATCGCCTTGTCGTTAGACCGGGCAAGCTCTTTCAGGCGCGGTGAACCCATTGACTGGTTGTCGGATTTTCGCTACAATGAAAATGGAACGTGGAGGAACATCAGGAGGAACATCAGGAGGAACATCAAGAGGAACGTCAAGAGGAACGTCAAGAGGAAATACCTCAATTCCATAGGTATCGGTAGAAGTTACAACGCAAGTTTCGAGACCAGAAAGGAGCATCTCAATGCGCAGATTACTGACAGGCATCACGGTATCGTCTTTGACGCTCGTTCTCACCGCGGCCGCGCCGGCGGGGGTCGTCTTTTCCGGAGACGGCAGTCCGGCGGACGTCGGTTTCGTTTTCGACGCGGCCGGCGGGAGTGGCAACATTGGAGATTCATTTGAATTTGACACGGAGTGCTCGGACCCGTCGACGTGCGCCCCGCAACCCGGCATCATGCATGAAATCGGAAGCGCGGCCAATTCCGGCCGCTGGCAACTGGACGTCAGCACCGTGCTGAACCGCGCCGCGGGCTGGTTCGTTGAAGCCCGCCTCGAGATACTCTCGCATGCGGGGCCTGGCGGAATCCTGCTGGTTCGCGACCCCAGTGGCGGAATTCTCGTCAATTTGAGGGATAACGAATATGAAGTCGGCGTGACTGGCGGTGAAACGGTGAACGTTCCGATCAGTTCGGGCTACCACACCCTTCGATTGGAGATGCCTGCGGGAGGCACGAGGGTCAACGTGTTGGTTGACGGCGGATTGTTCGGTTCCGTGCTGACCGACTCGTCCGGACCCGAGTTCAACTTCAGCGACGGCAACAGCTCCAGGGCCCTCGACGCAAACTGGGACTACGTCGCGGTGAACGAGGAGATTCCCGAGCCGGCCACGCTGTGGCTGCTGGGGCTGGGCGCATCCATGCTGCTTCAGCGCCGGCGGTAAGCGCATCTTCGGAAGAACATGACGCGGACCGCAAGGTGCAGCCTTGCGGTCCGCGTTTTCGTTTACTCCGCCAGCCGCAGGACTTCGCGCTGCACGCGCAGGCGCAGGACGCGCGTGTCGGCCTGTCCGGGCCGGTTCAGGTCGCCCATGTAGATGACCAGGACGACGTCGGGCTCGACTTCCACCGCGGAGTGATTGGCCCAGCCGGCGTAGTCCAGAATGGTGCCCTTGTCCCAGTTCCTGCCCCCGTCCCAGCTGACGTGGGCGGTCAGATACGGCGTGCGCTTCACCGCGACCAGCGCGCCCTGGACGGTTCGGGTCAGCGAGATGCAGTAGCCGGGAAAGGCCGCGCAGGCGGCAGGCTCCCACGTCCGGCCGCCGTCGTGGCTCTGCAGTTGCCACATGAACGGCGACAACTGCGGCCGGCTCAGGCCGACGACGACGTTGTCGTCCGTCTCGGCCAGGCCCGTCTCGGTGAGAAAGGCCGCCTGGAACCACGGCTCGAAGCCGCCATTGCACGCGTCGGCGCGTACCGGCGCTGACCAGGTTATGCCGTCATCGGTGCTGCGAAAGACGAAGTTGCTCATGACCCAGTCCTGGAAGTGGGTCTTCGTGGTGACCTTGCAGCGCGCAAGCACCAGCAGCGTCCCGTCGCGCAGGCGCAGCGGTCGGCACGGAACGGAGTTGGGGAGGCTGAACTCCGCCGGCCAATCGCCCTTGACGACGAAGCGATGGGGGCCGGTCCACGTGCTGCCGTCGTCGGTTGACTCGAAGGTGTAAAGCGCGTCCTGTGGCTTACCCTCGCTCTGCTCATCAGGAGGCCTGCATCGGACGAGGACCAGCGTGCCGTCCTGCCGGACATAGGGCGCATCGTATTCGCCCATACCCCCCGGCAGGCTTTCGGGAACCGGCTGGGGCTGCGACCACGTACGGCCCTGGTCGCGCGATCGCACCCAGCAGGCGGGCGCCGCGGGGCGCCCGGGACGCTCGAGCTTGATCTCGGCCACCAGTTCGCCCGACCCCGTGCGGATGAGACCCGGATAGCACTGAAATCCCTCGGGATCCAACTCGAGGCAGGGCGTGATCCAATGGGCTCGCGGAAGCTCGAGCCCGGGCCAGGGCGACGGACCGGCCGCCACCGGCTGAACTTCAACGTCGGCGAAATGCGAGGTCTCCGTGCCGGGCGACACGATTCCCATCAGGCCCAGTCGACCCGCGGCGTAAGTGTCGTCCCGCACGTCGACCGCCAGCCGCCCGTCGATCCAGCCCCGTAGTCGCGGCCCCTGGCACGCGACGCGCAGGTCGTACCAGTGATGCTTGCGGGGCGTGATGCCGGGCACCATGTTCAGCGCCAGGTATCGCTGCAAAGGCGTACCATCGGCGATCACGATGCCGGCCCAGAAGTGACGCACGCGGCGCTGCTGCCCCCCGAACGGGATATCGAAGGCGTAGTAGCGTGCGCTGTCCTGCAGCCGGAACAACAGGCGCGTGCCGCTGAATCCATTGCGCACCTTGATGCGGAAAGTGGCGGTGAAGTCTGAATACGTCCGGTCGTGGATGACCGCGACGTATTGCACGTCCGCGCCGTCGGGCGGAATCAATTCGCCTTCAGGCCCGTCCGTCCAGGCGCCGTTGAGAAACGTCCACCGCTTTCCATCGCCGATCTTCAACATCCGCGTACTCGCTGCCCGTGACTCGTTACTCGCTCGATTCCGATGAGCGACGTGTCGATCGGCTCGAACCCGAGCGCCCATGCGGGAGAGTCCGGCTTTAGATCGAATCGATCGTGTTCCGGATCGGCGAAGCGGGCGTCGCCGATGACCGAATGGAGGTCGAAACCCTGGCGACGCCACCATTCGAACGAGCAATCGCCTGGTGAGTCCGCCGCGGCGCCGGCGCGCTGCAACGCCTCACCGGGTTCGCCGTCGAGCGTCGGCGCCTCGCCCGCGGGCGGCGAAATCAGGTTCCCGTCGAACTCGTCGAAGACCTCGTGAAGGTCCTTCGGCTCGGCACAGGTGAGTCTCAGGTAATGGGCGCCGGCCTCACGATAACCGAAAATATTCCGGCGAAGAATGATATTCATCCTGCCGGCAAAGATGAAGTACCCCTGCGAGGTGCTGCTGTCGACGAAGATGTTGTTCTCGACGACGACGTCGCGCGCGTGCCAGCAGATCATGATGCCGCCGAGCGTATTGCGGGCGCAGATGTTTCCGTAGACGCCCACGTCCATCGGCGCGTTGTCGAAATAGATGCCCCAACTGTAGTAGCGCGTCCAGATTCGACCGCCGGCGCGATCGTCGCCGCCGGGCTCGGTCCGGACGCCGTATGCGCCGCATCCAATGACGTCGCGCACGCGGTTGTGGCGGATGATCGGGCCGTGTCGAAGCTGCGGATCATCGTCATAGACGTACCACCGGTTGGCGGTGATGCCGCCGGTGTCGCACGTCTCGAGGCTCAGGTCGTGCAATTCGTTGTATTCGATGGTGACGCGGCCGAAGCCGCTCATCAGCCCGATGCCGAAGCGCGGGATGTGGTGGATGTGATTGTGCGAAACCACCACGTCCGCGGCGCTGACGCCGAAGAACGCGATGCCCTGGGCGTGCTTCTCGTACACGCCGACATGATGGATGTGGTTGTTCGTGATCCGATGCCCGACAGTGCGGGGCCAGGCGGCGACCACCGCGATCCGGTCCTCGGGGTGGCGGACCCACTCGCCCGGGCTGGGCACGTCACCCGCAACCGGATCGTGCCGGCAGAAGCCGGACTGGCGGTTCGCCACGAAGATGCCGTACGCGCCGGCTTCGACGATCTCGTTGTCCGCAATCGTGTCATGGGCGTTCGCGCCGTGAAGACGAATGGCGTCGCCTCCGACCTTGTCGAATACGCATTGTTCGATCCGGCAATGCTCTGTCTGCTGCAGGAACACCGCGGCGCTGGCGTTGGGCGTCTTGTAGTACGCGTCCGGCTTTGGCCAGCCGATCTGGTTTTCGCTGAAGCGCAGGTCGCGCAGCGCCACGTGGGCGACGCGTGCGCCACGCTCGCTCGTCGAGCCGATCATCTCGATCAATTGCTCGACGCACGGGGCCACGATCTCGGCGTTCCGGGGCTCCACGTCGTCAGGCGGCCGGAAGTAGATCGTGCCAGTCTCCTGGTCCAGGCACCATTCGCCCGGCTCCGTCAGGTCTTCCAGGTTGTTCTCGACGTAGAACCGGTTGCCGGCCCTGATGTGCGTCGACTCGGCCAGCGTATGGCGGCTGGGTCCGACGGGCCGAGTCAGGTAGATCGTCTGCGCATCGAAGTCGACCCGCTGGATCGGGATCCAGTCGCTGATCCAGCAGCTTCCGGGGATGATGAAGACCTCTGCCTGATGGGGCTTGCTCCATCGCCGCGGGAAGTGATTCGGGTCGAAACGAAAGGCGCGCGGCTCCTGGACCTCGTCGTTGCGATCCGCCCCACTGCCGTCATCGACGAGCGATTCGACGAACGCCCAGCCTCCGTACAGGGGATCGTTCGGATCGCGCTTGGGCGTCCGGGCGCGAATCATGCGCTCGCCGTTGCAGAACAGCTGGCGAAACGACCAGAGGCCACGGCGAACATCGGGCACATCGGCGCACCAGATCGATTCGCGATATTGGCGCCAACCGGTGATCGACCGGCCGCCGCTGATCGTCGCCCGCTGGCCGGGAGCGGATCGATAGACGATCGGGGCATTCTCGGTGCCGGCGTCGGCGCGACTGAGCTTGAATGTCCGGGTAAGGCGATACGTGCCATCGCCGAGCAGGACGTGCACCTCCCGAACGAACCGACCTTCGTGCTTCAATCGGCGTATCGCGTTGCGTGCTCCTTCGAGCGTTGCGAGCGGACCCTTCCGATTGCCCTCGGGGGCAGCGCAACCGCCCGAAGACGTGTCATCACCGTTCGTAGCGACGTAGATGTGATCGACGTGCTCGTCCATGTCGTTTACCATGATAAGCCTCTCGCCTCGCAATCCTTTGCGAGATACCGGACGAACTGACCTTCGCGACCTGATGGCCCGGCAGCGGATCCGGGATGGGATCCTGGCGATGCAGGGTTGATCGCGAAACGAGGTACGAACCATGGTTTCTCTACGTCGCCATTGTCTTGGCTCCTTGATTGTTGCAGCCCTGTCATGTGCGGCGACGGGTTCAGGCGCGGCGGCATCCGAGCAGGTTTACTACCGCACGTTCATCGTCTCGCCGGCGATCAACAACCTGGCGATCCGACCGGGCGTCCCGCTGCCGCAGACGTGCCGGCGCGGTGATCTATTGCAGGTGACGGCCTGTCGCGGCGAGTTCGAGCCCGCGTCTTTCGTGGTCGAAACCAGGCGCACGCTCGAGTCAGTCCACGTCGACGCCGAGCTATTGCGCGGCAGCGCCGGCATCATCCCGGCAGACGCCATCGATATCAGGGTGGTCCTGCCCACTTTCAAGAGGATCAACGACTATCCCGGCACGCTGAACTGGCTGTTGATGCACGATCCGGGCCTCCTGATCCTCAAAGAGGAGCCATGGCCCGAATCATTGCAGGAGAATGCATCGGATCACGCTCGGCACTACACGAAGACCCATCACTTCACGCGGGAGCCGATCGACACTTCCGAGTTGCAGCCGGCCGACGTCAAGCGTCGCCAGCAGTTCTGGATCACGGTTCGCGTGCCGGAGGATGCGGCCGCCGGTTTCTACACGTCGACGCTGACCATCACGGCGGCGAACGCCGCGCCGCGAAAGATCATCCTTCATCTTACCGTGCCGTCGTTCGACCTGGCTCCGCCTCCATTCGACTACAGCGTCTACCACCCGGCCTACCTGGAGGGCGGCCCGATGGCGGTGGACAACCGTCACGGATACGCCGTGCTCAGCGAGCGGCGATATCTCGCCGAGCTTCGCAACATGGTCGAACATGGATGTCTCAATCCGATCCTTCGGGCCGGCCCGGGCCCTGAAAGGGAAGACGGGCAGATCGACATGTCTTACGCGGAGCGCATCCTCGCGCTGCGCCGGCAGGTCGGCATGCCCGACAAGTCGATCTATTTCATCGGTAACGGCCCCTTCATCACCGGCGCCGTGCCCGAGATCGACGAAAACAACGGAGCTCGGAACACCCGGCTGGCGCGGCAGCTCGCCCGATGGGCGAAACAGCGCGGCTACGAGGAGGTCTATCTCCAGGCGGAGGACGAGGCCTCCGGCGACCGGCTCAACCGGCAACGCCGGGCATGGGAAACGATCAACCAGGGCGGCGCCAGGGTTTTCGTCGCCACGGGGAGGGATTTCAATGAGCGGGTGGGCGACGTGCTGAACCTGCCGATCCTGATCCATCCCATGCATCTGGCGCTCGACATGATCAACCGGATCCCGTCGGAGAGGTTCTTCGCGATGTCGCCGGAGGTCCGCGACGCGATCGACCTCAATCGCTTCCTGCAGCCGGACTATCAGCAGATGGTCGCGGACGTCCATCGTCGTGGCTATCGGATCTTCACCTACATGGATCCCATGGCCGGCTATACATTTCCCGAGACGCATCGGCGGATGCGCGGTCTGGGTCTGTGGAAGTCCGGGCTGGACGGCACGGCGAACTGGGCCTTCACCCATGAGACGGGAAACAACTTCGTGAATCCCGGCCCGGCCCGCTGGTATGGCCTGTTCGATTGGGTGCTTCGGGGAAAGGAAGGGATCTTCGACACCCTCTCGTGGGAAGCCTATCGCGAGGGGTACGATGATGCGCGCTACCTGGCCACGCTGCGGCAGACCCTGGACCAGGCGGAAAAGTCGGGCAAACAGCCGGACCTGGCCAGAGACACGCGCGCGTGGCTGACGAACCTGTCCATCGACGCCGACCTGGATGTCTGGCGTCACGAAATGATCCAGCGCACCGAGCAACTGTTGGCGCAGCTTCGTCGATGACGCGGCGCTGCGCGCTGCCTCGGACGGTCACCGGCCCGCCGCGGTCAGACGGCTCCAATCCGCGAACTGATCCACCAGGTAGAACGTGGTCTGGCGGATCGTCTTGCTGACTTCCGCCTCCGGCACCAGCGCGGTGGCGTGACGCGCGAAGGTGGGCAGGAACAGCTCCTTGTCCAGCCTTTCGATCCTTGCCTGCTGCTCGAGGGTCACGGAGATGGTGCAGGCGAGGGCACCGGCGACCTGCTGATCGCCGACGCCGGTGATCTCGATCGTCAATCTCGGCACGACCGGGCCTGGATCCGTGGCCTGTGCTTCGCTGACGATCTCGAAGCCGGCCTGGCGGAGCTTTCTTCTTTGTCTCGCGACAAGCTCATCGGCATCGACATCCAGGTCGGTGATGGCGGAGCTCAGGGGTTCGAGATGCACGCGCAGCTTCTCGATTCCATGGAGACTGCGCACCTGATCCTTCAAGCTCGATGATGGCAGGATGGGAGCGGCGGTGATCGTCATCACGAGCGCCCCTGACAGGATCAGCACGAGGCACGCCGATATGATCCGCTGCATGGAATCGACTCCTTGTCCGACAGTCGGTTGCGATCACCGGGCGCCCGGGGCGCCGGTGTTCGCGCGATCTGGCGGGAGGGGTTTGAAGATTCCGCCAAACCTCATCGGTCGATGATGAGAGTACCATGATGCCGTGTTTTCAGAGACAAGTCGTGGTTGCGGACCATGAAGGGAAGTTGACGGATGTCCCTGGTACCTGAACGAGACGCGGCGATGCTCCATGCGCCCGTGGGCAGAGCGAGGCACTTCGTCAGCGGCTTCATCGCGCTGTTTCTCCTGCTGCAACTTCTGGTGCCACTGCGTTATTACCTGGGCGGCGAGACCGACGAACGCTTCTGCTGGCGCATGTTCTCATCGGTGGTCCAGCGGGACTGTCGCGTAGCCGTGGACGAGACGGTTCAGGAGCGCAGCCAGTCGTTGGTCCGGGCCGTGCCGGTGTCGTCGCTGCTGCCGACCTGGTCCGAGTTTCTTCACCAGCACCCGGTGGTGGTCCGCCGATTCCTGCACTGGCGGTGCGCCCAGGCCGACGTGCAGGCGGTCCGCTACCGCTGCCGCTGCACACGCGTCGACGGCTCGGTCGCGCCGTCCGTCGAGTTGGCCGTCCATTGCGGCGCTCCCCGGTGATCCCGCTCGTTCCTCCAGACAGCGCTGGTGTCCCTCCTCGATCTTCCCGGCGCCTCACCGATGCCCTGTCCGCCCACGTTCCGATCATGGCTTGTAAGAAAAGACAAGGAAGACCAGGATGGCACATCAGGATTCGTCACCGGAAAGCCCCGTCCCCACGGAACGTGCTGAAGTGGCTCTGGGAGCCCTGGATCCGCTGAAGCTCGCTGCGGTTCCCACCGTCCTGGGGCTGCTGGCGTGCGCGGGGCCCGGGATCCTCTGGGCCGCCCTGGCGCAGGGCAGCGGCGAGCTGATCTGGTGGCCCTACCTGACTGCGAAATACGGGGCCGCCTTCCTGGGGCTTCTGATCCCCGCCGCCCTTCTCCAATACTGGGTCAACATCGAGATCTGCCGTTACGTCGTGGCGACCGGGGAGAACCCGTTGACCGGCTTTTCCCGAATGTCCAGGTGGTACGCCTATCTGATCATGGCTGGCATCGTGATCGAGAACATCTGGTTCGGCGCCTACGCGGTCGCGGGCGGCACGGCCCTCGGCGCTCTGACCGGCTTTCCCATGGGCTTCACCCCTAAGGGCCAGGCGCTTTTCTGGGGCTACCTCACCATCCTGATCTACCTGCTCGTCCTGATCTTCGGCAAGGTGGCCTACTCGATGGTGGAGCGCATCTCGATGGTCGTCGTGTTTACGACCATGGTGGGAATCATCGCTGCCGTCTTCCAGCCCAAGGTGACGGCGGTGGCCCCCGAGTTCTGGGCCAGCCTGCTGCCGCACTTCTCCTGGCCGGCCGACTGGGACGGGGCCGACCTGAAGATCCTGGTCACGTGCATCGCCTACGCCGGCGCCGGAGGGTTCGGCCAGCTGTTCATCGGCTACTGGATCCGAGACAAGGGGTTCGGGATGGGCAAGCTGATCGGCCGTGTCACCAGCCCCGTGACCGGCCAGGCGGAGGCGATCCCGGCCACGGGGTATTACTTCGCCGACACGCCGGAGAACAAGCGGCATTTCCTGGGATGGATGAGGGCGGTCCACTTCATGAACATCGTCGGGGTGCTGCTGAACACGCTGACCATCATCCTGATGTGCTGGCTGGCCTGGGCCCTGCTGATGCCCACCGGCAAGGTCCCCAAGGGCTATGAGATCGCTGTCGTCCAGTCCGTCTTCTTCGAGACGGCCTGGGGGCCGATCGGCAAGGCCCTGTTCCTGATCGTGGCGGCCGCGTTTCTCTGTGACGTCTGGATCCAGCTGACGGACGGCTGGTCCAGGGTCTTCGCCGACTTTCTCTACGCCAATTTCCAGCGCCCGCGGAAGAAGCATTTTCGCTTCTGGTATTTCGTCTTCGTCGGTGTCTTCACGGTGCTGACGAGCGTGACCATGCTGATGGGACAGCCCGGACAGCTCATCGCCATCCGCGGCGTCATCTCGTTCCTCGCGATGGGACTGTTCTGTCCGGCGCTGATCTATCTCAACTATCACATGCTGGCCAGGATCTTTCCCCGCTGGATCCAGCCGCACCCGATCAACCGGCTGATCATGTACTTCGTGACGGTCTGCTACGTCGGATTGGGATTGTTCTACCTGTACCTCGTCTTCAGCGGGGCGTTCGAAGCATGACGCGGCCTTCCCGACCCGCACCGAGGGCGGTCTCGCGGGACGCGCCCGCTCGCCGTCATCGACGATCCCGGATCTCCGGCTGCTGCAGGTCGTAGGCGTTGTTGCGGATGCGGATGTGGTCCGGTGCGTCGGACGGGTGAACCGCCTTCTGCGGCGACGGATGAATGAACCAGTTGTGATTGATCTCCACGGGCTCCTCGGGCCGGCCGCGGATCACGATGGCGGTCTTCGGGCAGCGGAAGGTGTTGTGGTGGAAGCTCATTC
>NYZC01000386.1 GCA_002686995.1 Phycisphaeraceae bacterium | reverse complement strand
GACCTTCCCGAGCCGTTCGTCTTCGTCAACTCCTGGGATGAATGGGGCGAAGGCACGTACCTCGAGCCGGACCGCGAGCACGGGTTCAGCTGGCTCGAGACGCTGCGCGACGCCGTCCAAAACACCGCAGCGACTTCCTCGACCGACGCACCCGCGATCTCTGCGCGGATCCTCGAAACCACGGACGGTTTCCGCGGTCCGGACGAGATCTTCGGCGTCCTGCTCAGAGGCCAGATCCGCGCCGGCCGGCTGCTTGCCGTCGAGTGCGGTGACGGATCGACGGCACGAACGATCTCGCAGTTCCTTCGCGCAGGTCACTGCACGGGCATCGACCGTGATGCGTCGGTGATCCCCGCCGCGAGCCGCCGCCTCGATGTCGCGTGCCTGCTCGACTTCGAAACCACGACACCGGACGCGATCCCGGGCAAGACGGAGCCCTTCGATATTCTGATCGCGCTGTGCTGCCTGGAGCGCGTGCGCGAACCAGGAGAAGTGCTGCGCACCTGGGCCACCGCGGTCCGGCCGGGCGGTCACGTGCTGCTCTCGGTCCCGAACGTTCAGAACCTGCGTGTCCTCACGTCCATCGTCGAAGGGGACTGGCGATATGCGGATGGCGGACCCGTCGAGCCGCAGCAGGTCCGCTTCTTCTCGATGAAGAGCCTTGACCGGCTTCTCGACGGCGCCGGCCTCGAGCGCATGGCGACGCAGGCGCGCTTCGACCCGGTGCTCGACGGGGGACAGCTGAAGTCCGCCGGCAACACCGTCTCGGTCGGACGGCTGACGATCCGGGACCTGAGCGCCGGAGACGTCCGAAGACTCCATGCGTCGCATTACATGATCCTCGCGAGGCGGACGTAGCGGGGAGCGGGGAGCGGGGAGCAAGGAGCGGGGAGCGGTGGCTACCTTTCGAGGATCGCTGCCAGGAGATCGACGGTATCGCCTGGTTCGTTCTCGGACGAGGGCGCGAGGCTCTGCGTGATCTGGTGGTCGCCCGAGCGCAGCCAGCCGTGCCACCGATCGAGTCCTGCTGCACCGGCCGTCGGTTGCGCGTCGATGAGGTCGAAGGACGAGCGCGCGGTTGGTGGCGTGATCGAGTCCGTGAACCTCGTAAGGATCAGCTGCAGGTCCGCGATGCCGACGACACCGTCCGGCACCCCGCCTGCACCGGTGGCGTCACCCTGCGAAAGATCCCCCACCGGCACCTGCTGGGTGAAGCGGCTGAGGACGATCTGCAGGTCGTTGGCGCCGACGACGAAGTCCCCGTCGAAGTCACCAGGAATCGTGACGATGAGGCGAGGCGCGTTCACCTGGAAGGCCGCGGCGGTGTTGTCCAACCCGGTGATGAGCGCCGTATCCTGCGGCCGGCCCGCGAGAATGTCGAACGTGTAGATGCCCAGCGCGCCCGGCTGCACTTCGTAGTCGGCGCGGATCAGTCCGTCACCGTCGTTGACGGGAAACGCTGCGGTCTCGAAGCTTGCCGTCGCGAGGTAGTACTCGGACGGCGCCAGGTCCACGTTCCCGCCGACGTTGAGCACCGGCGCGACGGCCGCAGGCGATGACGACGCTTCGCCACCGCCGGTCAGCGCAATGACCCCGGATGCGCCAGGGCCGTCGACGCGCACGCGGACCGAGTAATTCAGCAGGTCGACCGGCGTTCCGTTGCTCGAATCGATGACGATGTCGACGGAGCCGGTGACCGGAGCGGCCGGCGTTGTCACGACCCGATCGGCGCCGGTCAGCGTGAGCGTGCCAGGCACTCCGTTGCCGACGATCGGCGCCGGCGCACCGGCCGGCAGCGAGCGCCCCATCTCGTTGCGCAGGACCGTCTGATCGGAATCGTCCACCGTGCCGTCGCCGTTCAGGTCGGCGAAGACGGAATAGAGCGGATCCCCTGCCGACGTCCCCAGCGCGTCGCGCACCGGCCTGATATCGAACACACCCGTCGCACCGTCACGATCGACGTCGGCCGGAGCCACGTCGAACCGGAACGAGAAGTCACCACCGGCATCGCCGTCACCGGAAGGAAACGTGCTCGCTCCATCCAGCCACTCGCCGTCCAGCAGCGTGCCTGGCACATCGGTCACCGACGACGTGCCGTCGATCGACAGCACGAGCCGGTCGAACCGGATCGGCGCCGCGATTGTCAGGACCGCCTCGAACCTGCCGCTCGGCCCGGTGCCGGTCGTGAGGTCGAAGCTGTAGGCGTCAGGACCGCCAGCCACGCCGTCCGGGCCCAGTGCGCCGCGCAGCGTGACGTCCGCGCGATCGATCTTCACCGGCTCGGTGAACCGGATGACGATCTCGTCGATGTCGCTCCACACGAGCGGATCGAGTTGGGCCGCCCCGGCGGCGACGGCGAACCCGCCGTTTCCCGCACCGGTCGCCCGGAGATGATCGGTGAACGCCGCACTCCAGGCGCTGCTGCGCACCTCCACCGCCTCGACGCGCGGCGGTCGCGCATCCTGGTTGAGCCAGACGCTCGAGGCCAGGTAGTCGGCCGCATGGATATCGAGGTCTCCGTCGCCGTCGAGATCTCCGAATGTGAACGCGTAAGGCTCATTGACCAGCGTCTGCCCCCCTTCCGTAAACTGACCGCTGCCGTCGTTGAACCAGATGCGCCCCGCAAGTCCATCCCCTGCGACGAACGCGTCAAGGTCGCCGTCGCCGTCGACGTCGCCCAGTTCCACGATCGGATCTGACGTGCCCATCGCCTGGCCGCTGTCGGACAGACCGCCCGCGCCGTCGTTGATCAGGACCGCACCGCCGTCACCGTCTGACACCAGCACGTCGACGTCCCCGTCATCGTCGACATCACCCAATGCAACCCGGGAACCGGAAAACGGACTGAAGCCACTCCCGGCGGCCGTGAACCCGCCGCTTGCGTCGTTGAGCCAGAGGTTGAAGCGGCCTTCCGTCGCAACGATCGCATCAACGTCGCCGTCGCTGTCGATGTTACTGGTCACGACACCGGTGCTCCGCGCGGCGCCGAGCGCCTGCGGACTCGCGGTGAAGTTGCCGCTTCCATCGTTGAGCCAGACGCTGTCCGCCTGCGCTGCCGAACGATGACCATTGGCGATGAAGGCGTCGAGATCCGTATCGCCGTCCAGGTCGGCAAGGGCCACCCCCGCGCTGTTCGACGTGCCCAGCCCCGCGCCGCCCTGGGAGAACCCCGCGCTGCCGTCGTTCAGCCAGATCCGGTTCTCGCCGTCGTTGGCGACGAAGGCGTCACCGTCGCCGTCGCCGTCCAGATCGCCGAGCGCGACGTCGCGACTGACCGCAACGCCCAGCGCCTGCCCCGTCTCGATGAAGTTGCCGCTCCCGTCGTTGCGCCACACCCGGTTCATCCCGTCGTTGGCGACGTACGCGTCCAGGACCAGGTCGCCATCCAGGTCGGCGAGCGCCACGCCTTCGCTCGTGGCCGCACCGAGCGCCTGACCGCTGTCCGTGAAGTTCCCGCTGCCGTCGTTCCGCCAGACGCGATTGGCGCCGTCGTTGGCCACGAACGCGTCGAGGTCGGTGTCGCCGTCGACGTCCGCGATCACCACGGATCGGCTAGCGGCGCTGCCCATGGTCTGCGCGCCGACCGTGAAGTTGCCGCTGCCGTCGTTGCGCCAGATTCGATTCGCGCCTTCGTTGGCGACGAATGCGTCGAGGTCGCCGTCATCGTCAAGGTCGGCCAGCTTCACGTCCCGGCTGTCCGCATCACCGAGCGCCTGCCCGGTATCGCTGAAGACGCCGCTGTTCACGCCCAGGTTGCGCCAGACGCCGCTGGCGCCGTTCCCTCGCTCCCCCTGGCCGGCCGCGACGAACAGATCGACGTCGCCGTCACCATCCAGGTCGCCGGCCGCCACCGCCGCCTGTGGCAGGGCGCCGTCGAAGTTGCCGGCGCCGTCGTTGAACCAGACCGAGTCATCGCCGACGTTCTCGACGTAGGCGTCGAGATCGCCGTCGCCGTCGAGATCCGCGAGGGCCACGTCGCGGCTCGCCGCGATGCCCAGACTCTGGCCGCTGTCGCTGAAGTTGCCGGCGCCGTCGTTGCGCCAGACCTTGTTCGCCGCGTTGCCGAACACGCCGTTGGCCGTGAACGCGTCCAGGTCGCCGTCACCGTCGAGATCGCCCAGCGCCACCGCATTGGTGTCCCCGTCGTCGAGCGCCTGGCCGCTGTCGATGAACAGCGGCGTCCCCGGCCCCTCTCCGTTCAGCCAGATCCGGTTCGGCCCGAGATTGGCCACGAACGCGTCAAGGTCGCCGTCGCCGTCGAGGTCGCCCAGGCCCGCGTCAATGCTCAGGCCGTTGCCGAGCCGCTGAACCCGCGTGCCGAGGTCGCCGCGACCGTCATTGATCCGCACTTCGTTCGGCCCGAGACGCGCGACGAACGCGTCGAGGTCGGCGTCGCCGTCCAGGTCGCCCAGCGCCGTCGCGACGTTGAAGCCGTCCGGGTCCGCTCCGGCGCCCGTCGCGCCGAAGTCGGCGCTGCCGTCGTTGAACCAGACCGCATTGGCGTACTCGTTGGCCACGAAAGCGTCAAGATCGCCGTCGCCGTCGAAGTCGCCGAGGTCCACGTCGTAGCTGTATCCGTTTCCGATGGCCTGGCCGCTGTCCGTGAAGGTCCCGCTGCCGTCGTTCAGCCACACCGAGTTGGCCTGCCCGCCGAAATAGCCGAAACCGTCGGCGACGAATGCGTCGAGGTCGCCGTCGTCATCGAGATCGCCCAGCGCCACGCCATAGGTGTACCCGGAGCCGAGAAACTGCACGACCTTGGAGAAGTTTCCGCTGCCGTCATTCCGCCAGACGCGGTTGGATCCGTAGGCATTCGCGACGAACGCGTCGAGATCCGTATCGCCGTCCAGATCGCCCAGCGCCACGTCCGCGCTGTAGGCGCCGGCCAGCGACTGCCCGTCCTCCATGAAGTTGCCGCTGCCGTCGTTGCGCCAGACGAGGTCCTCGTAGTCGTTCGCAGCGAAGACATCGAAGTCGCCGTCGCCGTCCAGGTCACCCGCCGCCACGTCGTAAGTGAACGCCGTGCCCAGCTGCTGGCCGCTGTCGGTGAAGTTGCCGCTGCCATCGTTCAGCCACAGCACGTTCGGCTGTTCTCCGGTGGACGCGCCGTTCGCGACGAACGCGTCGACATCGCCGTCGGCGTCGAAATCGCCGAGCGCCACGCCGTTGCTCTGGCGGCCGCCCAGGACCTGCCCGTTGACGGTGAAGTTGCCGCTGCCGTCGTTCAGCCAGACGGCGTTCGATCCGTCGTTGGCCACGAACGCGTCCAGGTCACCGTCACCATCCAGATCGTCCAACTCCACGTCGGCGCTTTCGGCATCGCCCAGCACCTGGCCGCTGTCTGCGAACGTCGTCGAGCCGGGGGTTGCGGCACCGTTCCAGACGCGGTTGGCGCCGTCGTTGGCGACGAAGATGTCAAGAGCGCCGTCATCGTTCAGGTCGCCCAGCGCCGCGCCGTAGCTGTACGAGTTCCCGAGCAACCGGTTGCCGGCGCTGAAGTTGCCACTGCCGTCGTTGCCCCAGACTCGAATGGCGTCGAAGTAGATCTCGCCGTCCGTGACGACGGCGTCCAGGTCACCGTCATCGTCCAGGTCACCCAGCGCGACGCCGTAGCTGTAGCTGTCGAAACTGCCGATCTGCTGGCCGCTGTCGGTGAAGTTGCCGCTGCCGTCGTTGAGCCACACTTCGTCATCACCGCCGAAGTCGTACCCGTTGGCGACGAACGCGTCGAAGTCGCCATCGCCGTCAAGGTCGCCGAGCGCAACGCCGACGCCGGCGCCGCTGCCGAGATCCTGCCCGCTGTCGGCGAAGTTGCCGCTGCCGTCATTGCGCCAGACGAGGTCGGGCCCGTCGCCCGTCGCAAACGCGTCGAGGTCGTTGTCGCCGTCGAGATCGCCGAGCGCCACGCCGTACGTGTCGACGTCGGCGCGCAGAAGGGACTGGCCCGTGTCGACCAGGTTGCCGCTGCCGTCGTTGAGCCACACGCGGCTTTCGCCGTGCTCTGCCACGAACGCATCGAGATCGGTGTCGCCGTCGAGGTCGCCGAGCGCCACGTCCTCGGCATAGCCCGCGCCGAGGATCTGGCCGCTGTCCGCGAAGCGGGCGGAACCGTCATTGAGCCAGACGCGCCCGGGCCCCTCGCCGGTCACGATCACATCGGGATCGCCGTCGCCGTCCAGATCGCCCGTCGCGACCGCGAAGCTCGAATCGCCGCCGAGCGCCTGCCCGCTCTCGGTGAAGCTGCCGCTGCCGTCGTTCAGCCAGACGGCGTCGGCCCCGCCGTAGACGATGAACGCGTCGAGGTCGCCGTCGGCGTCGAAATCATCCAGTGCCGCATCGCGGCCGTCGAACCCGGCGAGCAGCGCGTTCGCCGCGATCAGGTTGCCCGAACCGTCGTTGAGCCGGACCTCGGAGCTCACCGCGCCCACGATCAGGGCGTCGGGGTCGGTGTCACCGTTCAGGTCGCCGAGGACGACGTCGCGCCCCAGCGCCGCGCCGAGCCCGGTGATCGAGAAGGTCTCGACGAACACGCCCGCCCCCCCCGAAGTCGCGGCGCGGAACTCCGTGACCGCCCGCACCGAAGGCTCGCTCAGCGCATTGCGCACGCCGTCCGTCGCCGTCACGCGAATCGTCTCACCGGCGTGAAAAACCGCCGTGGGATCGATCGTCACGGTGGCCCCGGCCGTGCTCAGTGACGCGATCGAGCCATTCGCGGTGAGAAGCCGGCCCGACTGCATGGCATGAACCACCACGCTTTGATCGTCCACCGTGGACCCGTCAAGCGCCTGGTCGAACGTAAGTGCGACGTCCGTGTCGACCGGCGCGTCGATCGCGTTGGGCCCGGGCAACGTCGACTGCACGACGGCCGCGGTCAGCAGGACGCGTGACTCGAGAAGCTCGAGGACGGGCTTCGGCGGGTCGGCCCGTACGCGTCGCCGTCGCCTGCGGATGCATCGGTCTGGCATATCGTTCCCCTGCTTGGCATGAGCCTCAACGGCTCTTTCGAAGTGACATCGATCAGTATACCATGCCCCTCCGGGCTTCGTCCGGTGGAGAACCGAATCATGATCAAGACCATCAGCTACTGGTCGCTCGAGCACGGGCTGGCGGGAACCCATCCGATCGAGGACGCGCTCGCCGAGGCGAAGGCGGCGGGGTTCACCGGCCTCGAATTGTGCATCGCCGAGGACGGCGCCTTTTCAGCGTCGACCAGCGAAGCTGAATGCAGGGAGATCCGCAGGAAGATCGACGACTCCGGCATGATCGTCGAGACGGTCGCGGCAGGGTTCACCTGGGGATACAGTCCGACCAGCGACGACAAGGCGACGCGCGAGAAGTCGATCAGCCTCTACGCCGCCACGCTGGAGCGCGCCGCCTGGGTCGAGGCGAAGGCGGTCCTGTTCGTGCCCGGCGTCGTGAAGAGCCCGATTTCCGAAGAGAACGTCCGCTACGACGTCGTGTACGAGCGTGCCGGGGCGGCCGTCGGCAGGTTGCTCGAGACCGCGGAGAAGACGGGCGTCAACCTGTGCGTCGAGAACGTCTGGAACGGGCTTTTCTATTCGCCGCTCGAGTTCGCGTCGTTCATCGACGGGTTCGGCCACGACCGGCTGGGCATCTACTTCGACGTCGGCAATGTGCTCGGCCTGCACCAGCACCCGCCGTACTGGATCGCGCTGCTCGGCGAGCGGATCCGGCGGATCCATATCAAGGACTTCAAGCAGAGCGTCGGCACGCTGGACGGCTTCTGCGACCTCATGGCGGGCGATGTGCCGTGGGCCGAGACGATGGCGGCCCTTCGCGGGATCGGATACGACAAGACGGTCGTGGCCGAGATGATGCCATGGGACCCGTCGCTGCTGGCCCGGACCAGCGCGGCGATGGATACGATTTTCGCGATGTAAGGGCGGCGGCCGCGGCCGCGACGTGCCCGAACCACGGTTGGAAACGGTATGGTCACGGATGGCTCGTCGACGAGGCTCTTCGAGTGTGAGTAACGGATCATGATTCGAGTCGGTGTGATCGGCCTGGGCATGATGGGCATGACCCATCTGGACGAATACCTCAAGCGCGACGACGTCGAGGTGGTCGCGATCAGCGATGCCGACGAGGATCGCCTGCACGGTCGCACGCAGGCGGCCGGCAACATCGACGG
>NYZC01000385.1 GCA_002686995.1 Phycisphaeraceae bacterium | reverse complement strand
CGTGGGCTGACGCCCGCGGTACGCCACCCGTTCTGCGAACCGCGCGGCGTCAGCCCGCGGGTCGTATGCGCGGCCACCGGTTGACGGATGCGTCGCCCCTCCGCGCCCCGGAACCCGACCCCCGAAACCCGGAACCCGGATCCGCGATCCTTGACACCGTCATCCCCGCCGCGTTTACTTGCCCCATGAATCCGGCCACCGAGCCTCGGGTGCAGCCGCGTGGCGAGCAGCAGGTGTTCGCCGAGCAGGTGCTGCGGATCGAGGCCGAGGCGATTCGCAACCTGCGCATCGGCCCCTCGTTCCACGACGCCGTCGACCTGGTACTCTCCGCTCAGGAGGGCGGCCGGCGCGGCTCCATCGTGGTCAGCGGTCTCGGCAAGAGCGGGCTCATCGGCCGAAAGCTGTCGGCCACGTTCGCCTCCACGGGCACCCCCAGCCAGTTTGTGCACCCGACCGAGGCGCTGCACGGCGATCTCGGACGCGTGCGGGGCGACGACGTCACCATCCTGCTCTCGTTCGGCGGGCAGACCGACGAGCTGATCACCCTCGCGAGCATCCTTCGCCAGGACGACGTCTCGATCATCGCGATCGTGGGCCGCGAGGACTGCGACCTCGGACGCCTCGCGACCGTGGTCCTCGAGATCGGCGACGTCGCCGAGGCGTGCCCGATCAACCTCGCGCCCACGGCCAGCACGACCGCGATGCTGGCGCTCGGCGACGCGCTCGCCCTCGCGGTGATGCGTCGGCGCGAGTTCGGGGTCGACCAGTTCCGGAAAGTGCACCCGGGCGGCGGCCTCGGCCGCCAGCTCATGAACGTGGTCAGCGCGATGCGTTTCCGCGCCGGCGTCAACCTGCCGCTCGTCCGGCCGCACCTGACGATCGAGCAGGCCTACGCGCAGGCCGAGCAGTACGAAGGGGCCAGCGGCCTGCGCCGCGCCGGCGCCGTGCTGGTCGTCGACGAGGCAGGCCGGCTCGTCGGCATCTTCACCGACGGTGATCTGCGGCGCTGCCTGATCCAGCACGGCAGCGACGCCTACCACCAGCCCATCGAGCGGTTCATGACGCCGAGGCCGCGGATGCTCGAAGATACGGCGCTGGTTCGGGACGCGGTGCAGATCGTGCGCGAGACGCGATTCGACGAGCTTCCGGTGGTCGATGCCGAGGGCCGGCCGCTCGGACTCATCGACGTGCAGGACCTGATGTCGCTGAAAGTCATCGAAGGATAGGGATGGGGGTTTTCAATTCCTGATACTTGATTTGCGATTCGAGGTTCGGCGGTCGGCGCCAATCCGGAATCAGGATTCAAAAACTCCCCCGCAGGGACGCATCATGCAGAATCGATTCGGATTCAGGGATTTCGTGCTCGTCGTCCTGCTGCTGGCCGTGCTGGTCGCCGTGCTGCTGGCGATGCTGCAGTTCGATCGGCAGCACGCGACGATTCGTGAGATCGTCGTCCAGATCGAACAGCAGAATAAATCGCAGGCCCGGGTGGAGGCGCAGCTCGGCGCGATTCAGTCGCAGCTCGAGCAGGGGGTGGCAATCACCGGACCGGGCGCGAACGGGGATCGGCCGCCGGTCTCCGACCCCTTCTTGCGCGTCCGCGCCGCCCGCGCGCAGCCTGACTTCGCCGACGGCGACTGGCTGGTGGATTCGTTCGGCGCTCGCGTGGCCCGCGTCACGCCGCTGATCTCCGGAGACGTCTACGGATCGCAGATCCAGAACCAGGTGCTCGAGTCGCTATGCGATCGCGACCCCGACACGCTCGAGTGGTCGGGCCTGCTCGCGACGAGCTGGGAGATCGACGACCGCAGCGCCGCGTACGAGGCGTACGTCAGCGAACATGGCAAACCGGACCCCTCGAACCCGGACCCGAACTGCCCTACCGCAGTCGTAATCCGATTCACGATCCGGCGCGGCGTCACGTTCTCCGACGGCGAGCCGCTGACCGCCGAGGACGTGGCGTACCAGTACGAGCTGATCATGAACGAGCAGATCGACGCGCCCCGCGCCCGCAGCGTGATGCGGGACAAGCTCGAGAGCGTCGAGGCGACGGGGAAATTCGAGGTCGTCTTCAAGTTCCGCGAGCCTTACTTCGAAAGCTTCGCGCTCGCCGCCTCGTTCAGTGCCATGCCGAAGCACTTCTACGAGCAGTTCACGCCCGAGCAGATCAACAAGCAACCGGGGCTGCTGATGGGCAGCGGCCCTTACCGGATGCAGAGCCCGACCGACTGGGCGCCGGGCAAGCCGATCATTCTCGTCCGCAACGAGCGCTACTGGGGCGAGCCGGCGGCGTTCGACCGGCTCGTCTACCGGGAGTTCGACTCGGAGGTGCCGCGGCTCACGGCGCTGCGCAACGGCGAGATCGACATGTACCTGCGGGCCCTGCCCGAGCACTATCTGAAGATGACGAAGGATCCCCAGGTCGCGGAAACGACCCAGCACTACGAGGCATGGCGTCCGGTCGAGGGCTACGGGTACATCGCGTGGAACCAGAAGCGCGGCGGCAAGCCGACGCGATTCGCCGACCGGCGCGTCCGCCAGGCGATGACGATGCTCACGAACCGTCAGCGCCTGGTCGACGAGGCGCTGCACGGCTACGGACGGATCGCGACCGGCCCGTTCAACCCCCTGAGCGCACAGTACAACCAGGACGTCGAGCCATGGCCGCACGACGTCGAGCGGGCCCGGAAGCTGCTCGCCGAAGCCGGCTTCGAGGATCGGGACGGGGACGACGTGATCGAATCGGCCGACGGCAATCCATTCATTTACAAGCACACCTATCCGAGCGGCGGCGACTTCTGGACGAACGTCCTGCTCATGTTCAAGGATGACTACGCCAAGGCCGGCATCGTGATGGAGCTGGATCCGCTCGAGTGGGCGGTGTTCGGCGAGAAGCTCAAGGGCCGCGACTTCGACGCGATCAGCCTGGGCTGGAGCGCCGGCATCGAAGGTGACATTCACCAGATGTTTCACTCGAGCAACATCGGGGAGGGGGCCGACAACTTCATGTCGTACGCCAACCCCGATCTGGACGCGCTGATCGAGCGAGCGCGGTCGACCGTCGTCGAGGAGGTGCGCATGCCGATGTGGCGCCAGTGCCACGCGATCCTGCACGAAGACCAGCCCTACTCGTTTCTGTACACGCGCAAGTACCTGTGCCTGATCGACAAGCGCATCGCGAACGTGCAGCAGGTCAAGGTCGGCCTCAACAGCCTGCACGAGTGGTACGTGCCCAAGCCCCTCCAGCGCTACTGAGCCGCGCACCCGCTTTCCGGAAAAAGGGGCCGGACCCCGCCGGAACGGCCCGGAGGATGCTTCGCACAAACGGGGTCTGCCCCTTTTTCCGGAAATCGATACCCGAGCCATGACCTCCTACATCATTCGACGCCTGCTGCTGATGTTCCCAACGCTTCTGGGCGTCACCGCGGTCGTGTTTCTCGTCATGGCGTATTCGCCGGGCGGCGTCGGCGGCAGCCTCGTCCAGGCCGACGGCGAAATGGACTCGAAGGCCCGCGAAGCGCTGCGGGACTACTACAACCGCCGCTACGGCCTGGACGAGCTGAAGATCGTGCAGTACGGAAGGTGGCTGAACAAGGTCTCGCCGATCGGATTCGCCACCCTCGACGACGGCTCGGTCGACATTTCGATACCGATGGTGAAGATGCCGGACCTGGGCGAGAGCTTCTCGAAACGGCGACCGGTGATCGACCTCTACCGCGAGGCGCTGCCGATCACGCTGCTGCTGAACGTGATCACGACGCCGCTGATCTACGTGGTCTCGATTGCTTCGGGCGTCTACATGGCGCGCCATCGCGGGGGTTTGTTCGACGTCGTGACCGGCGTGCTGTTCCTCGCCCTCTGGTCGATTCCCACGATCTGGTCGGGCATCATGCTGATCGGCTTCCTTTCGAGCAAGCAGTACGTGCACTGGTTCCCCACCGGAGGGCTCAGCTCGACGCTTGCCGACCAGTGGCCGTTCTTCCCGCGCATCACCGACGACGGGTTTCAGCGCGGTTGGCTGCTCGACCGCGCATGGCATCTCGTCCAACCGGTGATGTGCCTCACCTACGGCGGGTTCGCATTCCTTTCGAAGCTCTCACGGAGCGCCCTTCTCGAGAACCTGTCGGCCGATTTCGTGCGCACCGCGCGGGCGAAGGGCGTCGACGATCGCTCGGTGCTCTGGCAGCACGCGTTCCGCAACAGCCTGCTGCCGCTGATCACCGTCGCCGCAGGCTTCCTTCCCGCCTTGCTGGCCGGATCCGTCGTCGTCGAGAAGATCTTCAGCATTCCGGGCATGGGCATGCTCACCATCGACGCCATCTACGCCAGGGACCGCGAACTGGTGCTGGCAGGGACGCTGGTGGGAGGCCTGCTGAGTCTCGCGTGCATCCTGGTCGCCGACATCGCGTACGCGATCGCCGATCCCCGGGTCAGCTATGAGTGATTTGACCGCAATCGATGCGCCCAGGCGGCCGCCTGCGACCTATATCACCCAGGTGGTGCGCGAGACCGTCTCCGCGCACGGCGCACAGGTCGGACTGCTCTGGATCGGCGTCGTCGCGTTCTGCGCCGTCTTCGCGCCGCTGCTGGCCAGCAGCCATCCGCTTCTGATGAAGATGGACGGCGCATGGTCGAGCCCCTGGTTGAAGCACCTCGCGCCGGCCGACGTCGCACTGCCGCTGCTTGCGCTGATCAGTGTCGTGCTGCTGCGCATGAAAAAGCAGGCGGCCTGGATCCGCTGGGCCTGGTTCCTTGCCCTGAGCGCGGCGATGATCGCGATCTGCGCCGTCTTCGTGAGCGCCCCGCGGGCGGTCAGCTACGACCGGTACCGGCTGGACGCCGAGCGCATCGAATGGGTGCTCCACGCCCCGGTTCAGTTCTCTCCCAGCGATCGTCTCCGCGACCAGACGGGACCGGACGTTCCGAAGCATCCCTGGCCGCCCGACGCCGCGCACTGGATGGGCACCGACGCAAACGGCGCCGACATCCTGAGCCGCATGATCCACGCCTGCCGGATCGCCATGGCCGTCGGGTTCATCGCCACCGGCATCGCCCTGATCATCGGCATCGGCATCGGCGGCCTGATGGGCTACTTCTCCGGTGTGGTCGACCTGATCGGCATGCGCATCGTCGAGATCTTCTCGGCCATTCCCACATTCTTTCTGCTTCTGACGTTCGTCGCGTTCTTCGACCGCAATCTCTACATGATGATGATCATCATCGGGATCACGGGCTGGGTCGGCTATGCGCGGTTCATTCGCGCCGAGTTCTTCAAGTTACGGCAGCAGGACTACGTGCAGGCGGCACGGGCCTGCGCCCTGCCGCTGCGCTCGATCCTGTTCCGTCACATGCTGCCCAACGGTGTCGCCCCCGTGCTCGTCGAGGCCAGCTTCGGCGTCGCATCGGCGATCCTGTTCGAGTCGACGCTCAGCTTTCTCGGCCTCGGCCTCGTCGACGAGCCGAGCTGGGGTCAGATGCTCAACCAGGCGACGCGGGGCGGCAACTTCTACTGGTGGCTGGCGAGCTTCCCCGGCCTGGCGATCTTCATGACCGTCTTCGCGTACAACCTCGTCGGCGAAGCCCTCCGCGACGCCATCGACCCGCAGTCGAAGCGGAGCGCGCACCTGTGAGCGGGCATGTCGAAGGTCGGAAAGTCGGAAGGTCGAAGGTCGGCAGAACGCCATCCCACGGCCCGTGCGTGAATCACATCGAACCGGGCCGGCCCGGCTCGACAATCCGACTCCCGAACCCGTCGACATTCGACTTTCGACCTTAGACCTTCGACCTTCGACTTTCGACCTTAGACCTTCGACGCTAGACGCCCCCATGCCTGACCCCATCCTCCAAATCGATGACCTCGCCGTCAGCTTTCCGAGCTCACGATCGGACAGACGCCGCGGCGGCGAGCGCGTGCGCGCGGTCAACGGCGTCGGCCTCTCCGTCTACCCGACCCAGACGGTCGCGGTCGTCGGCGAGTCGGGCTGCGGCAAATCCGTCACGGCGCTGTCCATTCTCAGGCTCGTGCCGACGCCGCCGGGCCGCTACGACGGCGGGCGCATCCTCTGGTCCGACCCGTCGAACGGCGGCGGGACCGTCGACCTGCTGACGCAGACCGATCGGCAGATGCAGGAGGTGCGCGGCAACCAGATCGCGATGATCTTCCAGGAGCCGATGACGAGCCTGAACCCGGTCTACACGATCGGCGAACAGATCCGCGAGGCCGTCGTCCTTCACCAGGCGCCGTCGGGCGCGGAGGCGACGCGGATCGCGATCGAAGCGCTCGGGGACGTCGGCATCGCCGACCCCGAGGCGCGTCTCAAGGAGTACCCGCACCAGCTTTCCGGCGGCATGCGCCAGCGCGTCATGATCGCCATGGCCCTGGCGTGCCGGCCGAACCTGCTGCTCGCCGACGAGCCGACCACGGCGCTCGACGTGACGATCCAGGCGCAGATCCTCGAGTTGCTGCGCGAACTGCAGACGCGGCGCGGCATGTCGGTCATGCTCATCACCCACGATCTCGGCGTCGTTGCGGAGAACGCCGACGTCGTCGCGGTGATGTATGCCGGGCGCGTCGTCGAATACGGCTCGGTGCATGACGTCTTCAGCGCGCCGCAGCATCCTTACACCCGCGGCCTGTTCTCGTCGATGCCCGTGCTGGGCATGGATCGGCACCGGCTCACGACGATTCCCGGCAACGTGCCCAACCCGTCGGAGTTTCCCAGCGGCTGCCGGTTCCACCCGCGATGCGACGACCGGCGCGACGACGAGAAGTGCGCCCGTGAAGATCCCGACCTGCACGAGGTCGCGCCCAGCCACTGGAGCGCGTGCTGGCACACGGAGGGGCACGACGCGGGGAAGCCGACGCGCCCGGACGTGACGTTCCGGCGGGAGGAGCCGAGCGCGTAGCGCCGGCATTCCACGCATCACGCTCCCGTGCCATTCGACCCGCGGGCTCACGCCGCGCGGTTCGCCGCGCACACCACTGCGAACGGCACAACGGCGTCTGAGCGCAGCAACACGCCGGACGCTCGAGGACGATCCGAAACCCGGGACCCGAATCCCGATCCCTGCTAGTATCCCGCCATGCCCCGCCGAAACGACATCCGAACCATCCTCATCATCGGTTCCGGACCCATCGTCATCGGCCAGGGCTGCGAGTTCGACTACTCGGGCACCCAGGCGTGCAAGGCCCTGCGGGAGGAGAACTACCAGGTCGTCCTGGTCAACTCGAACCCGGCGACGATCATGACCGATCCCGAGTTCGCCGACCGGACGTACATCG
>NYZC01000384.1 GCA_002686995.1 Phycisphaeraceae bacterium | reverse complement strand
TCTGGCATGGAGGTTACATCGTCCAAACCAAGCTATTGCACACATTAAATTCGGTAACTTATTGTTTTGCGCGCCCTAAGGGTGAGGGCTGACGCCCGCGGTACGCAGGGCACGTGGCGACGGACGACAGTCTCCAGCCTGATCCAGTTCAACTACCGTGCCTGCGCGAGATACGCCGCGAGCAGGTCGCGCGTCGCGTGCAGGTCGTCGAGGTGAATCATCTCGGTCACCGTGTGGATGTAGCGCGTCGGGCAGACCATCGTCATCACGCGGAAGCCGGCGCCCTTGCGCTGGATCGGGCCGGCGTCGGTGCCGCCGCTTGAAAGAATCGTCCTCTGCGCCTTGATCTTCTTCTTCGCGGCGACCTTCTCGAACTCCTCGAGCAGCTCGAGATCGCTGATGCTCCACGAATCCATCGCCATCAGGCCGGCGCCGGCGCCCTGGACGGTCGTGCGCTGGTCCTCGCTGACGCCCGGGGTGTCGATGCAGAGGGTGGTGTCCAGCGCGATGGCGACATCCGGCTCGATCGCCTGCGCCGCCGGCCCCGCGCCGCGGCAGCCGACCTCCTCCTGCACCGTGAAGACGACGTGAATCTCGCAGTCGTGATGGCCGTCGCGCTCGAGCGCCTCGACGGCGCGGATCGCGAGCCAGCAGGCGACGCGGTTGTCGAGGCACTGACCGACCACGGTGTTTCCGACGCGCGTGAACGGGGCGCGGATCACCACCATGTCACCGATCTTGACGCGTGACTGCGCCTCGTCGGCGGGCAGCCCGAGGTCCACGACCAGGTCGCGCACCTCCGGCACCTTCTTCTTCTCCTCGTCCGACGCGACGTGGACCGGCCGCCCCGCAGGGTTCATCACGCCCGGCAGATCGCCCTTCGGATCGTCGGTGTCGGTGCAGACCGTGACCAGGCGCGCGAACAGGTTGCGCGTGTCGAAGCCGCCGACGTTCTGCAGCCGCAGGAAGCCGCTCGACTCCACGTGGCGCACCATGAATCCGATCTGGTCCATGTGCGCGGCGATCATCACCCGTAGCGGGCGCTTGCGCCGCCGCGACGCGGGCCGCGGCTTGCGCAGGCAAAGCAGCGACCCGAGGTTGTCGGTGCGCACCTCGTCGAACAGCGGCTTCGCCCGTTCGGCGAGAAGCCGGCGCATCCGGTGCTCGCGACCGGCGATCGACGGGGTCCGCGTGAGCTCTTCCAGGAATTCCATGAACATCCTCCGGACCAGGATCGGCAACGCCTCACAATGTAGGCGATGGGGCGGGGGACGGGGAGCGGAAGGTCCGGGCCGCAAGCGGCCCGGATTCGTTCCGTTGCGCCGGCATCGTCGGAGCGCCCCCTGGCGAGGGCGCTTGATCTCTTCCCTACGCCTGGAGTCCGGCTTCGCCCTGCGATGATTCGCCCATCAGGCCGCGCACCTGCGACGCGAGGTCCGTCGATCCGAGGATGAAGGTCGCCCGCGCCCCGGCGAGCGTCTGCCGGATCAGCTCGAGCTCCTTGAAACGGACGAGAATGGGGTGATCGGCGAGAAGCCGCGCCGTGTTCGCCTGGCTGCGCGTCGACGCGGTTTCCTGCCGTCTCCGGATGAGGTCGGCCTCAATTCCGTTCGGCACGGCATTCGCTTCGACGTGCTGTTTTTCCAGGTCAAAAGGACCCCGGATCCGACGAATCGCACATGGACGCCGGCGTGGACGGCCCGATCGGACGCCGCGGTGGCGGTGCCGCATGCTCAGGGGGACGAGCCCGGGCCGGTGGAGCGATCGAGCCCCGCCCGCGCCGCGCACGACCCTGGCCCCCGGGCGGCGGGCGCGGCAGCGGAACGGTGGCGCGAACGTCACCGGCCGCGATGCTGGTCCAGAACGACACAGAACCATTGGATCCAATTTGGATCCACGCAAGATCTGCACAGACCTGCACCTGATCCACACTGATCCACACTGATCCACACTGATCCTGAGGAATCCGCCCTCCTGAGACGGGTCTCCCCCGACGCGCCGCGCGGATCGCCCACGCATCTATCGCGCCGTTAAGACAGGATACGCAGGCGGTTCAGGAAAGGTCCAGAGAACGTTTGGTTTTTCCTGGTCGTATATTGTGGGGGCGCGTCGACGTTCCGCGGCCCTTCCCCGGCGCGCGGCCCCGCAGCGCGCCGTGATGTCATGCCTCGAAACCGGTTTTTCATTCCGCTGCTCGCGGCCTCCGCCGCGCTTGCGGCCGGCCGCCCTGCGGTCGCGCTGGAGGAGCTGCACCCGCGTCACGTCACCCCGGAGATCCGCACTGCGGTCCGCAACGGGCTCGGTTATCTCGCACGCACGCAGAACAGCGACGGCAGCTGGCGGTCGACGAAAGACGGCGGTGCGTACCCGATCAGCATGGCCTCCCTCGCCGGGATGGCGTTCCTCGCCAACGGCAACACGCAGAGTCGCGGGTCCTATGCCGACCACGTACGTGCCGCGCTCGGCTACGTCATGCGCTTCGGCCAGGACAACGGGCTGATCACCGGGCCGACGCAGGAGCAGGGTCGGCCGATGTACGGCCACGGCTTCTCGATGATGTTCATGTCCTGCTGCTACGGCACCGAGAACAACGTGCGCATCCGGCGGCAGCTCAGAAAGACGATCACCGCGGCGATCGAGCTGACCGGCCAGGCGCAGAGCCCGGCCGGCGGCTGGACGTACGTGCCGGGCGCCGGCGACGAGGGCTCGGTCACGATCACCCAGATCCAGGCGCTGCGTGCCGCTCCCCTCGCGGGCTTCACCGTGCCCGAGGGCACGATCCGCAACGCGATCCGCTACCTCGAGTTGTGCCGCGCGCCCGAGGGCGGCATCCGCTACTCGCTGTCGTCCGGCGGCAACTCGCGACTGGCGATCTCCGCGGCCGCGGTGGCGACGCTCTACAATGCCGGCGACTACGACTCGGAAATGGCCGATCAGTGCCTCAAGTACGTCTTCGACACGTTCCAGTCGAGAAAGAACCAGTGGAGCAAGGGCGGCGGCCACGATTTCTACGCCCATCACTACGCCTCGCAGGCTTTCTACCAGGCGGGCAACAAGTACTGGGATCCGTATTACCCGGCGGCCGCGGCGCAACTGGTCGGCATGGCGCAGGGCGACGGCTCGTGGCGCGGCGGCGTCGGACCGGTGTACGGCACGAGCCTCGCACTCGTCGTCCTGCAGCTCCCCTACAAGTACCTTCCGATCTACCAGCGCTGAGCGACGAGCGCCATCACAGGAGCAGCCCGTGAACGACACCGAAAGTGGCGACCTCGCCGGCCTGGAGCAGCTCAAGGCCGCGCACGAGCGCATCCGCGGGCAGATCGCCCGCGTCATCGTCGGGCAGGAGCAGGTGGTCGATCTGCTGCTGACCAGCATCTTCGCCCGCGGGCACTGCATTCTCGAGGGCGTGCCGGGCCTGGCCAAGACCCTGCTCGTCAGCACGCTCGCGCAGTCCCTTTCGCTGCGCTTCACGCGCATCCAGTTCACGCCCGACCTCATGCCGTCGGACATCACCGGCACCGAGGTGATGCAGGAGGATCGCTCGACCGGCTCGCGTCACTTCACGTTCGTGCACGGTCCGCTGTTCACCAACGTGCTTCTCGCCGACGAGATCAACCGGACACCGCCCAAGACCCAGGCCGCGCTGCTCGAGGGCATGCAGGAGCGCCAGGTGTCCGCGGGCGGCAAGCGCTACCCGCTGCCCGAGCCGTTCTTCGTGCTCGCCACGCAGAACCCGATCGAGCAGGAAGGCACCTACCCGCTCCCCGAGGCGCAGCTGGACCGGTTCCTCTTCAAGGTCTTCGTCGACTACCCGACGGCGGAAGAGGAGCGCAGCATCTACCGGATGTCGTCCACCGTGGACCTGCCCGAGCCGGTGCCGGTGTTGAACGACGAGCAGATCGCGCAGCTCCAGGAGACCGTGCGGCGCATCCCCGTGAGCGACTACGTGCTCGACTACGCGATGGCGCTCGTCCGCGCGACGCGGCGCGACGCACCGGAAGCCCCGCAGTTCGTGCGTGACTGGGTGCTGTGGGGGGCCGGGCCCCGCGGCGGCCAGGCGCTCGTGCTCGCCGCCAAGGCGCGGGCGGCGCTCGATGGCCGGCCCGAGGTCGCCGTCGACGACGTGACCGCCCTGGCCCGACCGGTGCTGCGCCACCGCCTCGTCCTGAACTACAACGCCGAAGCGGAAGGCCAGACGCCGGACACGGTGATCGAACGGCTCCTCGAAACCGTGGCGGCGCACGATCGAGCGGAAACAAGTGATGGGCGAATCGAACGCGTACTTAAGGCCTGAGGTCCTCGGCCGCATCGCGAACCTGGGCCTCCGGGCCCGGCGTGTGGTCGAGGGGGTGATCAGCGGCCAGCACCGCAGCCCCATGCACGGACTCGACGTGGAGTTCGCGTCGTACCGCGAGTACGCGCCGGGCGACGACCTCAAGCGCCTTGACTGGCGCGTCTACGGGCGCTCCAACCGCTACTACATCAAGCAGTACGAGGAGGAAAGCAACCTTCGCGCCACGATCCTCATGGACGCGAGCGCGTCGATGGCGTATCCGCGCCACTTCCCGCGTCACTTTCCGCGCTTCGGCTCGCGCGCCCGCAGCGAGGCCGACCTCTCGATGACCAAGTACGACTACGCGGCCACGGTCGCGGCGTCGCTCGCGGCCCTGCTCGTCCGGCAGCGCGACGCGGTCGGCCTGGCCATGTTCGACGACGAGCGCCGCGAGGTCATCGCGCCGGCCGCGACCGCGGCGCAACTGGCGAAGATCGTCCACGTGCTCGAGCAGGCGAACCCGCAGCGCTCGACCCGGCTCGGCGACGTCATGCTCGAGACCGCCGAGCGGCTCCGGCGCCGCGGCATGGTGATCATCATCTCCGACCTGCTGACCGATCTCGATCGCTTTCACGAGGGCCTCGGGCGCTTCCAGCACCAGGGTCACGACATCCTCGTCGTACAGGTTCTGCATGCCGACGAGCTTGACCTGCCCTTCGACGGCTCCGTGCAGTTCAACGACCTGGAATCGGACGCGGACGTGTTCGCGGAGCCGCGCTTCTTCCGGCGCGACTACCAGCAGGCGATGCAGTCGTTCTGCGAGGACATCGCCCGCCGCTGCCGCGGCGCGGGCATCGATACCATCCAGCTTCGCACCGACATGGATCTCGGCCTGGCCCTGAGCCATTTTCTGTTCGTGCGATCGCGAATCACCAGGCGAACATGAACCGCACACGATCCCTCCCGGCGCGGCCGGGCCGCAACGTGGCGGCACCATGGATGGACGCGGATGCACGCGGCGCGGGCCGTGCCCGCAACCCGTTATTGCGCGCGTCCGACAAGACGCGCGCGTTCAGCAAGATGAGCGAGTCCGTCAACGGGGCACCCCGCCAACCCCCCCTTATGAAGGGGGGGCTTGCCCGGAGCACGGGCCAGGGAGGCGCCGCGCGCTGATGCTGTTCGCGAACCCTCTGCTGCTGGCCGGACTGGCGCTCGCGGGCGTGCCGATCATCATCCATCTGCTCAATCGGCGCCGATTCGTCGCGATCGACTGGGCGCCGATGCATCACCTGCAGATGACGCTGAAGACGAACCGCCGCCGCATGCGCCTCGAGCAGCTTCTGCTGCTGCTGATCCGGACGCTGCTCGTCGTGCTGCTCATCCTTGCCGTGTCGCGACCGATCGCCGGCGCCGCCGCCGGCTGGTTCGCCGGGCGCGGGCGCATCGCGCAGATCATCATCCTCGACGACTCGCTCAGCATGGGCTACGAGGTGTCCGGCACGACCGCGTTCGGCGCCGCGCGGCGCGCACTCGACGCGCTGCTCGAAGAGGTGCGCCCGCACGACGAATTGACGATCCTGACCACGTCGCGGGCGACGCAGCCGCTGGTGCGCCAGGTGCACCTGACCGAGCGCGGCGACCTGGACGCCGCGCTGGCGGGCCTGGACGTCGCCGACGACCTGAGCCACTGGCCGTCGGTGCTCGAGGCGGCCGACGCGCATCTGCAGTCGACCGACCTCAAGGATCGACACGTGCTGCTCATCACGGACCTGCGGCGCGCCGGGTGGACGGGGGCCGTGAGCACGATCGCCGCGCGCTGGGCCGAGGCGGACGTCTCGTGCACGATCGTCAACGTCGCGGCCTCCGACCATGACAACGTCGCGCTGGGGCCGATCCGGCGCGAGTCCGCGGTCGCCCTCGTCAGCGCCCCCCAGCGCCTGAGCCTCGCGGTGCGCAACGACCGGCCCGCGCCGCTCGAGGGCGCCACGGCCACGCTGATCGTCGACGGCGAGAAGCGCTCGATCGCGCTGCCCGACCTCGCGCCGCAGCGTCACGGCACGCTTCACCTCACGCACACGTTTCGCAAGGCCGGCGAGCACATCATCAGGGTGGTGCTTCCCGACGACGCACTTGCCGCCGACAACGTGCAGCACGCCGTCGTCCGCGTCCGGTCCCGGCTCGACATCGTGCTCGTCGACGGTGCGCCGAGCCCGATGCCGTTCGAGGGCGCCACCGACTTCCTCGAGCTGGCGTTCACCGCGGGCGGCCAGCCGTGGCACGTGCGTCACGTGCCGTTCAACGAGTGGGCGCCGGCGCAGAGCGCCGGCGCGGACCTCACGGTGCTCGCCAACGTTTCGGAACCGGGCGAATCCGCGGCGGCGGCCCTCGAGAAGCATGTCGAGCGGGGCATGGGCCTGATGATCTTCATGGGCGACCAGGTGGATCCCGCGCGCTACGCCGCGCAGCTTTACCGCGACGCCGCCGGCCTGCTCCCGGCGCGGCCGGAGTCGCTGCACGACGAGGCGATCGAGGGCTGGCAGGTCGAGCCGCTGACGGGCTCTCCGCTCCAGCGTCTCGCCGATCTCACTTCCGAACCGCTGTCCCGGATCGGCGCGCATCGTCACATGAAGATCGCGCTGCCGCCGGAGACGGCCGCCGCCGAACGCGGCGCGGCGCCGCCCGGTCCCACGGAAGCCGACGCCGCGCGCGACCGCACGCGCGTCCTCGCCCGATGGAACCACGAGGCGGCGATGCCGGCGGTGGTCGAGCGCCGTTTCGGCCGCGGCCGCGTGCTGCTGTGGACGATTACGGCCGACCGCAAGTGGTCGAGCTGGCCGCTGGCTCCCACGTTCGTGCTCGCCATGCGTGAGACCGCGATGCACGTCGCCCGGCGCAGCGCCGACGCGGAAGGCATTCGGGCCGGCGGCGCGATGCGCGTCGCCCTGCCCGAAGCGCACGCGCCGGTCGATGCGGGCGTCGTCACGCCCGACGACGAGGAGGCGCCGCGCGCAGCGCGCGTCGAGGCCGACGAGCTCGAGCGCCCCGTCATCGCCTTCGATCAGACCCGGCGCGCCGGGATCTACGAAATCCGGTGGAACGACGCCGCGTCGGGCGGCGCGCCGCACACCCGGCAGGTCGCCGTGCGTCCCGCCTTCGCGGAAAGCGAGCTCGATCCGGTCGCGGAGGACGTCCTGCGCGGATGGCTCGCGCCGATCGAGCCGGCGATCGTCCGGTACGGCGAGGACCGCGCCGACGCGCAGGGCGCCGGCCGGGAGCTCTGGCGACATCTCGCCTGGCTCGTGCTGGCAATGGTGATGATCGAGACCGCCTTCGCGGTCTGGGTGGGCCGACACCGATGACCGACGATCCCCGAGCCGGCGGCTGGTCGATGCAGTGGCCCGGTGCCCCCACCGGCGACCGCGCTCTATTGATGCTCGTCATCGTCGTCGCCGGCATCTGGGTGCTCGTGCGCCTCTACCGGGCCGACACGGGCTCGCTGTCCCCGCGCGTGCGGATCGGCCTCACCGCGCTGCGTCTCGTCGCCGCCGCAGGCGTCATCGCGATGCTGCTCGAGCCGGTCCTCGTCCTCAACCGGACCCGGTGGAAACCCTCGAACGTCATCGTCCTGCTCGACCGGTCGGCGAGCATGGAGCTTGCCGACGCGTGGCCCGACGCCGCGGCCGCGACGTCGGTGGCCGAGCGGCTCGGGCTGCCCGGGGGCGCCGAAGCACTGCGACAGCAATCGCGCTCGTCGCTCGCCGCGCACGTGCTGGAAAACGGCCTCGCGGAGCGGCTGGCCGACGATCAGCGACGTCTCGTCCGGGTCCACGGCTTCACGGAGCGCCTGGACGAGCAGCCGCAGGAGCCGAGTGCCAATCCAAACGCCGATCCAGGCGCCGATCCAAGCGCCGATCCAAACGGAGTGAACGGCGTTCAGCCTGCAGTGAACGATGTTCATCCCGATTCAGAGCCCGCTGAGGGCGATGATCCGGCTGCAGCGTCCTCCCATGCGCGGCCTGACGGGCCCGGACTCCGGACGGCGATCGGCTCCGCGATCGAGCAGGCGGTCGCGGCCTACCGAGGCCAGCCGATGGCCGGGTTGGTCCTGATCAGCGACGGGCAGTCCAACGCCGGCCCGTCGCCGGTCGCCGCCGCCCGGCACGCCGGCGCCGAGCGCATTCCGATCGCGGTCATCGCGATGGGCACGACCCAGGGCCCGCGCAACGCGTTGATCACGCTCGAGACGAGCCCGATCGTGTTCATCCGCGACCCGATCGAGCTTCGCGCCGTCGTCGGCTCGACGGGGCTCGACGGGACTGAGGCCTCGATCGTGCTCGAACGGCGCGTCGACGGCGGGGTGTGGGAGGCCGTCGACCAGAGGATGCTGCCGCTCGGCGAGGGCGGCCCGCTCCAGGAGATCGTCTTCGACTACCGCCACGACACCTCCGCCACCATCGATTTCCGCGCCCGCGTCGAGACCGACCGGCAGGAGATCAACCTCGACGACAACGTCGACAGCGCCCAGGTCCAGGTGATCCGCCGGCAGATCCGCGTGCTGCTCGTCGCCGGCACCGCGTTTCCCGAGATCCAGTTCCTGCGCAACGCCCTGATGCGCGACGCCGGCGCCTCGATGTCGAGCTGGCTGCAGTCGGCCGACGAGGCGTACGAGCACATGGGCGACCTGATGCTGCGCCGGCTGCCCGTGACGCAGAAGGAGCTGGACGATTACGACTGCGTCATCCTTTATGACCCGGATCCGGCGCGATGGCCTGCCAACTTCACCGACCTGCTCAACCGGTTCGTCGGCCGCGCCGGCGGCGGCCTGGTCTACATCGCGGGCGAGCGATCGGGCGAGACCGTGTTCGACCACGACCGTGCCGACGGCGCGCTGCTCGACCTCATGCCGGTGGTGCGCGAGGCGGGGCTGTTCCGCACCGACGTCGACATCCGGCTCAGCGCCCGCAACGCCTGGCGCCTCGCGGTCACCTCCGACGGCCGGGCCGATCCGATCTTCCGCTTCGACACCGACGCCCAGCGCAACGACCGGATCCTCGCGAGCCTGCCCGGCATGTTCTGGCACTTTCCGGTGACCCGGGCGAAACCCGGCGCCACGATCCTGGCCCGGCACGGCGACCCGCGCATGCGCAGCACCTACGGCCCGCACGTCCTGATGGCGACACAGCTTTACGGGCCGGGGCGGACGTTCTTCATGGGGTTCGACAGCACCTACCGGTGGCGCTACCTCGACGAGCAGTACTTCGACGGCTTCTGGGCGCGGGTGGTCGACCGCGCCGGACGCAACAAGCTGCTCGGCGGCCGCTACCCCTTCCGGCTCGCCACCGACCAGGTGCGCTACGAGCCCGGCGCCCGCGTTACGCTGACGGCGCAGTTCATTCACCCGGACGAGATCGGCGGCAGCCTCGATGCGCTGTTCGGCCAGGTCGAGCACGGCAGCGACGAGCCCGTGCCCTTGACCCTGACGCCGGATCAGGATGGCCCGCCCGGGCTTTTCACCACGAGCTTCACGGTGTCGCGGCCGGGCCCATGGTTCGTCAAGGTGTGGTCCGGCGCGCCGACGGGCGACGCCCGCGCGGCGACGCACCAGTTCGAGGTGCGACTGCCCGACGTCGAGCGCGAGCGCCCGCAGCAGGATCGGGCGACGCTCCAGGACGTCGCCGACGCTTCGGGTGGGCGCCTGTTCGATCTCTCGGAGATCAAGGACCTCGAACGAATGTTCACGGTCGATCGCGTCGCGCTGATTCAGCCGCACCACGTCGAGCTGTGGGATTCGGCCTGGCTCTGGTGCCCGGTGCTCCTGGCGATCTTCGCGGAGTGGGTGCTGAGAAAACGATACCGACTGGTTTAGACTATTCCATCGTAACTTCTTGCCGCGGTGACGAGACGTTGGAGAACCACGGATGAACACGGATGAACACGGATGTTTTCCGATTCTTTCTGATCCATCCGTGTCCATCCGTGTCCATCCGTGGTTCCTGAACGATGCGGCTCAGCCGCG
>NYZC01000383.1 GCA_002686995.1 Phycisphaeraceae bacterium | reverse complement strand
TTCCATGGCGACTGGAACTATGAGATACTTCCCGGTTCATGAATAACACATCGAGCCCCCATCAAAATTCGGTAACTTATTGTTTTGCGCGCCCTAAGCCGGCAGTAATCGGGGAGGCAGCTTGATGCACATCCTGGGATTCGACTGTTACGGGCATGACTCGGCGGCCGCAATCGTGCGCGACGGCGAGATGCTCGGGCTCGTCGAGGAGGAGCGCTTCCTGCGGCGCAAGCACGTCGCGGACTTTCCGCGCCACTCGATCGAATGGTGCTGCGAGATCGCGGGCATCCGCCCGCAGGATCTCGACCACGTCGTCTATTACTGGGACCCGAAGGCCGCGCGCCTTCAGCGCGCCTGGCACGTGCTCCGCCACCTGCCGCGCAGCATCGACCTGATCCGCAGTCGCGGTGACAAGGAGTCCGCGATGCTGCGCCTGCGCAAGACGCTGGTGGGCGAGCTGGGGCTGACCGACCGCACGAAGATCCACTTCGCGCCGCACCACCTCTGCCATGCCGCCAGCTCGTTCCTGACCAGTGCGTTCGACAAGGCCGCGATCCTGTCGATCGACGCTGCGGGCGAATGGGACTGCACGTGGATGGGCATCGGCGACGGTCTCGACCTGCACCCCTTGCAGCGCATGCACTTTCCCAACTCGCTCGGCCTGCTCTACGGGGCCGTGACGGAGTTCCTGGGTTACCGCTTCGCGTCGGGGGAGGGCAAGGTGATGGGGCTGGCCCCGTACGGCGATCCCCAGCGCTACCTGAAGATCTTCGAGGACATCGTCCGCCTGAAGCCGGAAGGCGGCTACGAGATCGACCTGTCGTACTTCACCTACCACTACCGCGGCCGGCCGAACTGGTTCAGCCCGAAGTTTCACGAGGCGCTCGGCCCCACCCGCGATTCGGAAGGCGAGCTGACCCAGCACTACATGGACGTCGCAGCCGCGCTGCAGCTGCGCACCGAGCAGGTCGGTCTGCACATGGCGAAGTGGCTGCGCGAGAAGACGGGCCTCGACCGCGTCTGCCTCGCCGGGGGCGTCTGCCTGAACTCCGTGATGAACGGGCGCATCCTGCTCGAGGGCGTGTTCGACGAGGTCATCGTGCAGCCGGCAGCAAACGACGCGGGCACGGCGCTCGGCGCGTGTTACTGGCTCTGGAACACGGTGATGCGCCAGCCGCGCACCTACCGGTTCGACCACGCCTACTTCGGGCCGTGGTGGGAGGACGACGCCTGCGGCGAGGCGGTCGACCGGCTCATCCAGGACCGCGCGCAGGTGAAGGTCGAGCGCATCGACGACGAGGAGAAGCTCACCGCGCATGCGGCACGGCTTCTCGTGGACGGAAAGATCCTCGGCTGGTTCCAGGGCCGCATGGAGATGGGTCCGCGGGCGCTGGGCAACCGTTCGATCCTGACCGATCCCCGCAGCAACGAGATGAAGGACCTGCTCAACGCGCGGGTCAAGTTCCGCGAAGGGTTCCGTCCGTTCGCGCCCAGCGTGCTCGAGGAGAAGACCGGCGAGTGGTTCAGCAGCGGGTACCCGTCGCCCTACATGATCCTCGTCTACGACGTGCTCGAGCACCAGCGGGAGAAGGTGCCGGCCATCACGCATGTGGACGGGACCGGGCGCGTCCAGAGCATCAACAAGGAACACAACCCGCGCTATCACCGCCTCGTCGAGCACTTCGAGGCGCTGACGGGCGTGCCGATGATCCTCAACACGAGCTTCAACATTCGCGGCGAGCCGATCGTGCACACGCCCGATCAGGCGATCGAGTGCTTTCTCAAGACCGGGATGGACGCCCTGTTCCTGGGGCCGTACTGCCTCGAGAAGCAGACCGAGTCCGCTGCCCGCGAGCTGGATGCCGATCAGCTGGTCGCCGCGCATGCAAGCGCGGCCATGATGGACAATCGGACACCGTAGATGTCCGCAGCAACGGGAATCGGAGAGCCACGGATGAACACGGATGAACACGGATTGCTTCCGATTCCTTCTGATCGATCCGTGTCCGTCCGTGTGATTCGGCGGACCTGATACAATGCCTCGTGGTGGATTTCGCTTCGATCCGGGCAGGCGGGACAGCGATTTTGGAAGAAGAGAAGGAAACGTCATGACCGATGTGCTGATCGTCAATCCTCCGTCGCCGGACGGGCACGTCTATATCCGCGACATGTGCCGCTGGGGACGCAAGAGCCGGGAGAAGATGATCTGGCCGCAGTCCTCGCTGGCCTACCTCGCGGCCGTGGTGCCCGACGGCATGTCGGTGCGCATCATCGACGCGATCGCCGAGGAAATGACGCCCGAGGCGTTCTTCGCGGAGATCGAGAAGGAGCGGCCCTCCTTCTACGTCACGTACATCACCGGCACGACCTTCGCGATGGACGCGCGCGGCGTGCAGAAGGCCAAGGAGATCGGCGCGACCACGATCGCCGTGGGCACGCACGTCTCGGCGGTGCCGCAGAACACGCTCGAACTGCTCGGTGAGCTGGATTACGTCATCCGGCACGAGCCGGAGATGACCTTCAAGGACATCATCGACGTCACGCGCCAGGGCGGCGACCCGCACTCGATCACCGGGATCGCGATGCGCGACAACGGCTCAACGGTCGTGACCGACGACCGGGCGCTGCTCGGCAGCCTCGACGACCTGCCGATCCCGATGCAGCACCTGCTGCCGCTCGACAAGTATCGCATGCCGTTCCTGGGCAAGCGCTACGTCTGGGTCCTGACCAACCGCGGCTGCCCCTACTCCTGCACCTACTGCTTCGAGGGCGTGGTCTGGGGCAAGAGCGTGCGGTTCCGGTCGCCCGAGTCGATCTACAAGGAACTCGAGTACCTCGCCGAGCACGACGTCCACAACGTCCTGTTCCTCGCCGACCTGTTCACGCATGATCGCAAGGGCGTCATGACGCTGTGCGACATGATCATCGAGCGCGGGCTGAAGGTGCGCTGGACGTGCAACAGCCGGGTGGACACGCTCGACGAGGAGATGGCGCGGAAGATGAAGCAGGCCGGGTGCTGGCTCGTCGCGTTCGGCATCGAGTCGGGATCGCAGACCGTGCTCGACAACGTCAAGAAGGATGCGAAGATCGAGCAGGCCCGCGAGACGATCGAGATGTGCGCGCGCGTCGGCTTGAAGACCTGGGGCTACTTCATTATCGGTCTTCCCGGTGAGAACCGGCAGACCGTGCGCGAGACGATCGACTTCGCCAAGGGTATTCCGCTGGACATCGCCCTGTTCCACGTGGCGATGCCGTACGCCGGCACGGAGTTCTACTTCCAGTCCGTCGCGAACGGCTGGCTCAACACCAGCGACTGGAAGCACTTCGACATGAACGACTCGTCCGTCGTCGGCTACGACGACTTCTCCGCCGAGGACATCCTCCAGGCGACCAAGCAGGCCTTCCGCGAGTTCTATTTCCGCCCGAAGCAGATGTGGCGCATGAGCCGCATGCTGCTTGGAGCGCGTGACATCGGCATGGTCTGGCAGGTCATGCGGAACTTCATGGGCTGGATCTACTCCGGCAAGGAGGATCGGGTGGCGTCGAAGCAGACGGAGGGGGCGCCCGAGCTCACCGACCGCATCGACCCGAACGACGCCCGCAAGGCGCTGCACACGCTGCCAGTCGTCGAGGCGCCACGCACCGACCCCACGACCGCGAAGCCGCGCCACAAGGGCGTCAAGGAGGTCGCCTCGATACAGGCGACCGACGGTTGAGCAGGGCACCCACGAATGCCGCGCCTCTTTTCGTGGCTCTTCGCGGTATTCGTGGCGATGAAATCCGCGGCCGGCCGGTGACGCCGCCCTGGTTTCCGATTTTCGATTTTCTGAGCGGCAATCGCGATTTTCGCTCATGCGTCGGCCGTCGGTTGCCGATCAGGCATACTGTCCTGTCGGGGCTTCGGTGTCACCCTGATCTGCGGGCGACGCCGGATCCGATCCTTCCGTGTGGGACCTGAGGTCTATTCCGGGCAAAACCAGTGATGACACGTGCACGGCGATCCGTCGATCGTCGGCGCCGTGTTGGCGAATGTCGTAATGTCGTGATGTTTGGTGCCCGGGACATGCCGGCAGGTGGCTGCCAAATGGGGCGGATTGGGGAAAGGTCGTTGAGCATGAGCCATCCGCAGCGGCGATTCGGGGACGAGCAGGGCTGCAGGCCGGCGTGCTCCCGATCGCACCGAACAGCGACGAGACGCAAATCGCGGGTCACGAGTAACCCGTAGGGCGTAGCGAGTGGGTCTACTCGCTGCTCGTGACTCGTAACCTGTATACTTCCCATCATGCGCAGGCCGCTCGACTGGCGTCTGGACCCGCCGGCGATGCTGACGCGGTGGCCCGAGGATCGGCGCGTGGTGCTGCTGCACTCGGGCCGGTTCGAGTCGCGCTGGGCAAGGCGCTCGATCATCGCGGAGCCGGCCGGCGTCTACCGGTTCACGAACGCCGGCTCTTCCTGGACCGGGGGCGACTGCCCGGTTCCCGAATTCTCCCACAAGCCCTTCACGGACCTGCGGCGCCTGCTCGACGCCGGGCGCGGCCTCTGGATCGGGCATCTCGGATACGACCTGGCGCGCTGGATCGAGCAGCTTCCGACCATCGCGGCGGAGGATCCGTCGTGGCCGGTGATCGAGCTTGGCTACTGCCCCGGGCACCTGGTGCATGACGGCGCCACCGGGCGCTGGACCGCGCACGGGACGTACGCCCGGCGGCTTCCCGAACTGGTCGACCCGGCGGCACCCGGCAGCGCCGTGATCTGCGAGCCGGCGAGCCTGTTCGACCGGGCCGGGTACGAGGCGGCGGTGCAGCGCGTGCTGGAGTACGTCGCCGCCGGCGACGTGTTCCAGGTCAACCTCGCGCAGCGCTTCGAGTCGCAGTTCGACGGCCCGTTCCCGTCGGCGCACCGATCGCTGTTCGGTCATCTCTCGACCCTTTCGCCCGCCTGGTACGGCGCCTACCTCGAGCTTGGCGCGCGGCGCTCGATCGCGTCGACGTCGCCGGAGCTTTTTCTCGAGGTCGATCGATCAGGACAGGTCGTCACGCGCCCGATCAAGGGGACGCGGCCCGCGCAAGTCGACGTCGAGGTGCTGCGGCGCAGCGCGAAGGACCAGGCCGAGCTGAACATGATCGTGGACCTCATGCGCAACGACCTCGGCCGCGTCTGCGCATACGGATCGATCCGCGTGCCCGAGCCGCGCAGGATCGAGACCCACCCGACGGTGCACCACGGCGTGGCGACGATCACGGGCAGGCTGCACGAGCGGTTCGACGTCGTGGACCTGCTGCGGGCGACGATGCCAGGCGGCTCGGTGACGGGGGCGCCCAAGGTGCGTGCGATGCAGATCATCGACGAGCTCGAGCCGGTGCGGCGCGGGCCGTACTGCGGGTGCATCGGCATGCTGAGCCGTGAGCACACGTGTCTGAACATCGCGATTCGCACGATGCTGCTCGACGGGGATCACGGTCGAGTGCGGTTCTCGGTGGGGGGCGGCATCGTCGCGGACTCGTGTCCGGCCGCGGAGCATGAGGAGACACTGGACAAGGCGCAGGCGATGCTGGGCGCGCTGAAGGCGGCGGCTCAGGTGCACGAGATGCTGGGGTCGAGAGGCTAGGGTCCAGGATCTGCGGCCCGGGTCGAGGGGGATTGGGGATGAGTTGATGATTCGAGTCGATGTTTCAATGCTGATCGGTGTTGCAGTTCTGGCGGCTGCGGGATGCGCGCAGCGGTCAGGGCATGATCATCACCACGACCACCATCATCACATGCATCACCGGTTCGACGATCCCGAGAAGTGGGCGGCGCGCTGGAACGATCCGGACCGCGACGCGTGGCAGCGTCCGCGCGAGGTCGTCGGGCTGCTCGATATCGAGCCGGGCATGACCGTCGCGGACCTCGGGACCGGGACCGGCTACTTTCTGCCGCACCTGTCCGAGGCCGTGGGCGCGTCCGGCCGGGTCCTCGCGCTCGATGTTTCGAAGGAGATGATCGACTACATCGGCAGCGCGCCGGCGACGTCAGGTCTCCATAAAGTCGAGGGCAGGGTGGTGGCGAGCGACGATCCGGGACTCGCCGACGGCTCGGTCGATCGCATCCTCGTGGTCAACACCTGGCACCACATCGCCGATCGCGTCCCGTACACGCGCCGGCTCGCCCGCGCGCTGGCGCCGGGCGGCGCGGTCGTCATCGTCGACTTCACCCTCGACGCGCCCGAAGGACCACCGCAGGCGATGCGCCTCGCTCCCGAGCAGGTGATGCGCGAGCTTGAAGCCGGCGGACTTCGCCCCGAGCTTCTGAAAGAGTCGTTGCCGCGCCACTACGTCGTGGCAGGGCGCGGAAATTGATGATCGATTGTCTGTTGTTTGTTTATTCGGAATCCGAACTAACAGACAACAAACAACCATTAATCAATAATCAATTCCCCACCCCTGCCCCATACCCCTCACTCCCTCCGCTCCAACGTCACCAGGCTGAATGCCACCGGCTCCTCGAATCGCTGCCGGCCCGTCTCGACGAAGTCGGCAGGTATCTCCGGCAGAAAGGTGTCCCCCTCGACCTGACGGTGCAGAATCGTCAGATCGATCCGATCGACATGCGGCATCGCCTGCCGGTAGATCTCCGCGCCGCCGAACACGAACGCGCGATCGTGATCGGGTCGAAGCCGATCCAGCGCGGCAGAAAGGTCGTGCATGACCAGCGCGCCTTCCACCTCGTAGTCGCGCCGGCGCGTCAGGATCACGTTGAGCCGGCCAGGCAGCACGCGCCCGATCGACTCGTGCGTGCGCCGGCCCATGATGATCGGGTGGCCCATCGTCAGGTCGCGCACGCGCTTCAGATCGCCGAACGGCGGCCAGGGAAGCTCACCGTCGCGCCCGATGACGCGGTTCTCGCTCATGGCGGCGACGAGGCAGAGGTGCATGGGGTCGATTTTAGATTCTTGATTCTTGATTTGCGCTCTCTCGTATATCATGAGGCCGCCAGGCCCCGAGGTCGCGTCCGGGCTGGCGCCATGTCGCCGCGCGGAGCATTGAGATGTGAAGGGCGGAGCAAAAGTGCGGCGTGAGGCGGGGCGAACCAAAAGTGCGGCACCCCCAGAAGGGCGTTCTGACAATGGCGG
>NYZC01000382.1 GCA_002686995.1 Phycisphaeraceae bacterium | reverse complement strand
CCCGCGTCGAGCTTTGCCGCGGCGACCGCGGACGGCAGGCTCAATCCGCCGAACGTGCTCGCGTACGGAGCTGGGATCGACAAGATCCACCGCAGCGGGTTTCGCAAGGAGCCGGCCAACCTCGTGCACGCGGGCGAAGTGGCGGGGGGGCTCGGCATCTACAACCTCGCGCTCTACACGGTTCAGGAGGACCTGCGCCGCGAGGGCACGCCGCATGACACGGTGGATCGGCTCGACCTCGACCGGCTGGGCCGACAGTTCGTCGAAGCGGGCGCGCTGCTCGGCGCCGTGGCCGATGCGCCGGGACTCTCGCAACGCAGCGCGATTCCGAGCTGGTACCGGACGTACCAGACCGAGTTCCGCGGCGATCATCGGGCCCATGGTCTCTCCGTCGTGGGCCGGCGCCCGGGCAGCACGGTGTCCGGCGCGCCGATGGCGGGCGCGATCGTGCAGCTCTATCCGTTCCGTGAGCAGTTCCGCGTCCGCCATTTCGATTTCCTGGAGAAGAAGATCAGCGCCTTCGATGACTTCCAGGTGCTACGGACGGACCGTAACGGAACCTTCGAGGTCGGGCCGGTCGATCAGGTCGCCGACAGCAACACCTGGTGGTCGGCGCATGCATTCGACGATCGTGGCGCGGTGACGCACGCCAACACGCTCGCCTGCCGCACGGGCAACCTCCTTCGGATCGAGATGTTCCGCGCCCGGGGGGGCCGGATCATCTGCCCGCCGGTGCCGGCGTTGAAGCCGGGGCAGATTCTCGACGCTTGGACGCGCTCGCCGCTCGATCCGCAGCGGTCCTATTTTCAGACGGCCGACGGCGTGGTCTTCTGGTATGTCCCCGATACGATCGGCGCCGTCGAGGTGTTCGGGATCGATTCGGTCGTGGCGCTGCGTGCGCAGGGCGAAGGTGAAGGCGGAGCACCTGCGGGCCGGGACGTCGACGGTCTCGAGCGTGCCGCGCGCGACCTTTGGACGTTCAACGAGGAGCGGCTCGCCGTGCTCCGCGAGCGGCAGGTCGCGAACGACTCGGTCGAGCAACTGCACGCTGCGGCCGAGGATCTCATCCGGGCCGGGGCCGGCGCCGAGTCCGTCTCCGCGTCGGGCGCGCTCGCCGCGTCGGCGTTCATGGCGCAGGGCAGGGTGTACCACAAGATTCGCGGGACGTTCGACGACCTCGTGCTCACCGTCGTGATTCTGCTGTCACTGACGGTGCCGTTCGCGTTCGCACTGGAGCGGCTGGTCATCGGCGCGTCCACCATCTACCGGCAGATCGCGGGGTTCATCGGGATCTTTGCGCTCGCCTTCCTCATCGTGATGCTGACTCATCCGGCGTTCGCGCTGGCGGCGACGCCGATCGTGATCTTCCTCGGCTTTTCGGTGGTCGTGCTGTCGGCGGCCGTGATCGTGATCATCATGCGCAAGTTCGAGGTCGAGCTGAAGGATCTCCAGGGGATCGCCACGACGGTGCACGCGGCCGATGTGTCTCGCGTCGGCACGGTCATGGCGGCGATGAGCATGGGCATCTCGACCATGCGCCGCCGTCCGTGGCGGACCGCGCTGTCCATGACGACGATCATCCTCATCACGTTCACGATTCTCTGCTTCGCGTCGTTCGATACCCGCATCGGCGTGATTCGGGTTCCGGTGGTCGGGCCGCCCGGCTATGCGGGCGTGTTCGTGCAGCGAGTCGGCGGTCGGGCGCTGGAGCCGGACCTGTACCGCGTCGTGCGCGACCGCTGGGCCGGGGCGCCCGGCGTCATTGGCGTGTTCGCGCGCTACGGCCACGCCTCGAGCGACCCGACCTGGCCGCTCGTCTCACGTCCGGACGGCTCGGCGCCCATGGCGATGCAGGGCCTGGTCGGTATCGAGCCCGGTGAGATGACGCAGCGCGAGGATCTCGCGGCGCTGCTGGGCGCCTCGCAAGCGGTATCCCAGGACCTGGTCTGGATGACGCACGCGGTCGCGGAGCGCCTGGGCGCAGTGCCGGGAGACCCGGTCCTCGTCAGCGGCGAGGCGCTGCGTGTCGGGCCCATTCTCGACGCGCAGCGCCTCACCGTCGCGACCGACATGGATGGCAGCACGATTCTCCCGGTCGATCCCGGGGTGGGCAACGACGATCTCCAGGACGACGCAGCGCTGTCGATGCGCACGCAGAACTGGATGGCCATTCCGGCGGATCAGATCATCGTGGTGACGGCGCAGGTGGCCCGCCGGTTGGGCAGTGCGCTGCGGTCCGTCAGCATTTACGCGACCGACACCGGCGCGGCGACGCGCATCGCGGAGGACGCGGCGCTCATGCTGCCGATGCCGATCAGCGCCACGCGGCGCGACGGCGTGCACCGGCACCTGCTCGGGACGAGCCTGCACACCGTTGGCGGGTTCGACCTGATGGTGCCCCTGCTCATGGGAGCGCTGGTCATCTTCGCGACCCTGCTGGGATCGGTGGCCGACCGGCAGAAGGAGATCTATACGTTCAGCGCCCTCGGCCTCGCCCCGCCGCACGTAGCGGGTCTCTTCTTCGTCGAGGCGATGGTCTACTCGATCGTCGGCGGTCTCGGCGGGTACATCGTGGCGCTCGGCGTGGTGAAGGTGCTGACGCCGCTGGGCAGCATCGGCCCCTTCCGCGTGCCGGAGATGAACCATTCGTCGACGAACGCGGTGATCACGTTGCTGATCGTGATGGGCACGGTGCTGCTGTCGGCGATCTATCCGGCGGTCAGGGCGTCACGCAGCGCGAACCCGGGAATCCTGCGCCAGTGGCAGCTGCCGGTGCCGGAAGGCGACCGGCTCGACATCGTCTTTCCGTTCACCGTGTCGCAATGGGACGCCGCGGGCGTGGTCAGCTTTCTCAGGGAGCACTTCGAGCAGTTCGCGGACACCGGCCTCGGGCGGTTCATGGCACGGCAGGTGGGCCTGGTGCGCCGGGACGGCGCGGCGCCGGGACTTCGCGCGCGGATCGCGCTGGCCCCGTTCGATCTGGGCGTGACGCAGCAGTTCGAGCTGAGCACGAGGGCGAGCGAGATCGAGGGCATCGACGAGGTGACGATCCGGATCGAGCGCACGTCGGGTCAACCGAAGGACTGGCGCAGGCTGAACCGAGTGCTGCTGGATGACATTCGTCGGCAGTTCCTGATCTGGCGCTCGCTGCCGCAGGAGACGATGGAAGTTTATCGGAGGCGAACGCTGGAGGATGGGGTATAGGGTATGGGGTGGGGAATTGATTATTGATTATCAGTTATTTGTTATTTTTTACTTCGGAGCGCCATCCGAATTGAGAAATAACAAATAACTGATAATCAATAATTAATTCCCCCCCCCCCCACCCCCCCACCCCCCACACCATTTGAGCGAACCCTCACCGAAGATCGACCGCGAGCTTGAAGCGTTCCGCCAGGTGATGGAGGTGCCCTCGACCTTCCGCGAGGGCTTCAGCTGGTCAAGCCTCTTCGGCGCCCTGTTCATCGGCGTGCTCATGGTGCCCGGCGCCATGTACATGTCCCTGCTCGCCGGGCAGGGGCTCGGCGCGGCCGCCCAGTGGGTTACGGTCATCCTGTTCATCGAGGTCGCCCGCCGCGCGCACCGCATGCTCAATCGCGCGGAGATCTTCGTCCTGTTCTTCATGGCCGGGGCGATGATGACCAGCATGGCGATGGGCCAGGGTCTCCTCTGGAACCAGTTCTTCGCCCGCAGCCTGTCCGCGCGCGAGTACGGCATCGCCGAGCACCTGCCCACCTGGTTTGCGCCGCCTCCGGAATCCGAGTCGTATTCGCAGCGCACGTTCTTTCATCTGGACTGGATGCCGGTCATCGGCCTGCTCATCTTTACGACGTTCTTCAGCCGCCTGAGCGAGCTGATCCTGGGCTACGGCCTGTTCCGCGCCGCGAGCGACGTGGAGCGCCTGCCGTTTCCAATGGCGCCGATCGGCGCGCAGGGCGTCATGGCACTGGCGGAGGACGTCGACGAGCGCGACCAGGCGGCGCGACAGAAGTCGTGGCGGTGGCGGGCGTTCTCGATCGGCGGCGCGATCGGACTCGCCTTCGGCTCGGTCTACCTGCTGCTGCCGACCCTGACCGGCACCCTCACCGGCACGCCGTTCATGATCTTTCCGATCCCGTTCAGCGATTGGACGGGCAAGACCGAGTCGGTGCTGCCCGCGGTGGCGATGGGGATGGCATGGGACCTCGGGCACCTGATCACGGGGATGGTGCTGCCCTTCTTCGGCATGGTCGGCAGCTTCGTCGGCCTGGTCATCACCTTCGTGCTCAACCCGGTTCTGTACCACCCGGACGTCGGCGTGCTCACGTCCTGGCGCCCCGGCGACGACACGATCGCGACGACCTTCAAGAACAACGTGGACTTCTATTTCAGCTTCGGCATCGGCGTCTCGATCGCGATCGCGGTGGCCGGCATCGCGCAGATCGTCCGGAGCGTCGTGTCACGCCGGCGCCGACAGGGCGCGCGCGACGGTCCCCGAGGCATGTCAACGCCCGAGGGGCGCGGCGACATCCGGCTGCGCTGGGTCTTCGCCTGCTACCTGCTGGTGACCCTGACCTACATCCTCGTGTGCGGCTGGCTCATCGACTGGCACCGCGGCGTGATGATCGTTCTCGTGCTGCTCGGCTTCGTGTACACGCCGCTGATCAGCTACGTCACGGCCCGCCTGGAGGGCATGGTCGGCCAGGTCGTCGAAATTCCGATGATCCGCGAGGCGAGTCTGATCCTGAGCGGGTACGAGGGCGTCAAGGTCTGGTTCCTGCCGATCCCGATCGCGAACTACGGCGAGATGACCGTCTTCTACCGCCAGGCCGAACTGACCGGCACGAAGTTCACGAGCATCTGGAAGGCGCAGATCGTGCTCTACCCGGTGATCCTGCTGTGCACGATTCTCTTCGCGAACTTCATCTGGGGGCTCGCCGAGGTGCCTTCGCCGGTCTACCCTTTCGCGCAGAAGATGTGGGAACTGCAGGCGGCGAACAGCTGCATCATGTACTCCTCGACGCTCGGCGAGTACTCGATCTTCGAGGACGCGTTCCGGTGGCGGTATCTCTTCGCCGGCGCGGGCTTCGGGGTGGTCCTGTTCGGCGTCATGAGCTCCGTCGGCGCGCCGATCTTCCTCACCTACGGCGTCGTCCGCGGCCTCGGCCAGAGCATGCCACACGTCATCATTCCGCAGTTCATCGGCGCGCTGCTGGGTCGCTACTACTTCCAGAAGCGGCTCGGTCTGAAATGGCGGCAGTACGTCCCGGTGGTGGCGGCCGGCTACTTCTGCGGCCAGGGCCTGATCATCACGCTCGGCGTCGGCGTGACCTTTCTGAGCAAGGCGGTCATCCGCATGCCGTTCTGACGACCGTCCGACCTTCCGACGCGACCTCGGGGGTGCATGACAGCTGACGCGGGCATGATTAAGATTGTTCCAGAGGATTGGGTGGCTGCGCTCGACCCCAGCCACCCACTCGACGAACGAATCCAAAGGGACCCGCGACAGCTGTCATGCACCCCGACCTCGGCGAAGCCGGCGGCCCACCTTGACACCTGACGCCTGACCCTTGACACTCCGCACGCGCGGAGCGCCCGCGGCATCGGGAGACTCATCGATGAAACTCGGCGTCAACTCCATCCTGTTCGGCGGCCACGACATGGCTGTCGCGTTCGAATACACCGCCGCGTCCGGCTACGACGGCATCGAGCTTTCGGCCATCGAGGGATTCGGGGACCGTCACCTCGTGCTCGGCGAGTGGCGGCAGATCGTGCCGACGATCAACGAGCTGTCGAAGAAGTGGAACCTGCCGGTCACTGCGATCGAGCAGCCTTCCCAGGAACCGGATCGCATGGAGGCCGTGTTCGAGGCCGCGGCGGAGATCGACTGTCCGGTCATCAACTGCGGACCCGGCGGCGAGACCGGCAGCGAGGCGAGCCTGCAGGAGGTGATCGACACGCTCGGACGGCTGAGCGAGCGCGCCGCGCATTTCGGCCGGACCCTGTGCGTCAAGGCGCACGTCGGCATGGCGGTGCACGACACGCCGACGAGCCTTCGAGTGCTGGACGCGATCACGTCGGACGCGTTCGGCCTGGACATGGATCCGAGCCACGTCCACCGCGCCGGCGAGAACCCCGTCGAGGCGCTCGCGGCCGTGATCGATCGGGTGCGCCACGTGCACATCCGCGACTGCCGGGGACGGCAGACAGGGCCGGGTGATCCCGAGATGCAGGCCAACGGCCGCGGCGACATCGACCTGCTCGGCTACATGCGCGTCCTGCACGAGCATCGCTACACGGGCCCCGTGAACCTCGAGATCATCGGCGCCCAGGAGTATGCCCTGCCGCGCTGCGTCGCGATCGCCGCCGAGTCGCGCGGCCATATGCAGGCTTGTCTCCAGGCCTGCGGCGCGCGGTGAGGAGTTTTCGAATTCCTGATTTCTGATTGCGAGAACCGAAACCAGGAATCAGGAATCAGGATTCAGAAATCAAAGACATGCCGACCAAACCGAACATCCTTCTCATTGCGATCGACTCGCTGCGTCGCGACCACATGAGCTGCTACGGCTACGACCGGCAGACGACGCCTCACATCGACCGCTTCGCGGAGTCCGGCACGCTCTTCGAGCAGTGCTTCTCGACACACATTCCCACGACGTCGGCGTATGCCTCGATGCTGACGGGGCGGGACTGCTTCGGCACGCAGGTCGTGGCACTGCGGCACCAGGGCAGGTTGACATCGAAGGTCCGGACGCTGCCCGAGATCCTGCGCGGCGCCGGATACAACACGACGTGCGTCGGCTTCACGGGCAACATCGCCGGTCGTGGCTTCAGCCGGCATCTCGACTACGCCGGCTGGGGAAGCTGGGCGGAAGGCAGAAGCCCCAAGGCCCAGAACCTCAACGACGTCGCGCAGCCGGAGATCGATCGACTCGCCCGCTCGCGCAAGCCGTTCTTCGTGATGCTGCGCCACATGGATCCCCATGCGCCCTACCTGCCGCCGGCGCCCTACGAGCGGATGTTCTATCACGGCAACGAGAAGGATCCGAAGAACAAGTCGCTCAAGCCGGTGCTTGCGTTCAAGCCGTTCTGCGACTTTTTCCGGACATGGTTCCCGCCGGGTTGCACCGACAAGGACTACATCGTCGCGCAGTACGACGGCGCCGTCGCCTACATGGACGCCTGCATTCAGAGCATCTTCAACCAGCTGGAAACGCTGGGCATCCTCGACGACACGATCGTCGTGATCAACGGCGATCACGGCGAGACGCTCTACGACCACGAATGCTGGTTCGACCACCACGGGCTTTACGAGCCGACGCTCGTCGTTCCGCTGATCATCCGTTACCCGAAGAAAGTGCCGCAGGGGCGGCGCATCGGCGGGTACACGCAGCACAAGGATCTCGTGCCGACGATCCTGGAGCTTGCGGGCGTGCGGCCGAAGATCAAATTCGACGGACAGTCGCTGATGAAGCTCGTGAAAGGTCGAAAGAGCAGCTTCGAGTCCGAGTTCTACATCACCGAGTGCACCTGGATGCGCAAGCACGGATGGCGCACGCCCCAGTGGAAGCTCATCGTGGCACTGGAGCCCGATTTCCATTTCAAGCCGGAGATCGAACTGTACGACCTCGTCGAGGATCCCGAGGAGGCGCGCAATGTCGCGGGCCGGCATCCCGACGTCGTCGCCACGCTCCGCGCGCGCATGGAGTCGTTCATCCGCAAGCGCGAACGGCAGACGGGGCGGACCAACCCGATGCTGACCCAGGGCGACTGGCACGGGTACAAGGGCATCGGCCCCTTCAAGACAAGCCGGCAGGCCTTCGACACGCTGCACATCGGGTCACCGAAGACGGCCGTCCAACTCCAGGCGGAAGCGAGGAAGTGAAGCAGGACTGGCGAACCGTGGGCGTAAGCCTGGCGTAAGCCCACGGGTCGGATTCGATTCGGCTGTCAAGTGATGTCGCACGTTGGACCCGCGGGCTGACGCCGCGCGGTTCGCCAGTCAATTCACCGGATGCTTCGGCGTGCCGCCCGTCACGACGGCGACCAGGTCGCGGACCGCGGCGTGGCACATCCGGTTGACGGCGTCCTGGGTGTTGTAGGCCGTCGAGGGAGTCGGGATCACGTTGTCGAGATGAATCAGCGGCTCGGCGGGGTCGACCGGAAACGTGTCGTACACGTCGGTCGCGCAGCCCGCGATCGCGCGGTCTTTCAGCACGCTGACCAGGTCGTCGGTCTTCACCACGGGGCCGCGGCTGGTGTTCACCAGGTACGCGGTCTTCTTCATCAGCCGCAAGCGCCGCTCGTCGATGAGGCCGCGCGTCTCGTCGCTCAGCAGTGTGTGCAGCGTTACGACGTCGGCTTCGGAGAGCAGGTCGTCGAGCGGCATGTAGGTGACCTGCCACTTCCCGGCGAACTCGGCGTCCTCGTACGGATCGCAGGCGATGACCCGCGCTCCGAACCCGCGGGCGAGGCGGATGACGTACTTGCCGATGGACCCGGCGCCGACCACGCCAAGGGTGGAGGCCGCCAGCTCGGTGCCGCGCACCGGGTTCCAGCGTCCCTGCTTGAGGTCCATCACCATCGGCGGGATGCAGCGCAGCACCGAGAGGATCAGCCCGAGGGCAAACTCGGCGACGGCGGGGCTCGTCGCGCCTGGCGTGTTGGTCACGCGCACGCCGTGCTTCGTCGCCGCGTCGAGGTCGACGCGATCGTAGCCCGCGCCGGTGCGCGAGATGCACTTGAGCCGCGTGGCGGCTTCGAATACGCGCGGCGTGTAAAACTCCCCGCCGGCGATCGTGGCGTCGATGTCGGCGAGTGCGGCGCAGGTCTCGTCTTCCGGCGCGTTGAGCAGATCGTTGAAGATGATCTCGCAGTCATGCGCCAGCAGGTAGTCGCGCGCTTCGTTCGTCAGATATTCCTGGGTGTTCAGTACGCGGTGAGCCATTTTCGGATTCCGTCAAAAAACAGTCCAAGCGCTCAAGCGATCAAGCGTTCAAGAGCGCCCGGTCCGGCGCTCAGAATTCCCGCGAGTCGGGCACATTCACCCAGGCGCTGTGCTGAGCGATCGACTGCTGGCTGACCAGGCCCGGGAGCGTCATGTCCATCGCCTGGTGGATGTCGAGCGTGACGGCTTCGCCCCTGCGGACGCTTTCGACGAAGTCGTGCAGCATCAGGTAGTCGTCGCAGGCGCAGCCGGACGTGCGGCATTTCGCTTCGGCCTCGAGGTACTCGCCGGGCAGGAACGACTCGGCGACGGCATCCAGCGATTCGCTCTGCTCCGAGTCGGCGCTGCGCGAGCGCAGCCAGAGATCGCCGCGGTCGTAGAAGCCGTCAGTGCCCTGGAGCTGGTAGTGAACCCCCATCGGCCGCTCGGAGAGCAGGTCGCAGCGGACGCGGACCAGGGCGCCGCGGGCCGTGCGGCAGAGCATCGTGGCTGCCGGCTCGAGCTCGAGCAGCTCACCGCGACCGTCACGGTAGCGCCGTCCCGCGCCCGCGCAGCACACGCTCGTCACGCGGTCGCCGGCCATCCACATCAGGACGGGCCCGAGACTATGGGGCCCGTAGGTAATTCCGTTGACGCCGACCTGCCAGCGGCGGCGCCAGGGCGTCTTGTCGAGGATGGACTGTATGTTCTGGTTGAACTCGCCTTCCGCGTAGTACATGTCTCCGAACGCGCCGCGCTCCGCCATCGCGGCGATCGCGGCCGGTTCGCGCCGGTAGTTGTACTGTTCGGCGATCATGAACACGGCATCCGAGCGTTGGCACGCGTCGACGAGCACTCGACACTCCTCGACGTCCGTCGCCGCCGGCACCTCGCAAAGCACGTGGATGCCCCGCTCCATCGCCGCAACGGACTGCGCGACGTGAAGTTCCATCGGCGTGGCCAGGAACACGGCGTCGACGTCCGCTTCGTCGAGAAACCGATCGTAGTCGGTGTACGTGGCCTCGACGCCGAGCGTCTTCGCTGCTTCGGCGAGCCGATCCGGCCGCGTCGCGCAGATCGCCGTGACGTCGATAAGCCCCGTCGCGTCGATGGCCGGCTTGATGTCCGAGCCGCGCCAGTTGATGCCCACGATGCCGAGCTTGAGTCGATCGCTCATGGAGGGTGATTGTATCAGCGTGCCCTGCAGCGGAATCGCGAGATTCCAGTGGGCGCGCCCGGGCGGGCGGCTACGAGGCGCCGCGCTCCCTCAACAGCGCCTCGATTCCCCTGGCACCGCGCTCGACCGCACGTTTCAATGGCGTTGTCCCGTCGTCGGCGGTCGCATTGACGTCGGCGCCGGCATCGAGAAGAAAGCGGGCGCACGCGACGCAGTCCTCCGGCTCTCCGGCGCCCATGATCAGCGGTGTGTATCCCTTCATCTCGTTGTCCATGACGTTGCGCGCATCGACCTCCGCGCCACGGTCCAGCAGGAAGCGGACGACCGCGGGCGCGTGTTCGGCTGCCCAGTGCAGGGGCTTGCCGCCGTAAAGGCCGATCTCGTTCGCCTCGATCGTCGCGCCCGCGTCGAGAAGCATCGTCACGACCTCGACGTGGCCATTGTGGGCGGCCCAGTGCAGCGGGGTTTCGCCGATCACGCCGCGCCGGTGAACGGCGAGCGGGTCGCGCTCGAGATGCTGGCGGACGATCCGGGCCCATCCCTCCCGGGCAGCAAGGTTGACGTCGGCGCCGAGTCCGTACGTCGGCGCGCTCGTGGGTCGATGATTGACATCGCCGTCGGCGCTGAGCAGGTAGTCCCTGATGCGCGGCTCGGTGGCGAAGAACACCGCCGGGTAACCCCATCGCGATATGTCGTAGAGCTCGGCGCCGCGCTCGAGAAGAAGCCTGATGATCTCGAGCCGGCCGGCGCGGGTGGCGGCGCCCAGCGCCGACTCACCGTGAAACCCCTTCACCGGGCTGCCGTCGTCGTCGACGGTGCGCCGTGCGTGCACCAGGCCGGGATCGGCGTAGAGCAGGGCGCGCACGGCGTCGATGTCACCGTTCAGGATTGGGTCGAAGATATCCTGGGTGCTGGCCATGGCTGTCGTCTCACCATCAGGCCCGCTCGTACATCACCGACGCGACCGTTCGACCGTCGATCTCGAAATCATCCCCTGGAGGCCCCGACCGGAAACCGAGGTCGTCGAATCGACGGATCTTGTCCTCGTCCTCGACGCAGAGCCGCGCCGCGAACGAGCCAGCGCCGCGATCCCGGCCCCAGGCGACGGCGGCGTCCAGCAGGTCGGACATGCTGTCCATGAACCTCCAGTGCGCGAACCCGTCGACACGGCAGCGTCCGTCGTCGTCGAGCCGCGCGCTGGACAGACCGACGGCGCGACCGTCTTCGGTAGCGGCGACGAACCACTGGCCGCGTTCGTCGTTCGTCACGTCACTGCATCGCCGGTAGAGACCGTTGCAGGATCCCTGAATCTCGTACCGGATCGAGTGCATCCCCATGTTGGCGTCCAGGACACGCCAGTCGTGCGCGGTGCACAGCAAGGGAACGATCGTGGCGCGGATCGCGGGATCGGCGGGCCGCATCGCGACACGACCCGGCGCGCGAAAGTAGTCCGCCATGAACTCCTCCGGCGCGTTGCCGTTCGAAGCCGCGGCCATGATCGCCGTGCCGGCAAGCCGGCGCCATCCGAGCCGGTGGTACACGCGGAGTGCGCCTGGGTTGTTGGTGCCGAGATACACCGCTTCGCCGCCGGCGCCGCGAAAGTCCTCGAGCGCCTGGGCGCAGACGTCGCCGGCAAGCCCGCGTCGCCGGAACTCCGGATGCGTGGCGACCTCGCCCAGGCCGGCCACGCGCGGGTCGGAATCGGACCAGATGAGATTGCATGTGGACGCGATGCGTCCGTCGATCCGCTCGACGTAGATGCGGTAACGCACGAACTCGCGCTCGCTGCCGGTGAACACGTCGGGCGGAAAATCATGCTCGCTTTCGAAGATCCAGCCCCAGAACGCGTAGATCTCGTCGGCAAGCGGCTGATCGAGGGGGACGTCGAGTTTCATGGAGGCGCATTGTATCCGGGCGAGCCGTCGTCGAATTAAGCCGTTAGTCATTAAGCCGATGGTTATTTGTCAATTCGGATGCGCCTTCCGAACCGAGTCCGAAATGACAACTAACGATTGGCTTAATGACTAATAGCTTAATAACGACGTCGCAAGCACTTCGTCGTCGATCTTTCCGAATGCGCGCGTCGTACCCGTCTCGACGTTCTGCAGCGTCACCGACGCCGGGCTGAACAGCATCGGGTCGATCTTGTAGAAATCGTGGTCGTATTGGCTGAAGATCTCGGCGAAGGGCTTGCCGTAATCGCGCGACGACGACGAAGGAAGCATCGCGCCGATCTCGATGAGTGAGGCATCGTCGCCGCGGACGTACAGGACGCACCGCGCGCCGTAGAGCATGGCGTCGTTGGTGCGTCCGATGGCGGTCATGTCGTCGGCCGCGACGGGCGGAAGGGGGGCGAGACCGAACCCGGCAACGATGCGGTCGAGGTCGAACTTCAGTTCGTGGAGCTTGTGCAGGGCCGTCTCGACGGATCGCGCGACGACTTGGACGCCGCCCGCGAGGCTGGCCGTCCGCGCGGCCGCGAGCGTGAGTCGCTCGGGCCGAACGCCGCAGGCTTCCGTCAGCTTGTCGATGACCTCCTTCGTCGGAAGCGCCGACGTCTCGAGCACGCCGACGGCGCAGGGCGACGACTCTCGGTGGCCGATGTCGTCGAAGAGATCTTCCTTGCCCCGCGCCGCGCGCATCGGGCCGGAGCCCATCGCGAAGTACTTGCCGGCACTGATCTGCCATCCGGCGTACTGGCTCGCCATGCAGGCGGCGACCGGGTGCGCCACGTGCACCGAGATCGAAGGCAGGGTGACGGCGACGCCCGAGGCGCCAGTCAGGGTCATGGCCCCGGCCGCGCTCACCGTGCCGAGGTCGGCCAGGCAGATGCGCGCGAGCACCATGCCCGCTTCGATCGAACCTGTCTGCTCGACGCCGACGTCGATGACGCGCGCGTCGCCGACCCGGTGCACGCGCCCGGCCAGCGCCGGCGCGGCGGCGGCAAGCTCGTCGGCGATGCGCTCGGCGCGTTCGTTCAGCTTCAGCACGGGCGCTTCCATGACGGTGGATAGTGTATCATCGGGTCTCCTGCCGCCTGCGACGCGCACGCGCGGGCCGGCCCAAGCGAGGAGCACGTCATGGCGTTGAAGGAACTGCAGACCTACGACGACGAGCAGGTGACGCAGCGCCTGAAGTCAGAGCTTCCGGCGTGGTCGCTCGAGAAAGGCACGATCCGGCGAAAGTACAAGACCGGCGGATGGCCGCACACGCTGATGGTCGTCAACGCGGTCGGGTACGTCGCCGAGGCGGCGTTTCACCATTCGGACCTTTCGGGCGGGTGGGCGGAGGTGACGGTCAAGCTCTCGACGCATTCGGCGAAGGGCATCACCGACAACGACTTCGAGCTTGCGAAGCGGATCGAGGACGCGGTGACCTGGCTGCCGGACGACAACGACTCGCTCGACGGGTTCGAGAAGGGCTTCAAGAAGAAGTGGACACGGTGACCGGGCACCTCGTCCTGGTCACGGGCACCCTGGCCGAGCCGGCACTGCGTACGATGGCCGACCGGCTGGAACGGCAATTCAAGATCACGGCGGACGTCGTCGTGCTGAACATCCAGGTGGCGGCGCTGATGACGCCGCAGTGGGTCGCGCGAAAGCTCAGGCTTCCCGAAGGCGCGCGTCCCGACCGCGTCGTGCTGCCTGGATACTGCGAGGGCGATCTCTCCGAGTTGTCGGCCCGCCTGGGCGTAGAGGTGACGCGCGGCCCGCGCGACCTGCGCGACCTGGCCGCGATGCTTGGCGGCACGACAGACGACGAGTACGGCGACTACGACATCGAGATCATCGCGGAGATCAACCACGCGTGCCGTATGGAGCCTGCGGCCGTGCTCGACGCAGCAAACGACCTCGCTGCCGCCGGCGCCGACATCATCGACGTCGGATGCGCGCCGCACGCCGATCGCCCTGCGTGGACCGGGATCGGCGAGGTGGTGCGGGCGCTGCGCGACCGCGGTCTGCGCGTGAGCGTGGACAGCTTTCATCCCGAAGAGATCGCGGCGGCGTGCCGGGCGGGGGCGGAGCTCGTGCTGAGCGTCAACGCAACCAATTGCGACGCCGCGGCGGACTGGGGCGCGGCCGTGGTCGCGATCCCCGACGATCCCGCGGAGCTCGGCGGTCTCGAGGCAACGCTCGCGCGCCTCGAGCGCGACGGCGTGTCCTGCCGGATCGACCCCGTGCTCGAGCCGATCGGGTTCGGGTTCGCGCGATCGCTGGAGCGCTACCTCGAAGCGCGTCGGCGCTTCCCTGACGCGGACATGATGATGGGCATCGGCAACCTCAGCGAGATGACCGGCGTCGATTCGCCCGGCGTCAACGCGCTGCTGATTGGAATCTGCCAGGAGCTCTCGGTGCGCAGCGTGCTGACGACGCAGGTCATCAACTGGGCGCGCAGCTGCGTGCGCGAGATCGACGTGGCGCGGCGCCTCATGCACCACGCCGTGGCTCGCGGCACGGTGCCCAAGCACCAGGACGAGCGGCTCGTCATGCTGCGCGACGCGCGCCTGCATCCGGTGGACGAGGCGGCGCTCGAGCAGCTGGCGGCGAACCTGACCGATCGCAACATCCGTCTCTTCGCCGACGTGATGCGGGGCGTCGTTCACGCGATGAACCGCGACGGCCACCATCGCGACGAGGATCCCTACGTCGTCTTCGAGCGCCTGGGCATCGACGACCCCGGACACGCCTTCTATCTCGGCTACGAGATGTGCAAGGCCGTGACCGCGATCACCCTCGGGAAGAACTACGTGCAGGACGAGCCGCTGAGCTGGGGCCTGCTGACGCGGGGCGAGAACCGTCATCATGATGCGGGGCGGTAGAAATCAAGCTATTGGTCATTAATGACTAACGCGGGCTTTGCCCGCAACCCAAGAGGATAGCGATTTAGCGGTCTGTTGATGACTCATGGGTGCCATGTTCGCTGTGCGGTCTAAGCGGATG
>NYZC01000381.1 GCA_002686995.1 Phycisphaeraceae bacterium | reverse complement strand
CGCTGCTCGACGGCGTCGGCGTCGAGCCGCCGGTCCCGCCCGCGCAGTTCACCAAGATCATCTCCGACCAGCGCGCGCTGCGCTACCAGGAGTACGAGTCGGGCGAGCTACTCTTCGGCGAGACCCGCGACCAGAAGACGGAGGCGGTGACGTCGGACGGCAACCGCGACGTGATGACGTTCGATTCGGACTGAGGCGGGTGCCGGGCGTCGACGCGGAGGGAATCACGGATCCGCCGTAGGCGGACGGATGGACGCGGATGGACACGGATTGATGACCGGTTTTCGTTTGCCCTCGATCGTCGTCGGGTGATCGACCGACGACGAGGACGAGCGGACGTTCGCATGACCTGCGGAACCTGAAACCCGAACCTCGATTCCCGAGCCTTGACACTCGACGCTCGTCCCCTGACACTTCCGACGCGCGCACGCGCCTGGAATCGCCCGTCCGCCGAAGCGCCTCATGATCCAGCACGCCCATCCCGACATCGCCGGCCCCGACTACTGGCAGCGGGAGATCCTCCGTGACATCCGCGTCAAGAGTGAGATCGGACGCTACCGTGTGCGCGGGTACGGTGCGTTCAAGCAGCTTCCGACGTTCGACGACCTCACGTTCGGGTTCGATCCCGCGGTCCTCGGCCGCCTCGGGCCGGTGGAAGGCCGGGTGAACCTGAAGACCACGCTTGGCGGGCGCTACGCATCGGTGCCGGTCGAGAACGACATCCCGATCTCCATTTCGGCGATGAGCTACGGGGCCCTGTCGAAGGCGACCAAGATCTCGATGGGCAAGGCCTCGGCGATGGTCGGCACGTCGACGAACACCGGCGAGGGCGGCATGCTGCCGGAGGAGCGCGCCGCGGCGAAGCACATGATCTATCAGATCACGCCGGGGCGCTTCGGATTCAACATCCACGACCTGCGCCGCGCCGACGCGGTCGAGTTCTACATCAGTCAGGGCGCCAAGCCCGGTCTCGGCGGCCAGCTCATGGCGTCCAAGGTGACCGACGAATTGGCGCGCATCCGCGGCATTCCCCGCGGCATCGACCTGCGCTCGCCGTCGCGCCACCCGGACATCCTCGGCGCCGACGACCTGGTCATCAAGATCGAGGAGCTGCGCGAGGCCACCGACGGGCGGATTCCGATCAGCATCAAGATCGGCGCGGGGCACATGCGCCACGACATCAAGATCGCCGTCAAGGACATGGTCGACATGGTCGCGATCGACGGCATCCAGGGCGGCACCGGGGCCGCGCCGGAGCTGGTGCTCGAGAACATCGGCATCCCGTCACTCGCCGCGATCGTTCAGGCCATCGACGGCGTCGAGGAGATGGGGCGCCGAGACGACATCACGCTGATGCTCATGGGCGGAATCAAGGACGGCCTCGACGCCGCCAAGGCGCTCGCGCTCGGCGCCGATGCCGTCGCGATCGGGACCGCGGCGATTCTTGCGGGCACCTGCATCGCCTGCGTCCAGTGCCATTCCAACAAGTGCCCGACCGGCATCACGACCCACAAGCCCGATCTCGAGTCGCGCTACGAGATCGACCGCAACGCCGAATGGATCGCGAACTTCCTGCACAACATGGCGATGGAGGTCGCCGCGATCACCCTGGCCTGCGGCAAGGACGACTGCCACGACCTCTCGCGCGACGACCTGCGCGCGCTGACGCCCGAGGCTTCGGCGATCACGGGCATCGCCATGCTCGACGGCGGGCAGGTCTACGATCCGGAGTATGCACGTAGCGAGTGACGAGTCACCAGTAGCCAGTAGCGGGTTGTCTTGGCGAAAACGAAGAAGACCATTTCCGACGGGGCGAGCCTGTCGCCCGCCATGGCGCCGAAGGTCGGCGTCGAGCTCGGGCTGCCCACCGGGAAGGCCGACGGCGCGACCGTCGCACGGCACTACAAGCACGCGGCCGGCAAGAGCAGCACCTACGCGCCCGAAGTCGTGGACATGATCTACCACATGGCGCGCGCCGGTCACATGCCGGACGACGACGTGTGTGCGTTTGTGGGCGCCAAGCTCGGTGCGGAGCGGGAGGTGCCGGCGAAGCAGCCGGCGCCGACGTTCGACCAGCTCGTGTTCCTGTCGGCGAACCTGACCCGGCTGGTGATCGACCCGTACCGGGAGAAGTGCAACTCGAAGGTGGTGATCGGCCCGACCCGTGAGCGCCCGCTTCGCCTCGACTGGCCCATCGTTTTCGGCGGCGTCGACCTGGCGCGCCTCCCGGAGCGCCTGCGCGACTGGACGCGGCGCGGGGCGGCGGAAGCGAACCTGGCGGCCGTGGTGTCGCCGGACGACGCCGGCGCGGACGGCGAAACGGCGCCGATGATCGTGCGCAGCGAACTGGACGACGAACCGGGCGACGCGGCTTCCGCCGCGGCGCGCCTGATCACGGCCGCGACCGCGTCACGAATGCAGGGAGACGCGATCGTGGCGCGCGTCGACGCGCTGCGCGCCCGGGCGGGCGGACCCATTCCGATCGGCGTCGAGGCGCCGGCGCATGACGCCGCTCGCATCGTCGACGAGACGATCGACTGCGACCTGGATTTCTACGTGGCCGACGCGCAATGGACCTCGGACGCCCGGCCGACGTCGGTTTTTCCGGAGCTCGAACGCGGCCCGCAGATCGAGGTGCTCGCCGACGTCGTGGAGCGCGTCCGCGCCCATCGCAGCGAGCATCGCGTGCAGGTCATCTACAGCGGCGGCGTCCGCGGCGGCGCGGACGCCGGCAAGGCGATGTGTCTCGGCGCGACGGCCGTCTCGCTCGGGCTCTCGGCGGTGATCGGCATGGGATTCCGCATCACGGGGCTGAAGGACGAGGCCACGCTGCTCGAAGCGATCGAGGAGCCGCTCGACGACGCCGGCGCCGTGCGCCACCTCGTCAACTTCGCAAAGAGCGTCAACATCGAGATCACCATGCTCGCCCGCGCCTGCGGCAAGAGCAGCGTGACCAACATGGAGCCCGAAGACCTTCGGGCGCTCACGGTCGCGGTGTCGGCGGCGACGGGCATCCCCGTCGCGGGGAAGGACTATCGCTTTCGATCGGAGGGGGGGGATTGAGTTAATTCTCAGCTCTGCCGCGCCGGCACCCACGCCGTCGTTCGACCGCCCACCGTGATGTGGCGGATCTTCTCCCCCGACGCCGTGGCCGCGCCTTTCTCTTTTCCCCAGCGCCGATGAAAGAGCCAGCCGGCGGGAAACTTCTTCTTGTCGGCGTTGACGCGCACCGCGGTGTCGATCACCTGCTTCAGCTTGCGCCGCATCCGCTGCACCTCTTCGGCCGACAGCGTGTGCGCACGGCGTCGCGGGTCGATGCCGGCCTGGTAGAGCACCTCGTCGGCGATCCAGTTGCCGACGCCGGCCGCGAAGGACTGATCGAGCAGCACGGCCTTGATCCGACCCTTGCGCCTCACCAGAAGTTGCGCGATCTTTCCTGATGCAGGCAGATCGAGCAGGGGGTCGAAGCCGAGGTCGGCGATGGGCGCCTCGCGCATCGGATCCTCGCGCAGGAGGATGCGCCCCAGGCGGCGCGCGTTGGTCATGACGAGCTCGCCGCCGTCGTCGAAGTGCAGGTGGATCTTCGTGAAGCGCGGCGGCCACGAGGCGTCGACGTGCTTCGGGCTGGACGCGAGCTCGAGCGGATGGTCGCCCGGAAGACGAAACGCGCCGGTCATCCCGAAGTGGAACAGCGGCCACGGGGTTCGGTCGAGCTCGAACCAGATCTGCTTGCCGCGGCGCCCTACCTCGAGGACGGTGCGGCCGAGCAGCGCCTTGCGGAATCGCGCGGCGCCGACGCCGTCGAACACGATCGGATCGCGGGCGAGGCGAATCCTGCTGATGACGCGCCCGTGCGCCGCCTGCTCGGCGATGCGGCGACCTCGTTCGACTTCGGGAAGCTCGGGCATGGCGGCCGGGTCCGGGAGGTTCAGCACCACGGATGAACATACGGCGTCACGCGGCGATGATGGCGAACCGCGCGGCGTAAGCCCGCGGGTCGGACGTGCGCCCGTCCTCTGATGAGCGGCACGTTCGGCGCGGTCCGGGCAAATCGGTTGAATGAGGTCGTCATGGCATCCGACCCGCGGGCTTACGCCGCGCGGTTCGCCGGCGCATCGTCTTCACTCGTCGCCGATGCGCCCGACCTCGATGTCGAGGTCCCCGCGGCGCTCGATGCGTTCGATCCTGCCGTCGGACATCCAGACGATTCGGTCGGAGACGTCGAGCATCTTGTGGTCGTGCGTGGCGGAGACGATGGTGACGCCGGACTCCTGGTTCAGCTCCTTGAGCATGCTGATGATCTGCTGGCCGGTCCGCTGATCGAGATTGCCCGTGGGCTCGTCGGCCAGGATCATCGCGGGGCGGTTGGCGAACGCGCGGGCGATGGCGACGCGCTGCTGCTGGCCGCCCGAGAGCTGGGTCGGCTTGTGCTTGCAGCGCTCGCCGAGGCCGACGCGCGTCAGGATCTCGACGCCGCGGTCGAGCGCCTCGTCGTGCGTCAGGCCTGCGAACGACATCGGCAGCAGGACGTTCTCCAGCGCGGTGATCGTGCCGATCAGGTTGAACGTCTGGAAGATGTAGCCGATCTTTCGGCACCGCAACCAGGCGAGCTCGGTGGGATCGAGCTCCGCGATATCGACGTCGTCGACGAACACCTTGCCGTCCGTCGGCTTGTCCAGCCCGCCCATCATGTTGAACAGCGTCGTCTTGCCCGATCCGCTCGAGCCCATGATCGAGACGTACTCGCCGCGCGCGATCGTGAGGTCGACGCCGTCCAGCGCGCGGACGACGCTCTGCCCCATCGTGTAGTGCTTGACGATGTTCATGACCCGGACCGCCTCGGCGTGATCGGGGCCGGCCTCGAGCTGCGCGAGGAACGCGGCGAGCCGCTGCGGGTCGGGATTGACGACCTGGATCATACTTCGCTCCGCAGGGCGCTGGCCGGGACCATCGTCGCCGCGACCCTTGCGGGATAGATCGCGGCCAGCACGGAAACGACCCAGCCGGTGCCGAGGCAGACCAGCGCCGCGCGCAGCAGCGGCCCCGACTCGAGCACCGGCCACACCACCGCGCCGCCGTAGGTGCCCAGGTAGCCGCCGAGCGCGAACGCCATGCCCAGCAGCACGCCGAGCACGGCGCCGCAGCCGCCCAGCAGGCTGCTCTCCAGCAGGATCAGGCGAATCACGAAGGCGTTGAGCGCCCCGAGGCATTTCATCGTGCCGATCTCGCGGTAGCGCTCGGTCACGCTCATCAGCAGCGCGTTGGAGATCCCGATCGCGGCGACGAGCAGCGACATCGCGACCAGCCATCGTGTGCGCGCCCGGCCGCCGGCGGCTTCGCGCTGTCGATCCTCCTTCTGCCGCTCGGTGAGCGGAGGCAGAAGATCACGGACGCGCACCGTATCGTCGAGTCGCGGGGCAGCCGCGTCGTCGGCGCGCCGGTAGAGCACGACCGGCTGCGCCATGAGCGCCACGTGCGCATGCCACGTCGGGTCGGTCCCGCCGTGGCCCCAGTCGACGGCCGCGTCGGCGCCTTCGAAAGCATCGCGCCGGCCGGCGGCTTCGGCGGAGGCGATCGGACCGACGAAATCGAGGCCCTCGAGCGCCCGGAGCGATTCGACGAAGCTGGCCCGCGTCGGCGCGTCGTCGGCGCCGTCGTCCGAGACCATCACCACCTTCTTGCCGTCCGGGTTGCCGATCTCGGCGCGCAGCATGCCGATCATGCTCTGCGTCCGCACGCGACGCTGCGCGACCTCGGAGAGCCGAGCGCGCAGATGCGAGGAGACGAGCGTCGACATGAGAAACGCGATGCCGAGCACGATGCCGAGCAGGGTGACGATCGAGCGGCCGAGTCGGTTCTTCAGACCGCTGCGCGTCATGCGCCACGACTGTCGCCAGGTAAGCAGGTGGACGCGACCGACCGACCCCGGCGTGCCGGTTGGTTCAGGGCGTCGGATCTTTCGTGACGGATCGTCGATGGCCGGGTCGCCTTCATCGATGCGGGTGTGGTCGTTCTTCATCTTATCCAGCTTTCCCAGAGCGCGCTATCGTCATGCAGACCCGATAGATAGGCAGCGGTTCCGCAATAGCCCTTTTCGTTGAGCACTTATCCGTCGTTCTGACAGCGGCTTGCGTCCACAGTTGACCTGATG
>NYZC01000380.1 GCA_002686995.1 Phycisphaeraceae bacterium | reverse complement strand
CCGGGACCACGACCTCCCCGTCCGCACCCTCTTGATCGGCATGCCGCTCACGATTCTCCTCGGCCTCGGCCTCGCCCTCGCCATCCCACTCGGCCTCGGCTTTTGGGAGGCGGCGCTGCTGGCGGCGATCCTCGCACCCACCGACGCGGCCCTCGGCCAGACGGTCGTGGCCAGTCCCCTGGTGCCGCCACGCATCCGCCAGGCCCTCAATGTCGAGGCCAGCGCCGTCGTCTCGAATCTCGATCCGAAGCGCACGTTTCTCTCGATGATCGATCCAGCCGATCTCGCAGACGACTTCAGGCGGCGCGTCGAGAAGCTGATCACCAACGTGAGCTGCTACAAGCTTCTTGCCGTCATCGACGAGTTGCCGGAATGGACTGCATGGGACGGGGACGCGCACCGCCCGCATGCCGGATCCGTCATCATCGGCGGCGCATCGAGGGCCGAGGTCGCCGCCGCGCATGATGACTGCGAAGCCGGTCGGCCCCCGCGCGCTGCGATCATCAGCCTCAGCGTGCCTTCCGTGTCCGATCCGACCGTCACGCAGGGCGGCTGCCACACGGCATCGGCCTGGATCTTCCCCGCGCCGGCCCGGCTGGCCGAAGGCTCATGGGAGGATGTCCGCGATCGCGTGGCGGATCGCCTGATCGACCAGATCACGGAGTACGCGCCCAACTTCCGAGACTCGATCAGGCACTTCAAGCTGCGCACGCCGTTGGATCTCGAGCGAGACAACGGCCTGACGGACGGCTGCATCTGGCACGTGCAGCACGCCGGCGAGCAACTGTTCTGGAACCGTCCGTTGCCCGAGCTGTCCGCCTATCGCGCCCCGTTGCGCGGTCTCTACCTGTGCGGCGCGGGCCAGCATCCCGGCGGCGAGGTCACCGGCATGCCCGGTCACAACGCGGCCCATGAACTACTGGATGATTGGAGTCATTGATGAAGTTCGCCCACACCCGGCTTTGCATCACCCCGCCCGTAGGCACGGGCCTTTGTGGATATGCGGGAAGGCCGAAGTCCCAGGGCATCACGGACGATCTCGACCTCCAGGCGCTGCTGCTCGAGGATGATGGCGGTCGAAGGTTGCTTCTGATCTGCGCGGACCTGATCGGGTTCGAGTCCGACTTCGTCGCGCGGATGAAGCGCTGGATCGGGCGACAGGACGATCGCCTCGCCCCCGCGCACATCAACTTCAACGCCAGCCACACGCACGGCGCGCCGGCGACCGCGCGCCTCACCTCGGTCGACGGGCAGCGTTTTCCCAACGATTACACGCCGTTCCTGCGCAGCCGCATCAAGGAGGCGGTCACGAACGTGCTGGAGGCGCCGCTGCAGACCGGAACCCTTCACGCCGGCATCGGCCGCTGCCGGCTGGGGGTCAACCGGCGGCTGCCCCAGCGCGTCGGGAAGCGCGGCGCCGCGACGACCGAGTTCGTGATGAAGCCCAATTACGACGGCTCGACGGACTCGGCCCTCGGCGTCCTTCGGATCCGCGGCAGGAGCGGCGACGTGCTGCTCGTCAACTATGCGTGCCATCCCACGGCCACTGGTTCGACCTATGCCTTCACGGCCGACTTCCCCGGCTTTGCCGCACGGGCCCTGCGGGCCGCCGCCGGTCAGAAACGAGAGGTCATGTTTCTCCAGGGCGCGGGCGGCGACATCCGCGTGCCGTGCGTCACGGACGACGGCAAGTCGTTCAAGCCCGCCGAGCCGCACGAGGTCGCGCGGTTCGGGCAGATGGTCGCTGACGCGGTGGAAAGGACGATGAAGCGGAAACTGACCAGGCTGCACCCCGCGTTCCGAGCGACCGGCGGCCGCGTGCTCTATCCCTATGACAAGACGCGCGAGCCCGATTCAGTTCCCTTCAGCCTGTATCCCGAGATCAGGGACTGGCGCCTTGCGCACGAGCACCGGGACGGCACGCCGCTCGACTGGACGATCTGGCGGTTCTCGAAGCAGTGTCGTGTCGTCGCGTTGCCGGGGGAGATCTGCCACATGATCGGCAAACGCGCCAAGCGGAAGTCGGCGGCGCAGTTCCCCTTCTTTCTCGGATACACCAACGGCTGTCCGGGATACATCCCCACGGACCGGATCATCGATGAGGGCGGATACGAAGGCTTCCGATCGATCGGGGTCTACGGTCACGCCCACCCGTTTGAGAAAGGTGCGGAGAAGCTGCTGATGGCCAGCCTGGATGAGGGGCTCAGGGACAACGGGTAGACGAGGGGGAGAATTCAAAATCCCCCATCGCTCGTCACTCGCGCCCCACCCTCCCCCAAAGATCCACCTCGCACAGTTCGAACACACCCTCGGCGCTGCGCTTGGCAAAATCGAAGCGCACGAAGCGGAACGAGTCGGGTCGGGTGGGTCCCTTGTTCGGCCCGCCGCCCGAGCGGACCGCGCCGTCCAGGTAGAGCCGCACGTCCATCACGTCTTCGCCGGCGACCTGCTCGCCCGTCGAGGCCAGCCTGGTCCAGTCGTCCCCATCATTGCTGCCGTAGACCGCGAGCGCGGGCATGGCGCCCGAGAAGAACAGGCGACACTGTGAGAGGTGACGCACGGACTTCAGGTCGAACGTGATGCCGATCGGCGCCTGTTCCTGCCAGGAGACGACCCACTTCGGCGTCTCGGTCCGAATGGCCGCCGGGTACACCGTTTCGTACTTCGAACGGGTCTCGTACGCGGCGAGGCGATTGGTCAGTCGGCCGGTCCGAAACGGCACGCCCTCCGCGGCCACGTCGGCCATCGCGTCGGGGGCGCGGCTGTAGGCGTAGGTGCCCCCCAGGTCGACGTTGTTCGGCTCGAGCAGCGGCTCGTTCACGTCGTAGACGTAGTTGTTCGTGAGGCAGAGGTCTGCTTCGCGCCGGTAGACGTCGGTCTTGAACGGCGGCAGCTTGAAGCGCCAGATATCGCGGTTCGCCTCCACGCCCGCCGCCTTCTGAATCGCTCCGAGAAACTGCACGATCGGCGAGCCCTGGGCCACGGTCGACCACTTCTTCGGGTACTCGGAGAGGACGTACAGCGGGTCGGCAGCAAAGCAGTAGACCTTGCCCCGACCGTAGGGGTGCATCGTGATCGCCGGCTTGCCGTCGGGAAACGTGGCGACGGTCACGACCTCGTCGCTGAGGTTCTCGACGTCGAAGCCCGGGACCAGCGCCGAAAGCGTGAAGTCTCCAGGCAGATCGAGGTCGCCGCCGGATCGCACCTTCATGGGCGCCGGCGCCGCCCGCGGATCGAGCCGGCGCACCCCGGACAGCTCCTCCCAGTCGGCGCCGAACCTCTCGCCGTTGATGTTCCAGGTGAAGGCCTCGGGATCGGTGAACACGAGCGTGCCGCCGGCGCGCGCGTACGCCTTGAACGCGTCGAGGACCCCCGGATACTCGTAGGTGGCCCAGGGAACGACCACGGTCTTATAGTCGTTCAAATCCCGCTCGTCGCGGATGATCTGGCGGTCGCTGACGAAGTGGAACCAGTTGCCCAGGCACGGCCCCAGCGCCGTGTAGGCATTGAGGTGCCGGGCGTTGTCATAGAACCCGCCATACTGCGTGGTGACGGTGCTGATCGACGAGAACAGGATCGCCGTGTCCGCGGTCTTCGGAATGCGCGGCAGGCGCATCGACCGGATGACCTTCGTGAGCTCGACCATCGCGTTCCACTTCTGCGGCTCGGCGAACATGGCGTCGGCGGCCTCCAGCTCGAAGAACTCGGCCGCCATGAGCCACACGCCCTCGCCGCCGTTTCGGAAGACCTGGCTGTAGGCCTCGCGGACGTACTCGGGGTCACGCACGGGCGCGTGCCGCTTGCTCATGTGCACCATCATCCAGATGTCGGCGTCGGCGAGGTCCGCGTAGAGCTTGGTCACGCCCCCGGGTCGGACCCAGTCGACGAGGATGTTGGAGGCGGCGCCCGCGCACTGGCCGCCGTAGATGTCGAAGCTCTTCGACCAGGCCTCGATGTCGCCCGAGGTGGCGCTGCTGCCGTGCGTCGGACCGATGACCTTCATGTCGGGGTTGATCTTCTTCGCGGCCTGGTAGCCCTCGGCGAACGAGACGGTCAGCTTGTCGCAGGCCCAGCGAGCGTAGGCGATGCGATCGAACGGATCGCCGTCGGCATAGGACGTCGGCATCCCGTACTTGCCGAACCCGTACTGCTGCCGCACCTCCCGATCGGCGGCTTCGACCTGGGGGTACCACTTGTCCTTCGGAACCGGGCGGTTGGCGAGATAGGTCCACAGCTCGTCGAAGTGCTCCACGAAGTGGTAGTGGTCATTCCGGGCCCGCTCCTCGAGCTGTCGGCTCATCTCCTTGAGAAACCGCGGATCCATGATCCAGCCCCAGGTTTCGTGGACCAGCGGCAGGGCCTTGTCCGGCAGCGCGATGTAGCCCGGCATCCCGGGGTGCGCTTTGATCACCATGCTGCGCGCGCGGAGGCCGCGCGACGCGTAGGACGGATCCCTCTTCTTCCCGTGGCCGGGGAAACCGAAGCGTCCGCCCTCGTCCAGCACCTCGGCGTGCACGAAGCGCATGCCGAACCGCTTCGCCGCGTGACGGTGACGAATGCCGGCGAGGCTGCGCGGGTTGTCGGTCGAGGCGTACTTGAGGGCGTAGGGCAGGACCATCCCGGGCTTCTCGTCGTCGCCGAACAGCTCCTCGAAGAGCGGCGCCGCGATCGTGACGCCGGTGGACTCGTAGGACGGAGGCTGGTCGCCCGCGTCGGCCGAGGGTTGGATCGCCCTGCCGTCGTTCTTCGTGTAGATGCGCACGTGGTCGAAGCGCCCGGGCGCATAGACCGACAGACCGACTCGATCGAGACCCGGCAGCGCGACGGGCCGGTCGTGTACGTGGGAGAGAATGACCTTGCCGTCTACGGCGAAGGTGATCTGCTTTCCCTCGCGCTGGCAGACGACGCGGTGCCGCTTGCCCTTCACGATCCTGACCGGGGCGCGCTTCACCACCTCGCCGCGCACGATCAGGAACGAGTCGCGGTTGTGCTGCCCGCCGAGCCCGAAGTAGTACCCGCTCGACTCCTCGCCGAACTTCGCGCTGATCACGCCGCTGAGATCGCAGGAGCGCTCGGCGTCCGAGACCGCCTCGTACTCGAGGCGCACGTCGCCGGTGAAGCGCCAAGTCGAGACGATATGGGCCGAATCCTCGACGCAAAGCATCCCGTCGACGATCGACCATTCCCCGCGGGCGGCCTTCCAGCCCGGGCCGACGTCCGAACGTTCGAAGTCATCCGAGAACCGCAGCGTCCAGCCCTGGGCCTCGGCCTCGATGCCGGCCATGTCGACGTCGGCCTGGCCGAAGGCGAGTTGAGGGATCAGGACGAGGAGAGAAACAAGTGGCGGAGTCATATGGCGATTCCTGGGTACCTAGTCCGTTAACGGGCACCCCCCCAACCCCCCCTTACAAAGGGGGGGCTTTTCCGCGCACAGAGCCCCCCCCTTCGTAAGGGGGGGGTTGGGGGGGGGTATCCCATTGTCGCGGCCGACCTTGGGCGCGTCCTCTGAAGTCTGGCGACTTCAGCTACCGCCCCCAGATCTCCACCTCGCATAGCTCGAACCGTGCCCCGCCCTTACGTTGTGCAAAATCAAGACGCACGAAACGACACCGGCCGTCGAGGGGCACGGCGACATCTTTGACGTCCTCGCCCGCCGACACCTGCGGCTTCGATGCGAGATCCTTCCATGTCCGGCCGTCGACGCTGCCGCGCACCTTCAGCGCCGGCATCGTGCCGCTGTAGACCAGGCGGGCCCGGGACAGCTCATGCGCACCGGCGAAATCGAACGTGACACCCACCGGATCGGGATCGGTCCAGCCGACGATCCATTGCGCGGTGATCCGGTTCATCTCGGCGGGATCCTTCGGCCTGGGCTTGCGCTGGTTCCGCGTCTGGTAGGCCTTCAGCCGGTTGGTCAGGTGGCCTTCGGCGATTGGGATCGGTTCGCCGCCCGCCGTGACGTCGGCAGGTGTCGTCGGAGCTCGGCTGTACGCGTACGTGCCCCCGGTCTGAACGTTGTTCGATTCGAGCAGCGGTTCGTTCGCGTCGTAGACGTAGTTGTTGGTCAGGCAGACGCCCTGCTCCCTCTGATACACGTCCGTCTCGTAAGGCGGCAGCTTGAAGCGCCAGATGTCGTGGCCCATCTTCACGCCGGCCATCGTCTGTATTGCCTCGATCAGCTTCACGATCGGCGCGCCGAGCGCGACAACCGATCGTCTCTTCGCGCCGTCTTCGATGACGTAGAACGGATCGGCGGCGAAGAAGATCACCTTGCCCTTGCCGAGCGGATGCAGGGTGACAGCGGGGGAACCATCATCGAAGACCGCGATGTTCACCACGTCGTCGCTGACGGGCTCGATGCGGCGGCCTGGAACGAGCGCCGTCAAATCCAGCGTCCCTGACACAGGCAGTGGGTTGGGCGTCACCGTGGTCATCACGGCGTCGGTATCGCGAGGCCCGGCTCTGCGGACGCCGGTCAGCTTCTCCCATTTCGCGCCGAACCGATCGCCGTTGATGTTCCAGGTGAACGCCTCGGTGTCGGTGCAGACGACGATGCCGCCGCCGCGCACGTAGGCCTCGACCTTCGACAGGACCGAGGCGCGCTGCCAGGCGGCATAGGGAACGTAGAGCACCTTGTAATCGGCCAGGTCGCGTTCGTCTCGGTCGATCTGGCGGTCGCTGACGAACCGGGGCCAGCTTCGCAGGGCCGGTCCGACGGCGGCGAAGGCGTTCACGTCCTGGTGGTTGTGATAGGAAAAGCCGCCGTAGAGCGTCGTGTAGGTGCTGTCGGACGCGAACAGGATCGCGCAGTCCGGCTCGGGCAGGCGCGGCAGCCGCATGGTGCGGATCGTGTCCGCCATCGCGAGCATCGCCCGCCACTTGGCCGGCTCGCAGTATCGGGCGTCTTCCAGTTCGCGCTCGAAGAACTCAGTGTTCATCAGCCAGACGCCATGCCCGCCGCTACGGAAGACCTGGCTGTACATCTCGCGCAGGATCTCGGGGTGTCTGCGCTTCGCGTGCCACTTGGACGTGTGCACCATCATCCAGACCGGCTTGCCCGTCAGATCCACGTAGAGCTTGGTGTTGCAGGCCGGGCGCACCCAGTCCATCAATGTGTCCGTCTGGCCGCCGGAGACCTGCCCGCCGAGGATGTCGAAGTACGGCGCCCACGCCTCCATGTCGGCCGACGTGGCGTTGCTGCCGTGCGTGGGGCCGATCAGCTTCATGTCGGGGTTGACGGCCTTCGCAAGCTTGTACGCCTTCGCGAACGCCTCGGTCAGCCGGTCGGACGCCCAGCGACGGTGGGCGATCCGCTCGAACGGGCCGCCGTTTTCGTGGGTTTCGGGCATGCCGTACTTGCCGAAGCCGTATTCCTCCCTGATCTGCCGATCGGCCTCGAAGACCTCCTTGTACCACTTGTCGCGGGGGACGGGCTTGATCGCGTACCAGGTGAAGATTTCGTCGAACTGCGGGATGGCCCAGTAGTCGCGTTCGCGCGCCCGCTGCTCGACCTCCCGGGCGAAGTAGTCGAGGTAGCGCGGATCCAGCAGCCAGCCGCGCGTCTCGAAGGCGTAGGGCAACGAATTGTCCGGCAACGAGACCAGCGGCAACCTTCCCGGAGGCTCGACCACCCGGCTGTGCGTCAGGATGCCGCGCTTCGCAAACTGCGGGTCGCTCATGTTGCCGTAGACGACGAAATCGTTATCCGCCGCCTCGTCGAGGATCTCGTCGAGCACGAAGCGGGACCCGAAGCGCTTGGCCGTCGCCCGGAAGAACCTGCGCATCCTCGCCGCGTATCCGCTCGGCGTCTCCCGCCTGCCGCCGCCGTGGATCGTCCCGTAGATCGGGAAGCGTCGTTGGGCGGGCTGGTCGCCGAACAGCTCCTCGAACAGCGGATCCCTGACTTCGAAGCCGACGGGCCGGGTGGGACGCTCCGGGCGCGCGACGGCCGGGGCCTGGAACAGGGTCGGAAGCAATAACATCAAGGCAGTCAGTCGGATGCGCATCGAATTCTCCGTACGGCCGAGGGGGTTCGAGAGGGCACGATGGAACCCAAATCTTGTCGACAAGATTGCGGTCTTCGCCGGAATCCCCCTCAGGGGCTCCAGGAGCCGGTTCTTGGCGTCTGTCGATCTCCAGCATCGCAAATATTGATTTCCAATGCTGGCTGAGGTATCATTTTACAGTTCAGATGTAACGAAGGTGGAGATTTCAGACACCTGCTATTATCTCGAATTCCTTGAAAGGAGGAATGACTTGAGGACTTTCAAAGTTAATGCTGTCTTGCTGTGCGCCGCACTGGCGCTGGGCGTTGCCACACTGCCGGCGGGCGCCGCCACGATGGCCGCGCACTGGGATTTCAATGAAGGATCTGGTTTTACAGCCAACGACGTGAGCGGAAACGGCCACAACATGGAGGTCCCCGAGGCCAATCGACCCAATATAGTCTGGGGTGACGACGGGGGTTCCTTCCCCCGCTTTAACGGCACGGGCGATTACAGCTTCAAGCTTCCCGGTGATCCCAACTGGTATGGACAGGCTGCTCCCTGCTGCGGATTTCCGCCCGCAAATACGCTCGACACTCAGCTGGAACCCGCCGGCTCCGTGGCCGCATGGTTTCGGAAAGGTCCGAACCCTCTTCGCGGCCCGATCTTCTCGGTGCCCCGTGGCGGCGCCGGCCACAGCCTTGGCATCGGCGGGGATGTGAATTCCAGCAACCAGCTCGCCGGGTCACTGGGCAACGCCACCTCTGGCGACTTCGTCCTCGACATCGGGGCCACCCCGTTTCCCACTGACTCGGACTGGCACCACGTCGTGCTGACCTGGGTCGGCGGCTCGCACGCGGACCTGTACCTGGACGGTGTGGCCACGGGCGCCCAGACGGCGCTCACCTTCACACCGGAGCTCTCCTTCTTCCCGTCGAATCTTGGTTCGGGCGCGACGAACTGGTTCTATTTCGAAGGCGACATCGACGAGGTCTCCCTGTGGAGCGGCGAGCTGAGCGGCGGCGAAGTCGCAGCCTTGCATGCGGCCGGAAAGCCGATTCCCGAACCCGCGACGCTCGGCCTGCTGGGCCTGGGCGCCCTGCTGATGCTTCGGCGTCGTAAGGCGTAACGCAAGCGGTTCGAACGAATCTGAATTCAAGCAGACCCTGCCGCGTGCGGCGGGGTCTGTTTTTTTCTTTTCGCATAGCCTGCGCGGGGCGCGGCCGAACAGCCACAAAAAGCCACGAAAAGCCAGTCCGAAGTTCCGTTTTTCGTGGCTTTTCGTGGCTATCAAACAGTCCCCTGTTTTGGGATGCTACGGGCATCCGACGATTCGGACGACGAACATTGATCGGTTCTGCCGGAGGTAAGTCGTGCGATGCGTGTCGCACATCATGATGAGGACGTTCATGCCCCTCGCTCCCCGCTCCCCGCTCCCTGCTCCTCGCTCCCAGCCGCCACGATCTCCCGCTCCTCCAGCGCCCGATCGTAGATCCGCACATCCCGCAGCGCCCCGTTCAACACATGCCCGATCCCGCCGCCGATGCGCAGCGGCCGATCGTTGTCCAGATCGAACCCACTCGCTTCCGGCACCGTGGACTGCGCCACCCTGGAGCCGTCGAGATAGAGCGTCAACGTCGCGCCCTCGCGCACCGCGGCGATGTGCCGCCAGCCGGACGGCAGCGTCCGGTCGCAGGTCGCCATGCACCCGGCCCGCCTCCGGCGGACGTGGCCGCCGGGGAGCGTCCCCGCGAATAGCTGTCCGTCGAATACGGCCATGGACCAGACGCGACGCACGTACACGTTGGGATCGTTGTCGAGGTTGCCCATGTAGGTGAAGCCGTCTCCGTCCATGCGGAAGACGTTCGCCATCGGCAGCGTCCCGAAGTAGCACTTGCCGTTGTACAGCGCCGCGGCCATCACCTCGCGCTCGGCGCCGAGCATGCCGATCGGCGTCCACGACTCACCACCGTCGTACCGGATGACCTCGCATTCCGGCCAGGTGCCCACGTACAGGTCGCCCTGCCAGGTCACGGCGCAGTAGGTCTGCGTGGACCGCGGCGGTTCGCCGCAATAGGCCCAGTCACTGCCCTGCTCGTACCGGTAGACACCTCCGCCGTTGATGAGCGCGTAAAGCATGCCCTGGTGGATCGTGAACGACATGACGCGGAGATCCGGCCCGACATATCGCCAGTCTCGGCCCCCCTCGTAGACATACGCGCCGCGGCGGTGGTGGCTGGTGGCGAACAGCCTTCCACGAAAGACCGTCAGGCAGTTCGTGTCGTCAGCCTGGTCCGAGCTCCCGTAAGAGGTCGCGGGATCGTCAGGCGCCGCGCCGTCGACGGCAGGACGACCACAGTCAACCCAGTCGCCCTCCGACCGGAGCCGGTAGACCCAGCCTCCCGCAAAGGTATTCAGCGGGTCGCCCAGCGAGGAGCCTCTGGACGCGTAGCGGCTCGTCGCGCAGTACAGGTGACCATCGAACCAGGCGATCGAACCGACGTTGTTGCAACCCGGCGGCGCCGCGCCCATGTCGAGCCAGTCACCGTCGCGCTCATAGCGCCACAGGTGTCCGCAGCGTCCTGGCCCGTTCTCGAACGTGCCGGCGTAGAGCGACCCGTACATTGCGGCGAGGGCGCTGACCTTGACCGCGGCACCGGGCCGGCCGCAGTCAGTCCACGCCGGATCGAGATGACCGTCGTCGATGCCGAACTGCAGGTGACGGTAGTTGGACTGCGTCGTCTGCGTGACGCCGGTGTGGGTCGAGACGATCAGGTTGAGTCCGCACCGGACGTCGGGATCGAACTTCGAGACCAGGTCGCCGACGTTGTCGCCGCCATCCCGGCTCGACGCCGTGTGTAACCAGAGGGCGATCGTGAAGTCACCGGTGCCCAGGCGCAGGGCCGGGTGATCGGCGACCTCGATCCGGCTGTCGATCCCGTTGAATACTGCCGCCACCCTGCCGTCGCGGCTCTCCAGCCGAACCGCCGTGGCATTCGACGCGAGCGGCGCGGCGGCGCGACTGCGGAAGTCACCATCGAAGGGCCAGTGGCCGACGAGATGGGGGGCGGTGTCGAGGGTCATGGCATGCGAACCGGCGAACGCGCTCAAGACCTTAACAGGCGAAACGGGG
>NYZC01000379.1 GCA_002686995.1 Phycisphaeraceae bacterium | reverse complement strand
GTTGTTCCGTATCCCCGGACGCTTGCCGAGCCGGGCCGTACTCGGCCCGGAGTCGGCACGCGCCTGAACGCACTTCGGGCCGTCTCTGCCAGGAGGGCGTTGCCGGCACCGGGCCGGGGACGACCCGGCTCGGCAACGCAAGCCGAACGTCCAATGACGCGGGCGTTGCAGTGGGATTCCCGAGCGAATTCAGTGCCGAACAGGATTGGGTCTCGCCCCGCTCCCGGCGGTATAAACTGCCTTCTCCCCTCCGCGGAGCCCGACGCCCCCGATGAACCTACGAAGCAGCTCGATCCGAGGCGCCGTATGGCTGTCGGCCGGCATGGTGGGCAACATGGCCGCGAACTTCGCGGTCATGATCGTCCTCGCGCGGCTCATCGGGCCCGAGGGGTTCGGCCTCGTCGCGTACGCCGCGATCTTCGTGGTGTTCCTGGTCAACTTCCTCAACTTCGGGCTGGGCGAGGCGATCATCCAGCGGGAGGACGTCGAGGACCTGCACATGCACACCGCCTTCTGGGCGGTGCTGGTCATCGGGCTTCTGCTCACCGTCGTCGCCCAGGGGCTCGCCTACGCCGCGGGCGCCGTGCTGGACAAGCCGCTGCTGACGCCGGTGATGCAGGCGCTGTCCATCAGCATCATCATCGGCGCCTTCCGGACCGTGCCGGACGCGGTGCTTCGCCGCAACATGCAGTTCAAGTCGTTCGCCCTGCGCGATCTCGCCTCGGCCCTGATCGCCGGCGCCGCGGGCGTCGCCCTCGCCCTGCTCGGCGCGGGCGTGTGGAGCCTGGTCGCCCAGCGGGTCTGTGCCAACCTGATCCGGATGGTCCTGCTATGGCACGCCAGCCGGTATCGCCCGGCGCGGCAGTTCTCGTTCACCCATCTCAAGCACCTCGCGGCGTTCGGCGTGAACATCTTCGGCGTCCGGCTGGTCAGCTTCTTCAGCCAGTACGCCGATTCGCTGCTGATCGGCTACTACCTCGGCGACGCCTTTCTCGGCTACTACACGATCTCGATGCGCATCATCCGGCTCATGCTGGGCCTGCTGGTGCAGACGTTCAACCGCGTCGCCCTGTCGGCGTTCTCGCGGATCCAGTCCGATCTCGACCGCGTCCGCCGCGCGGTCTACAGCGCGACCGACGCCAGCGCCGCCGCCGGCTTCCCTGCGTTCCTCGGGGTGGCGGCGCTGGCGCCCGAACTGATCGAGATCATGGCCGGCCCCGAGTGGGACACCGCCGTGCCGGTGCTACGCATCCTCTGCTTCTTCGGGCTGCTCGCCTGCGCGTTCTCCGCGAACAACTCGGTGATGCAGGGCCTCGGCAAGCCTTCGTGGACGCTGCTGCTTCGCGTGATCAACCTCGTGATCGGCGTCATCGGCTTCTTCCTGGTCATGCTTTGGGGGATGGGCCGACTGGACATGACCGACCTGCTCATCGCGGTAGCCGGCGTCTTCACCGGCCGGGTGTACCTGCTCGCGCCGGTCCAGGTCGCGCTCATGCGCCGCCTGACGAAGATGCAGTTGAGCACCTATTTCCGGCAGTTCGTCGGCCCCCTCGTCGCCGCCCTGGTATCGATGGGCGCCGCGCTCGCGATCCGCAGCCGCCTGGTCGGTTCGATGACCCCGCACGCGATCGTCGCGATCGTCCTGCCCATCATGGTCGTGATCTACTACGCGCTCGTCTACCCGATGTCGCCGTTTGTCCGCAGGCAGTCCGCAGGGCTCCTGCGAATGGCCCGCAACCGGCTGGGCGGGGCGGCGGAATGAGCGGTTAGTTGAGCCTCGATCCGCGAATTCGGACTCTGAAGCGCAAGCTCATTAATTACCGCTATTTACGACGCACACTCCCGGATGAAAAAAGCCGATTTGCCCGCGTTGCGCCGGTCTGCCTATAATGCACACCGTGACGTCGAGAGTCACCAGGCCGTATCGATGAAAGGATTTGTCATGGTTGTATTCAGTCACGGTCGTGCCCCCGCACGCAGGGGCTTCACGCTGGTGGAGCTGCTGGTGGTGATCTCGGTGATCGCCCTGCTCATCGGCATCCTTCTACCGGCGCTGGCCAAGGCACGTGAAACGGCGCTGATCACGCAGTGCATCACGAACGTCCGCGGCCACGTGCAGGCGATCCAGTTCTACCTCGAGGACTACAACGACATCCACGCGACGGGCACGAACGACAACCAGGGTCTGAGCGTCAACGCCCAGGGTGACCCCGGCGCCCAGACCAGCGTGTTCGACTTCAACCTCACGGGGCAGGCGTCGACGATCACCAGTCCCAACCCGCCGAACTGCTGGAAGCTCGGCAACGAGTACCGCGTGCTCAACGCCTACGTGGGCGAGAACGCCGACGTGGCGGCCTGCCCCCTCGATAAGGGCTTCGCCAACCCCCGCAAGGAAAAGGGCAGCGATTTCGCCGGCAGCTCCTACTGGTATCCGAACCGGACGCCGGCGCAGGTCGCATCGGGCACGATGATCGGCCAATTCCAGGTCTGGGCCATCGAGGGCCACCGCGACTCGCAGATCAAGCAGCCCAGCAAGAAGCTGCTGATCTCCGATGTGGTCGCCGAAGGCAACCGCGACATCACGCTGGGCCACCTTCAGTGGCACTCGTCCAACGATCCGCCGCCGGTGTCGGTCGGCTACGCGGACGGGCACGCCGAACAGGTGACCCGTCACAAGGGCGGCAACGCCAACGTCGCGATCGGCGACCAGAGCGCCATCGACACCTGGGCCCACGACGAGGGCCGGGCCTACTATTGATCCGGATCGATCCGGATCGATCCGGACAGGCAAGTCAACGCGCCAGGCGGTGCGTGACGCCAGTCAAATCCTGTCATTGAAACGCGCACGATGGTGGCGCCGCGCTCGAAGCGTGGCGCCACCATCGCTGCCGTTCTGTCCCTGACGCGGGCCCCCCTCTTCCGCGGATCGCCATGCCGCCATGTTGCGGCGCGGCGTCCCGCCCCCGGGAACGATGAGCAAGACGCGCAGAATATCCTTCCTCGTCGTCATCGTCCTGTTCAACCTGGTGGTCCTGTTCTTCGCCCTGGAGATCGCCGCCCGGCTGCGCAACCGGTTCGTCATGTGGCGCCCTTTCACCGATCCGACCCTCGGCTGGTCGACCAAGGAGTACCGGCGCTTCAACCCCGCGGCGCGGCCGAAGCGACCCGGCGAGCGGCGCATCCTGGTGATCGGTGACTCGAACCTCGCAGGTGCCGGCGTGCGCTACCTCGAGCACCGCTTTCCCGTGTTCCTCGACGAGAAGACGGGACCGGACACCGACGTGCAGATCATCGCTTCGGCCGGCTGGGGCACCGACCAGGAGCTGCTGGCCTACATGCAGAAGGGCAAGGCGTGGGACCCGGACATCGTGGTCCTGACGTTCGCCTCATTCAACGACCTGTCGAACAACGTGTCCCACGGCAACCGGCCGTGGACGAGCAAGCCCTACTTCACGATCGACCCGAGCACCGACGCGCTGCGCCGCCACGCGGCCGACGGCACGCCGGTCCCGTTCGAGATCGGGTTGCCGGTCCCGTACCAGCGCCTCGAGATCTTTCTTCTCGACCTGATGCGGCACGGCCGCACGGTGCGCGAGCGCGAGGAGAACCCGTACCGGTTCGCCATCGAGGACCGCAGCCGCGTCGACGAGCGCTACCAGATGTTCGGCCTCTCCACCATCCCCAAGAAGCAGTTCATGGCGAACGTCGGCGAGCTGCGCCGGGTCGAGCCCGAGCTGTCCTGGTCGCCGCAGAAGGGCATCAACGTGGTCTCCGCATTCATCCACGACGACTTCGACCTGAACACGTACCAGTGGCGTCTGCTCGAGCACATCCTCGCGGAGTTCAGGCGGCGCGTCGAAGCCAACGGCTCGCGTTTCATCGTGATGCTCCTGCCCGTGCCCTTCGATCCCGCGAACCCGCAGACCATCACGGGCGGCAGCTTCGAATTCGAGTTTAAGACGCCGGACGGGCCGTTCACGTTCCGTGCCGCCGAGCCGCGCGAACGGCTCGGCGCCATCTGCGCGCGGCTCGACATCGAGTGGTTCGACCCGACGCCGCAGTTCATCGACATCGTCGTCTCGAAGGACATGACCGACGCGTGCTGGCCCTTCCCGGACGACACCCATTTCTCCAAGGTCGCGCACGAGATGCTCGCGGACCAGCTGAAAGCGTACCTCGACGAAGAATAGTCCCTGACTTTCCAGCCTTTCGACACGCGACGTCCCTTGACACTGGTCGCCGGCCCCCTGACACTTGGAATCATGACCGACGTCTACGTGAACAAGGACGATTACCTTCAGCAGAAGGGCGACGTGCTGTCGAAGAAGGTCTTCGTTGGCGGGCCGGTGCGCGTGTTCGAGCGCATGGGCCGGTCTCAGCTGATCACGCTGCTGCACGCGGGCCTGTACCCGCACTCGAAGGTGCTCGACATCGGATGCGGCTGCCTGCGCGGCGGATACTGGCTGATCCACTTTCTCGATCCCGGCTGCTACTTCGGCATCGAGCCGAACCGCGAGATGCTGGAGGCCGGCCGCGACGGCCTGCTCGAGGAAGGGCTGCTCGAGGCGAAGCAGCCCCGCTTCGATCACCACGACGATTTCGGCTTCTCGCGGTTCGGCGTGAAGTTCGACTTCGTCATCGCCCGGTCGATCTGGTCGCACGCGTCGAAGAGCCAGATCGAGAAGATGCTCGACGAGTTCGCCGCGCACGCCCACCCGAAGTCGGTGTTTCTCGCGTCCTACCTGCGACCGAGCCTGATGAAGCGGGATTACAAGGGCGCGGGATGGGTCGGCAAGAGCCACCAGTCCCAGGAGGCGGGCCTCGTCTACCACAAGCTTCAGTGGATCGCCGAAACGTGCGCCGGCCGCGGCCTGGAGGCTACCGAGCCGGGATTCGAGATGTTCAACGGTCAGCGGTGGCTGTATATCACGCCGAAGGGGCGCTGAGGGCGCCACGTCCGGCGACGGCGCGACGTCAGCCCGCGTCATGGCCACGAACAAGAGCCAGAAAGAGCCACGAAGAGCCACAAAGAGCCACAAAGAGCCAGAAAGAGCCACAAAGAGCCAGAAAGAGCCACGAAGAGCCACGAAAAGAGGTGGCGAGGCAGGGACGGTCCCATCACATGCTTACCAAGCGCTCAACATGAAGCCGCCGGGCTTCCACGCGCAAAAAGTCCCCGTTTTTGTGGCTTTTCGTGGCTATTCGCCCTGCAAGAACCCCGGCCATTCATACGCCATCAGCGCTTTCAAGCCAGTTCGGTTTCGAATCGCCTCCCGCCGCGTTGCGCGACGCCTTCCAGCCGTGCCACCGCGACAGTTGTGATTGCATCGCCGATGCCGTCGCGCTGCTCGGCACCCCCACGTTCGTGAACGTCGAGAGCACCAGGCCGAGATCCTCCGTGCCGACCACCCCGTCACCGGTCAGGTCGCCCGAGCGAAGGTCGCCCGGCGTCACGTTTCGAGTGAAGTTGCCCAGCACCGCCCCGAGATCGTCCGCCCCCACCACCAGGTCGCCCGTCGCATCACCGGGAATCGTCACCGTCAGCTGCGGCGCGTCCACCGTCAGCGCCACCGTGCTCTCGTCAGCGCCGACCAGCGCCGTGTCCGCCGGCCCCCCCACCACGATCTCGAACGTCCACGTCCCCAGAGCGCCCGACGCCACCTCGTAATTCACCCGGATCAGGCCCGAACCGTCCGCGACCGGCATCACCGTGCCCGCGAAGTTCGCCGTGCCCAGGTAGTAGGTCGGCGCGTCGAGGAACCCGCCCGTGTTCAGAAGACCCGGAGGATTCGGACCCGTCGCTGCCGGCGAGACCGTCGCCTCGCCACCGCCCGTCAGCGTCACGCCCGACGCACCTGCCAGGCCGACGCGCACCGAATAGTCCAGAAGGTCGACGGGGTTGCCGTCCGACGTCCGCAGCACGATGTCCATCGAACCGCTCGAAGGCGTGCCCGATGGCGTCGTCACCAGTTGATCGGAGCCCTCCAGCGTCACCGACATCGCGCCCGCGCCGCCCCCCGCGACGGCCGCGAGGCTGCGACCCTGGTTGGCAAGCAACCCGTCGAAATCGTCGCTCGTCACGGTCCCGTCGCCGTTGAGGTCCGCGTATGGCGAATAGGCACCGTCGCCCGAGGAAGCACCCAGCGCTGCACGAACCACCGACACGTCGTAGATCGACGTTGCGTCGTCCTGATCGCTGCTTCCCGTCTGCACGTGCAGCGTCATCGACAGGGCCCCACCCGCCGTCCCGTCGCCCGAAACCGTGCTCTGACCGTCCACCCACTCACCGTCCAGCGCGTTCGAAGCCGCATCCGCAACCGAATCCGCGAGCATGATCTGAACGTGGTCGGCGCTCAGCGACGCGTCCAGCGTCCACGTCGCAGTGTGCGTCGACGGATCGTAGGTCACGCCCGTCACTCCGTAACTGCCCGAGGAGTGCGTCACCGACAGATCGCCCGCGCTCACCGTCACCGCTTCGTCGAAACGCATGCTCACGGCGTCGACGTTCGTCCAGGGCAACGCCCGGTGCTGTTCCAACCCCGTCGACACGCGGTATCCGTGCGCACTGCCCGCGCCTGAAGCGCTCAGCGCGTCGGTGAAGCCGGTTGTCCACGAGCCGCCACCCGCCAGCACCTCCACGACCCGCGGCCCCACGTCGTCCGTCACTTCCGTCAATGAAAGATCGTCGAACTCCGCCACCGCGTCGTTCGTCCCCAGGCCCACGCGGCCGCCGGACAGCGACGTGCCGAAGTCATGGGTGACCTTCTCGACGCCGCCCGCGGACAGCGTCGCCACGCCATCACGAACCGCGAGCGACAGCGCGTAGTCGACGTCCGTGAAGAGCGATTCCGAGTGCGACGACGCCACCGACCAGGTCGTCCCGTCGTAGCGGCCTATCCGCCACGCGCCGGCGCCGAAGAAGCCGCCCGCGTAGCCGAAGTCGCTCGGGCCCAGGTAGTCGAAGACGAGAAGCCCGTTGCGGCTTTGACCCGCGCTCGTCAGGCCGCGCACCGTCGCGCCCAGGTCGAAACGGTCCGGCAGCGCCTGCGACAGCGCCAGCGCCGACACCGCATCGACGCCTGCGTCCGGACGCGCTTCGTAACGGCCGGACGTCACCGACCAGCCGGCGTTCGCGAAAAGGAAGTCCGCGATCCCGTCCTCGAAGTCCTCGACGTGCGGCACCACCGGGCCCGCCGAAACCGAAAGGTCATCGAACGTCGCGTGCGCTTCGCGCGTCCCCACCCCCACCGAACCGTCGTGCACGTCGTCCGCGAAGGTGTGGCTCAGGATCGGCACGCCGTCCACCAGCAGCCGCACGTCGGGGCCGTCCGCGAACAGCGTCAGCGCGAAGTCGGTATCCAGCGCGAGCGTGCCGCTCACCTGGGCGTCAGCCACCCACGACGCGCCGTCATGGTGGCCGACCCACCATTCGCTCCCCCCGACGAACCCCGCCGCGAACTTGAAGTCCGTCGGGCCCTGGTAGTCGAAGATCAGCGCCGCGTTCTTGCTGAAGCCGGCCCCGCCGTCGCGGCTCCGCACGATCCCGCCAAGACTGAACGCCGAAGGCAGCGGCTCGGCCAGGCCCACCAGCGAGATGCCGTCCGTCCCGAGGTCCGGGCTCGCCAGGTACCGGTCGAACTCGTTGATCGACCACGACCCCGACACTTCGACCTGGTGGGGCGCCGTCCCGCCCGAGAAGTCCTCCGAGTACGGAAGGTCCGCGACCTCACGGATCGCCACGTCGTCGAACACCGCCACCGCACCCTGCGTCGCCAGACCCGCCAGGCCGTCCGAGAGCGGGCTGCCGAAGTCATGGCTCAGCTTCGTCGCGCCGTCGACCGAGAGCGTGACGATCCCCCCGCGCACCGCCAGGTGCGCCGCGTAGTCCTGGCCCAGGCTCAGCGGCTCGGAAACCACGGCGTCGACCACCCAGCCCGATCCATCGTGATGGCCCAGACGCCACTCGTTCGTACCGAAGTACGCGCCGGCGAACTTGAAGTCCGTCTCGCTCCGGTAGTCGAAAACCAGCACCGCATTCCTGTTGTACCCCGCGCCGCCATCGCTCCCGTTGAGCACCGCCGAATGGTCGAACGAACCGGGCAGCGGCTCACCGATCAGCGGAATCGAGAACGCGTCCGTCCCCGCGGCGGGCGTCGCCTCGTATCGACCTGAATTGATCCGCCACCCGGACGTCGACCGGAAGAAGTCCGCCACCCCGTCCTCGAAGTCCTCGATCCGCGGCAGCAGCGGCGCGGTGTCGATGAACAGATCGTCGAACACCGCCTCCGCCTCGCGCGTCCCCAGGCCCACCTCGCCGTCGGAGACCGGGTCGCCGTACGTGTGGCTCAGCTTCGCCTCGCCATCGACGAGCAGCGTCACCTGCGACCCGTCGGCGAACACCCGCATCGCGTAGTCCGTTTCGATCGCCAGGGTCTGCGCCGCCGTCACGTCCGCCACCCAGTCGCTGCCGTCGTGATGCCCCAGCCACCATTCGCCCGATCCCATGAACCCCGCCGCGAACTTGAAGTCCGTCGGGCCCTGGTAGTCGAAGATCAGCGCCGCGTTCCTGCTGTAACCCGCACCGCCGTCCTTGCCCCGGCCGATCCCGCCGAGCGCGAACGTCTCCGGCAGCGCATCCTGCAGCGCAATCAGTGCCAGACCGTCCTCGCTCACCGCCGGCGTCACCTGGTAGCGGTTGAATTCGTTCACCACCGCCGCGCCCGACAGCACCCGCAGGTGGTCCGCCCTGCCGTCTTCGAAGTCCTCTGCGTACGGCAGTGTGGCCAGCGGCGTGATCGCAAGGTCGTCGAAGATCGCTTCGGCGTTCCGCGTCCCCGTACCCATCCGACCCGCCAGGTCCGAGCCGCCGAAGTCGTGTGAGACCTTCGTCGTACCGTCGACCTGCAGCGTCACCACGCTGCCGCGAACCTCCAGGCGCATCGCGTAGTCCTGGTCCACCGCCAGCGGCTCATCAAACGTCGCGTCGACCAGCCAGTCCGTCCCGTCGAAACGACCGATCTGCCACTGACCCGTGCCCATGAATCCGCCCGTGAACTTGAAATCCCCCGGGCCCTGGTAGTCGAAGATCAGCAGGCCGTTTCGCGACGCCCCGCCCGTCGTGCCGCGCATCAGGAGCCCCACGTCGTACGCCGACGGCAGCGCTTCGCCCAGCGTCAGCACGCTCATCGCGTCACCGCCGCCCGTCGCCTGCCCGACGTAACGATCAAGCCCGTCGACCTGCCAGACCCCCGAGACCGCCTCGAAGAAACCTGCGTCGCCGTCCGCGAAGTCTTCGAGCACCGGAAGCACCGGCGCCGTCTCCACCCGTACGTTGTCGAACGTCGATACCGCCCCCTGCGTCCCCGGACCCACGCGCCCGTCATGCAACGCGTCGGCGAACGTGTGGCTCAGCTTCTCCAGGCCGTCCACCCGCAGCGACACCTCGTTGCCCACGAACAGCAGTTCCATCGCGTAGTCGACGTCCGTGTCCAGCGACTCCGACACCGACGCGTCCGCGACCCAGCCCGCGCCGTCGTGGTGTCCGATCCACCACTGGTCCGCCCCGTAGTACGCCGCCGCGAACTTGAAGTCCGTCGGGCCCTGGTAGTCGAAGATCAGCGCGCTGTTGCGGTTCTGACCGCCGTTGCGCCCCTGCACCGTTGCCGTCATCCGGTACGTCGAGGTCAGGCCCGGGCCGGTCACGGCAAGCAGCGAGAACGCGTCGCCGCCGGAAAGACCTGTCCCCTCATAGCGTCCCGAACCGTCGACCAGCCACCGACCGGCCAGCGCCTCCAGACCGTCGGCCACCCCGTCCTCGAAGTCCTCGAAGTACGGCAGCGCCGCCGGCACCAGCACGACGTCGTGCCCGAAGTGCCGCGACAAGGTCTGCCCGGCGGCGAGGTTGACGACGTGCCGGCCGGCGGAAGGAAACGTCATCTGCCAGCCCGGCTGCACGACCACGTCCACCGTGTAGGTGCCCGCATCGAGATCGGCGAACGTGTAACCGCCCTGGCTTCCCGTCGTCCGCGACGGCTCGCCCGCGTCCAGCGACCCGTTGCCGTTCGAATCGAGGTAGACCGTCCAGCCCGCAAGCCGCGTCTCGCCCCCGTCGATCGTGTCGTCGCCGTCGGCGTCGTGCCAAAGGTTCCCGATGATGCTGCCGTTGCCGGGCGGCGTCTCGAACGCCTCCTCCAGCTCGACGAAGTCCCAATAGAGCGCGGTGCCCGGGGACGAGCTGCCGTCGCCGAGTCGGATCCTGATGCTGGTCTGACCCGCCGGCAGCTCGAAGTTGAAGATGATCCGCCGCCACGGCCCTTCGCCACCGACCACCGCTTCCGACTGGGCGACCGTCTGCGACGCGATCACCGTGCCGTCCGGCCTCGTGACCGCAAGCTCGGCGGCGCTGTTCGATCCCGCGCTCGCCAGCACGAACGCCGAGACCGTGTAGGTCATCGATGGATCGACCGACACCGTGTACGACGCGCGGTTCGCACTGCTGCCGCGCACCATTTTCAGACCGTGCGTGAAGTGCGACGCCTGCTGATGGGCGTCGTGGTAGTTCTGGACGCCGTCGGTCGTGTAGGCGGTGCGGGTGATCGACCCGCCGGTGCCCGGCGTCAGCGTCCAGCCCGACGTGTTGCTGTCGAACTGAGGGTTGCCGACGAGCTGGTTCGAGTTGCCGTCGCCGAAATAATCGGTGCGGTTCTGGAAGAAGTAGTGGTTGGCCAGGCGCCCGACCTGCTCGCTCGTCTCCTTCTCCGAACGGTAGTACACCCAGAATGCCACGCCCGGCGTTCCCGCCGTTTCCGGCGTGTTGCGAATCGTGTGAAACTGCTCGTCGAGCACGCCATAGAACCCGATGTCGGCCCGGTCGTCGCCCGTGAACCCGCCCTGCGAGGTGTAGAGCCCGAAGATCGTCTTCTGCATGATCCCCGGCGCCGCGGCTTCCATGTTCCGGGCGTAGTCGTCGAAGAGGCCGTATTGAAGATTGCCCTCGCGAATGTAGTGCTCGAGCATGTTCATATCGGCGTAATCGCGAATCGCCCGCAGGATGTCGCCGTAAGGTCCTCCCGCGGCAAGCTGCCACCGCGTCCACACGAAGATGCGCTTGTTCGGGTAGAGCTGGCGAAGCTGGCGCAGCGCCTCGACCTGCTTGATCGAGTTCGCCGTGCCGTCGGCGTGCGGATGAATCTCGTCGATGTGGATCGCGTCGAAGCCGCCCGGGACGAGGCCGCTGTCGAACGGCTCGCGGAACCGCGCGACGAGCTGCGCCGTCGTGAGGTTCAGGTCGTTGTGACGGTGATGGCTGAAGATCTTGCCATCCGCGCGAAGCTGCTGCACGAACGCCGCGTCAGCGGTGCTGCCGCCGGCGATCACCGTGAAGTTCGGGAGAATTTCCTGGAAGTGCGCCTGCGCCGGATCGTGATAGCCGGACATCAGGATGAACGGGCTCGGCAGCGGCACGGCGCCCGTGCCGTCGAACGCGCCGCCGTCGCTGCCCTCCGCGCTGAGCATGACGCGCGGCTCGAGGGGCTCCAGCGCCACCGGCGCGCATGCCGGAAGGCACCCCAGCGTGATCCCGAGCGATCGCCATGCGATCTCCGGACGGCGTCCTGATCCGGGAACCCGGATCCGCCGTCGGCGTCGTGCCGCGCGCAACCATTTGCGAAGTCTGGTCATCGCAGAATTTCAGGCCGTCAGAGCGGCCCGCCTTCCGCCCTGGATACGAGCGTGAAGAACCTCGCCCCCGCGACGGCGCGATCGCGCGTCGCCTTCCAGCCGTGCCACCGGGTGAGCCGCGCGCGGTCCGCGGCTGCCGACGCGGTCGCCAGCGACGTCGACCGCGCGGTGCCGGAGTCGGCAAACGTCGACAGGACCAGGCCAAGGTCCTCGGCACCGACGACCCCGTCGCCCGTCAGGTCGCCCGACTGAAGGTCACCGGGCGCGACGTTCCGGGTGAAGTTGCTCAGCACCGCGCCGAGGTCGTCCGTACCCACCACGAAGTCGCCGTTCGTGTCACCTGGAATCGTGACCGTCAACTGCGGTGAATTCACCGTCAGGGCAACCGTGCTCTCGTCGGACGCCACCAGCGCCGTGTCGGCCGGGCCGCTCACCACGATCTCGAAGGTGAAGATTCCGATCGTCCCCGGCGCGACCTCGTAATCCAAGCGAACCAGGCCCGACCCGTCCGCGACCGCCATCACCGAGCCGTCGAAGTTCGCCGTGCCGAGGTAATACGCCTGCGGCAACGCGTCGACGTGGCCGTCGGTGTTCAGAAGCCCCGGCGGGTTCGGTCCCGTCGTCGCAGGGTTCGACGTCGCCGCCCCGCCGCCCGTCAGCGACACGCCGGCCGGACCGGTCAGCGCGACGCGCACCGAGTAGTCGAGCAGGTCGACCGGATTGCCGTCCGCGGTACGCACCACGATGTCCATCGACCCGTTCAGCGGCGCATCCGAGGGTGTCGTGACGAGTTGATCGACGCCTTCCAGCGTCATCGACATCGCGCCGGCGCCGCCGCCCGCGACCGTGTCAAGGCTGCGCCCCTGGTTCGCAAGCAGGCCGTCGAAGTCGTCGCTCGTCACGGTCCCGTCACCGTTCAGATCCGCGTGCGGCGAGTAACCCGCATCGCCAGCGGAGGATCCCAGCGCCGAACGGATGACCGACACGTCGTAGATCGACGTCGCATCGTCGCGATCGCTGCTGCCGACCTGAACGTGCAAGGTCATGCTCATCGCGCCGCCAGGGGTGCCGTCACCTGACATGGTCGACTGACCGTCGACCCACTCGCCGTCCAGCGCGTTGGTCGCGCCGTCGGTCACCGTGTCCGCGAGCGTGATCTGAACGTGGTCCGAGGTCAGCGCGGCATCCAGCGTCCACGTCGCCGTGTTCGTCAACGCATCGTACGACACACCCGTCACTCCGAAGCTGCCCGCCGAATGGGTCACCGACAGATCGCCGGCGCTCACCGTAACCGCCTCGTCGAATCGCATCGTCACCTGGTCGCCGTTCGTCCACGGCAGCGCGAGATGCTGATCGGGGCCCGTCGAAACCGTGAAGCCGTGGGCGCCGCCGATGCCCGCCGCCGCCAGGGCATCCGTGAACGCGCCGGTCCACGCCGTGCCGACGACGAGCACCTCCAGGACCCGCGGTCCGACATTGTCGGCGCTCGCGGTGACCGCGAAGTCATCGAACTGTGCCTGCGCGTTGTCCGTCCCCACGCCGACGCGCCCGCCCGACAGGTTCGTGCCGAAGTCGTGCGTCAGCTTCTGCGACCCGTCCACCGAGAGCGTCGCCCGCCCGTCACGCACCGTGAGCAGCAGGACGTAGTCCTGCTGCGTCGAGAGGCCTTCGCCATGCGACGCGTCGACCGACCAGTTGGTGCCGTCGTAACGGCCCATGCGCCATTCGCCCGCACCGAAGAAACCGCCCGCGTACGCGAAGTCGCTCGGGCCGCGGTAGTCGAAGATCAGCAGGCCGTTACGGCTGTAGCCGGCGCCGCCGTTGAGGCCATGCACGGTCGCGCCGAGATCGAACTCGTCCGGCAGGGGCTCGGACAGGCCGAGCAACGAGGCGGCGTTCGAGCCTGCGGGTGGCTGCGCCTCGTACCGGCCGCCGCTGACCGCCCATCCTCCCGCCGGGAAGAAGAAGTCCGCGACCCCGTCCTCGAAGTCCTCGACGTGCGGCAGCGTCGGCGCCGCCGCGACCGTCAGGTCGTCGAACGTGGCGATCGCCTCGCGC
>NYZC01000378.1 GCA_002686995.1 Phycisphaeraceae bacterium | reverse complement strand
CGACTCCGGGTCGAGTACGGCCCGGCTCGGCAAGCGTCCGGAGATACCCAACAACGCAAACAGCAAACACCGGGGCTGACCCCGGGCCGGCCCCGATTTCTGCCCCGCATTCGAGTGCCGATAAGGATTGGGTCGGCCGCGGCTTCATGGCCACGAAAACCCGCGAACGGCTACGATTGAGTCATGGCCGGGACGCCGTCACTCCACGACCATGCGGCGCTCGACGCCGCCGTCGAGCAGGCGCGAGCGTCCCTTGCACAGGAGGGCATCCCCATCGGCGCCGCGCTCGTCGACGAGCACGGCGCCGTCGTCGCGGCGGGCCACAACCTGCGCGTCCAGACCGGCGACCCGACCGCGCACGCGGAAACCGTGTGCATCCGCCAGGCCGGTCGGCGCCGCGACTGGCACCGCCTCACCATGGCGACGACGCTCTCACCTTGCGCGATGTGCAGCGGCGCGCTGGTCCTGCACCGGATTCCGCGCGTCGTCATCGGAGAGCGGCGAACGTTTCAGGGGCGCGAGGACTGGCTCGAGCAGGAGGGAATCGAGACGGTCGTGCTCGACGACGAGCGCTGTGTCGAGCTGATCGAGGCATTCATCGCGCAGCACCCCGAGCTCTGGGACGAGGACATCGGCGTGCCGGGCTAGCTGGACTAGAACGTCTCCGGTCACCTCTCACATCCCGCGGCAACCCAGGTGAGTCCGATCGCCAGCATCCTGCACCGGGCCGCTCCGAAAAAAAACAACCCTCCCCGCACGCGGGAAGGGTTGCGTGAACGTTTCGTTTTAGTACTCGGCCGCGTGGATACGTTACGGCAACACGCCGCCACCCGGCGACGTCGGCTCGGCCTCGCCCAGCAATTCGGCGACGCGACGGGACTCGCCGATCGTCGTCTCGATCTGCTCCGGCGCCACGGCGCCGGCCGCTTCGGCCATCGCCGCAGCATCCTCGATATCCTCTTCGCGGGTCGGCTCGTCGCTGGCCGGCGGCTCCGCGAGCTTGACCACGTTCATCGACTGGTAGTCCCTGAATCCGGTGCCGACCGGGATCAGGTGACCCAGCAGCACGTTCTCCTTGAGACCGACCAGCGGATCGACGCGACCGGCCAGGGCCGCTTCGGTGAGCACCTTGGTCGTTTCCTGGAACGACGCGCCGGAGAGGAAGCTCTCCGACTGAAGGCTTGCCTTGGTGATGCCGAGCAGCAGCGTCTTGGCCGTGGCGGGCCGGGCCTTCGTCGTCTTGGCCCCCTGCTTGCCGTCCGCCTCGGCGCGGGCGTTGACGTCTTTCAGCTCGGACCGCGACACCATTGCGTTCATCGGCAGCGCCGTATCACCGCACTCCTTGATCCGCACCATCTGCATCGCGTTCTCGTTGGCGGCGCGGAACCGGAAGCGGTCCAGCACCTCGTTGGGCAACAGGTCGGTGTCGCCCGGGTTCTCGACGCGCACCTTCCGCAGCATCTGGCTGACGATGATCTCGATGTGCTTGTCGTTGATCCCGACGCCCTGGGCGCGGTACACGTTCTGCACCTCGTCGAGCAGGTAGCTGAACAGCGCCTCCTCGCCCTTGATGCGAAGAATGTCGTGCGGGATCAGCGGACCGTCGATGAGCGGGTCGCCGGCCCCGACGTAGTCGCCGGTGTGCACGAGCAGGTGGCGGTCCTGCTGCACGTGGTGCTCGACCTCGAGACCCGCGTCGCTCTTGGCGATGATCGTCATCTTGCCGCGGCGCTTGTCGCTGCGCAGCTCGATGTTGCCCGAGATCTCCGCGAGCACCGCGGGATCCTTCGGCTTGCGGGCCTCGAAGATCTCGGTGACGCGAGGCAGACCGCCGACGATGTCGGCCGAGCTGGACATCTCGCGAGGCTGCCGCGCGAGCATGTGTCCGGCCTCGATCATCTGGCCTTCCTCGACCTCGATGCGGGCCTTCGCCGGCAGGTAGTGGAAGTCGAGAATCTTGCCGTCGCTGTCCTCGACGATGATGCGCGGGTGCATCTCGCCCTTGTGCTCGATGACGACGAGGGCGTCGCCCTTGGGCTGGCCCGCCTTGCGGCGACCGCCCGTCGTGGCCTCGCTCTCGGTGCGGACGGTCTCGCCCGCGACGATGTCCTCGAACCGGACCTTGCCGGCCTTCTCGGCGAGAATCGGGGTGCGGTGCGGGTCCCACTTGACCAGCACCTGGCCCTTCTTCACCTGGTCGCCGTTGCCGACCAGGATGTAGGCGCCGTATTGAACCTTGAAGCGCTCGAGCTCGCGGCCCTTCTGGTCGAGCAGCAGCACCTCGCCGTTGCGCTTCAGCGTGACCGCGACGTCGTTGCCGTCCTCGTCCTTCACCGGGACCTCGTTGGCGTCACGAAGCTCGACCTTGCCGGGGTGCGACGTCCGGTACTCGGTGTCGACCAGCGCCGTCGAAGCGACGCCGCCGGTGTGGAACGTGCGCATCGTCAGCTGCGTGCCCGGCTCGCCGATCGACTGCGCGGCGATGATCCCGACCGCCAGGCCCTGCTCGACGAGCTGGCCCGTCGACATGTCCTGGCCGTAGCACAGGGCGCAGACGCCCTGGGCCGACTCGCAGGTGAGCGGGCTGCGGACGACGACGCTGTCGATGCCGAGCGCTTCGATGGCGGTCGCCGCCTCGGGGCTGATCTGATCGTTCTCTTCGACGATCAGCTGGTCGGTGATGGGGTTGCGGATGGTCTCGCGCGCCACGCGGCCGACGATCTGCCCCTGCAGGGTGACGTCGATCTCCTCGCCCTTGTAGATCGCGCGCTTCGTCACGCCCTGCTTCGTACCGCAGTCGGGCGAGCTGATGAACACGTTCTGCGCGACGTCCGCGAGCTTGCGCGTGAGGTAGCCGGAGTCGGCCGTCTTCAGGGCGGTGTCGGCCAGTCCCTTGCGGGCGCCGTGCGTCGAGCTGAAGTACTCGAGCACGCTCATGCCCTCGCGGGCGTTCGCCTTGATGGGCGTCTCGATGATCTCGCCGGAGGGCTTGCTCATCAGGCCGCGCATGCCGGCGAGCTGCTGAATCTGGCTGACGTTGCCGCGGGCGCCCGAGTCGCTCATCAGCCACACGGGGTTGAGGTACGCGTGCCCCTCGTCCGAACCGAGCGGCACCGGCTCGCCCTCTTCGTCGCGGATGTCATGCTGAAGCTCCTTGAGAAGCTCCTGCGTGACCTGCTCGCGGCAGTGCGTCCAGAGGTCGAGCAGCTGGTTGTAGCGCTCGCGGCCGGTGATCGCACCGGCGTGGAACGCCTTCTCGACGCGGTTCACCTTGGTCTGGGTGGCGTCGATGATCGTGTGCTTCGCTTCGGGAATGCGCAGGTCGGTGATGCCGAACGACAGGCCGGCGAGCGTCGAGCGCTTGAAGCCGACGTTCTTCAGCTTGTCGAGCAGGTTGATCGTCGACGGCCGGCCCAGGTGCGCGTAGCAGTCGTCGATCACGCGCGAGCAGCCCTTCTTGCCGAGGGCGCAGTTGTAGTAGGGCATGCCCTCGTCGAGGATGTCATTGAACAGCAGGCGCCCGACCGTGGTCAGCACGCGCCGCGACTCGGCCATCGGTTCCGCCGGCGCCATCTGGTCCTCGACGACGTGCGGAAAGTGGTCCTTCGGCATGCGCACCACGATCGGGGCGTGGATCGAGATCTTGCCGATGTCGTAGGCGAGCAGCGCCTCGGTCGGGTCCTTGAAGGTCGGGCACTTCGCCGGATCCTTTTGGACGTCCTCCGGCATCGACGTGATGTAGTACATCCCCAGCACGATGTCCTGGCTGGGCGAGATGATCGGGTCGCCGTTCGCAGGGCTGAAAATGTTGTGCGTCGCGAGCATGAGGATGTGCGCCTCGGCCTGCGCCTCGACGGACAGCGGCAGGTGCACGGCCATCTGGTCCCCGTCGAAGTCGGCGTTGAAGCCGCTGCAGACGAGCGGGTGCACCTTGATCGCGTTGCCTTCGACGAGGATCGGCTCGAACGCCTGGATGCCCATGCGGTGGAGCGTCGGGGCGCGGTTCAGCAGCACGGGGTGCTGGTGGATCACCTCCTCGAGGATGTCCCACACCTCCGGGTCGCGCCGCTCGAGCATCTTCTTGGCGCTCTTGATGGTGTCGGCGAGGCCGTGCTCCTTGAGCTTGCGGATGATGAACGGCTGGAACAGCTCCAGCGCGATCTTCTTCGGCAGGCCGCACTGGTGCAGCGCCAATTCGGGGCCGACGACGATGACCGAGCGCGCCGAGTAGTCGACGCGCTTGCCGAGCAGGTTCTCGCGGAACCGGCCCTGCTTGCCCTTGATCATGTCGGTCAGCGACTTGAGCGGCCGGTTGCTCGAGCCCAGGACCGGGCGGCGGCAGCGGCCGTTGTCGAACAGCGCGTCGACCGACTGCTGGAGCATGCGCTTCTCGTTGCGGACGATGACCTCGGGCGCGTTGAGGTCCATCAGCTTCTTGAGCCGGTTGTTGCGGTTGATGATGCGGCGGTAGAGGTCGTTCAGGTCGCTCGTGGCGAAGTTGCCGCTCTCGAGCAGCACCAGCGGGCGCAGGTCCGGCGGGATGACGGGAATGACGTCCATCACCATCCACTCCGGCCGGTTCTCCGAGTGGCGGATCTGCTCGACGATCTTGAGGCGCTTCGAGAGATCCTTGATCTTCTGCTTGCTGCGGGTGGCCCCGAGCGCCTCGCGCAGCTCCTCGTTCAGCGCGTTCAGGTCGGCGCGAAGCAGAAGCTCCTTGATCGCCTCGGCGCCCATCAGCGCCTTGAACCCCGAGCCGTGCTGCTCGACCGCCTGGCGGTACTCGTCCTCGGTCAGGCACTGCCGCTCGGCCAGCTCGGTGCTCCCGGGATCGGTGACGACGTAGTCCTGGAAGTAGATGATCTTCTCCAGGTCGGTCGTCTTCATGCCGAGCAGGTTGCCGAGGTGGCTGGGCACGGCCTTGAAGAACCAGATGTGCACGATCGGCGCCGCCAGGTTGATGTGGCCCATGCGCTTGCGGCGCACGCGGCTGTGCGTGACCTTGACGCCACAGCGGTCGCAGATGATGCCCTTGAACTTCGTGCCCTTGTACTTGCCGCACGCGCACTCGTAGTCGCGCTCGGGTCCGAAGATCCGCTCGCAGAACAGGCCGTCCTTCTCAGGACGGTAAGTGCGGTAGTTGATGGTTTCGGGTTTCTTGACCTCCCCGAAGCTCCACGACCGGATGTCGTTGGGGCTCGCGAGGTTGATCTTCACCGAACCGTAATCGTTGACGCGATCGTAAATGGTTTCCGCCATGAATCGATCACTCCGAAAAGGGGTGCTTGTGCGCCAATCGCAAATCAGTAAACGTCACGTTCCAACGCGGCCCGGCCGCAACGAGCTGGAACCACGGATGGACACGGATGGACACGGATTTTTTCTCTTGTTTTCTGATTCAACCGTGCTCATCCGTCCGCCTGCGGCGGATCGTGGTTCTGAAACCTCCCAGCAGGCCTACAGCAGCGACTCGCCTTCGACCTCCGACTTCTCCAGCGTGATGTTGAGGCCGAGGCCCTTGATCTCGTTGCAGAGCACGTCGAACGCGACCGGCATGCCGGCCTCGAGCGTGTTCGTGCCCTTCACCATCGACTCGTAGATCTTGGTGCGACCCTCGACATCGTCGCTCTTGACCGTCAGGAGCTCCTGCAGGATGTACGCCGCGCCGTAGCCCTCGAGGGCCCAGACCTCCATCTCGCCGAAGCGCTGGCCGCCGGTGCGGGCCTTGCCGCCGAGCGGCTGCTGGGTGATGAGGCTGTAGGGACCGGTGGCGCGGGCGTGGATCTTGTCATCCACCAGGTGGTGGAGCTTGAGCAGGTACATGTAGCCGACCGCCGTGTGCTGATCGAACGGCTCGCCGGTGCGCCCGTCGTAGAGCTGCACCTTGCCGCCGGGCGGCATCTTCACGAGCAACTCGTCGTCGTGCGGCGCCAGCTGCTCTTCGGCCAGGTTCTTCACGTGGTCGTCGAGGTACGCGTTGGCCTCGCGGATGACGTCGTGGATCTCCTGCTCGGTGGCGCCGTCGAACACCGGCGTCACCGCCTGAAAACCGAGCACGCCGCAGGCCCAGCCCAGGTGCAGCTCGAGAATCTGCCCGACGTTCATGCGGCTGGGCACGCCCAGCGGGTTGAGCAGCACGTCGACCGGCGTCCCGTCCTCGAGGAACGGCATGTCCTCGAGCGGCACGATCCTGGCGATGACGCCCTTGTTGCCGTGCCGGCCGGCCATCTTGTCGCCCACGGCGAGGTGGCGCCGCGTCGCCATGTAGATCTTGACCATCTCGAGCACGCCCGAAGGCAGCTCGTCGCCGCGCTTCATGTGCGCGAGCCGGCGCTCCTTCTCCTTGGCGACGCCCTCGATGCGCGGCCAGAACTGGCCGTGGATCATCTCGGCCTGCTCCTTGGCCTCCTTGTTGCCCTTGACCCACTTGAGCGTGAAGGTCTCGATCTGCTCGAGCACGACCTCGGTGATGTCACTGACGCCGACCTTCTGGCGGGTGCTCGGGTCGATCATGTCGGTGCCCGTCACCTCGTTGACCTGCTCGACCATCTGGCGGAACAGGTCGGCGGCGCGTTCGTCCATCTCGACCTCGTAGGCCCGCATCTCGCGACGCAGCTGGCGCTTCTGCTCCTCGTTGAGGTGCATGCGCCGGCTGAACCGCTTCGCCGCGATGACGATGCCCTCCGTGCCCGCGGGCACCTCGAGCGAGTCGTTCTTCACGTCCTCGCCGGCCCGGCCGAAGATGGCGTGCAGCAGCTTCTCCTCGGGCGTCAGCTCGCTCTTGCTCTTGGGGCTGACCTTGCCGACGAGGATGTCGCCCGGGCGCACGTAAGTGCCGATCCGGACGACGCCGTTCTCATCGAGCCGCGCGAGCTGCTTCTCGCTGACGTTGGGGATGTCGCAGGTGAACTCCTCGCGCCCCAGCTTCGTCTCGCGGATCTCGACGTCGAACTCCTCGAGGTGGATCGACGTGAACACGTCGTCCTTGACGAGGCGCTCGGAGATGACGATCGCGTCCTCGAAGTTGTAGCCGTCGAACGTGTTGAACGCGACGAGCACGTTCTTGCCGAGGGCCAGCTCGCCCTCGTCGGTGGCGGCGCCGTCGGCAATGATCTGGTGCTGCTCGACCTTCTGACCGAGCTTCACGATCGGCCGCTGGTTGAGGCACGTCCGCTCGTTGAGCCCCACGAACTTGCGAAGCTCGTACTCGTCGGCGTTGTCGATGACGATGCGCATCGCGTCGACGTAGGTGACCGTGCCGCCGTTGCTGGCGCGGATGACCATGCCCGAGTACTTCGGCACCTCCTTCTCCATGCCCGTGGCGACGCACGGCGGCTCGGTGCGGATCAGGGGCACCGCCTGCCGCTGCATGTTCGAGCCCATCAGGGCGCGGTTGGCGTCGTCGTGCTCGAGGAAGGGAATCAGCGCGGCACTGACGCCGACGATCTGCTTGGGGCTGATGTCCACGTACTGCACCTCGCCGCTGGTCACCGAGGTGAGGTCGCCGTCGACGCGGGCCAGCACGTTTCCGGCCGTGACCGCGCCCTGCCGGCTCAGCACGTTGGTGGGCGCGAGCGTGACCTTCATCTCCTCGTCGGCGCGCAGGAACTCGATGCCGCCGTCCTCGCCCCTGCCGACCGCGCCTTCGTCGACGCGCCGGTACGGCGTCTGGAGGAAGCCGTAGTTGTCGATCTTCGAGTAGATGCCCAGCGACGCGATCAGGCCGATGTTGGTGCCTTCCGGCGTCTCGATCGGGCAGATGCGGCCGTAATGCGAGATGTGCACGTCACGCACCTCGAATCCGGCCCGCTTGCGGTTCAGGCCGCCCGGTCCCAGCGCCGAGAGCCGGCGCTCGTGCGTGAGCTGCGAGAGCGGGTTCGTCTGGTCGACGACCTGCGAGAGCTCGCTGCGCCCGAAGAACTGCTCGATCGCGGAGGAGATCGACTTCGAGTTGATCAGGTCGGCGACCTTGGACAGGTCGTCCGGCTCCTTGACGCTCATGCGCTCCTGGACGGTGCGCCGCAGCTTCAGGAAGCCCTTGCGCAGCTCCTCGACCGCGAGCTCGTCGAGCGTGCGGAGCCGGCGATTGCCGAGGTGGTCGATGTCGTCGACGTGCGCCTTGTTGCGGTTGCTGCGCAGGTCGAGGATGTACTTGATGATCTGGAGGAAGTCCTCCGCCCGCAGCGACATCTCCGACTCGGGGATGTCCAGGTCGAACTTGCGGTTGATGCGGAAGCGACCGACCTTGCCGAGGCGGTAGCGGTTCAGGTCGAAGAACTTCTCCTCGAACAGCTGGCGGGCCTTCTCGACCTGCGGCGGGTTGCCGGGCCGCAGCCGCGCATACAGGTGGAGCAGCGCGGTCTCGTGCTCGCTGACCGACACGCCGACCTCGGTCTGCGCCTCCTCGGCGATCGTGTTGAGGATCAGCTCGTCGGTCACGTTGGCCACGACCTGCACGGTCTTGAGCTGCGAGCCCACGATCTGGTCGACGAGCTCGCCGATCTGGCCCCCGACCGGCACCAGCTCCTCGCCGGTGTCGGCGTCGACGATCGGCGCCGCCGCGAAGTGCTCGGCCTTCACCTCGACCGCCGAGATCTCGGCGACGTCGTAGAACAGGTCGAGCAGCGTGTTGGTCGTCGAGTAGTTCTCGTCGATCGCGCGGAGGAACGTGGTGGCGGGGATCTTCGTCGACTGGTCGATCCGCATCACCAGCACGTCTTTCTTGGTGACCTCGAGCTCGATCCAGGAGCCGCGCTCGGGGATGATGCGGGCCGAGTGCAGCGGACGGTCCGCCTCGGCGCTGGCGATGGAGAAGTCCACGCCGGGCGAGCGGTGAAGCTGGTTGACGATGACGCGCTCGGCGCCGTTGATGACGAACTCGCCGCCGCCCATCATGATCGGGATTTCGCCCAGGTAGATCTCCTCCTGGGGAATCTCGGCGACGTCCTTGCGGATCAGCCGGACGCCGACCCGGAACGGGCTGCCGTAGGTCAGGCGAAGCTGCCGGCACTCGTCCGGCGTATAGCGCGGCGGATCCAGCTCGTAGTAGAGGTATTCGAGCTGCATGCTCTCGTCGTAGCTGGCGATCGGGAACACCTCGCGCAGCAACGACTCGAGCCCCATGTGGGGATCCCGCGCGTCCGAAGCCGTACCTTCCTGTATAAGTCTCTTGTAGGCAGTATCTTGAACCTCAACAAGGTTCGGGATCGGCAGCGCGTCGCCGCGCTTCGAATAGTTGCGCACGTTCGATATCAGCATCGATCACCTCGACCCGTCAAAGGATATAAACCGAGCACTGGATGCAGTTTACGGATTTCAGCCAGACCCCAGGTCCGCATCGGGCATGATGGACGGTCAGCGATCCGGTCCTCGACGGAATCGCCTCCAATCCGGGTTGTACACGCAAATACCGCGCCGGCAGTGAGTTCCAAGCCCCACATTCTGCGCCAACTCGGCCCGGATTGCAACCCGGGCCGGGGCCAAATCTCAATCTTTTTTTATTTCCTGCAGATTCCTCTCACCACTGTCCGAGCGGGCACTGCTCGTGGCGCACCCTGACCTTGAGGGGAATGCTGCAGCCGCAGGTGGGCCGATGGGCCCGGATGCCGTCCCAGAGACGGCCGCACCAGCATGGCCCGCCCGCGCGACAGTGGATCGCGTGGGGACATTCGTCGCAGATGGCGCGGCGCACCTGCGCGACCTCCGGCGCGGCGCGGTCGAGTCCGAGCACGGCCTTGGTGGCGCCGACCATGCCGTGAAGGATTCGGTGCACGGGGCTCGAGCAGCGGCGACAGCCCATCGTTTGTCAGATCGGACCGGCGTGCGGCAGGACGGCAGAATTTCGTGGGGGGGCCGCGGCGGGTGATGCAAGGATGCGAACCTGCGGCCCGGGCCGATGACCGGTTGCCACATCGAATCGGCCCGCGGATCACGAAGCCGACCGCCCGCCTCCTGCATCGCTACTACGACTGCATCCATCCCTGCCACGGCTGGTCGTTGCGATCGTATCGTCCCGCGCCGGAATCGAACGGCTCGAAGAAACGGTCCACGACCGGATGTCGGACAGGGGCGCTGATCACGTCGTCCTCCAGGCTCGATTCGGCGGCGTAGGTGACGGCCGACGAGCCGTCGGCCAGCACGTGGTACCAGGGCTGATCGCGATCGGGCTGAGTGCGGTTCGACCGATACCAGTCGTCGTCCGCCTGGCACCGCATGTCGAAGTCGACCACGACGCCCCGGTAGCCGTAGCGGCGGTGCCGGACGAGTTGTCCCGGCACGAAGCGAGGCAGGTCATCGAAGATTTCATCGTCGCCGCCGGTCATCGAATCACCTTCTACCTTCCGCATTCCGTTGAAGTCCGGGGCCGCCCGACGCGACGCCGGCCTCGAGGTCCATATAATTGTACCGATGGCGCGGCGGTGGTCGCCGGCCACGGATAGCCCGCCTTGTGCTGACCGCGGGGAAGCCTCGGGAAGTGTGACTGGTCTGGAGAGTGAGCTGATGAGGATTTACGTCGGCAACATGAACTACGGGACGACGGAGGAGCAGCTTCACGACCTGTTTGCCGAGCACGGCCAGGTCGACGAGGTCTATATCGCCACCCATCGCGATACCGGCCGGCCGCGCGGTTTCGCCTTCGTCACGATGTCTGACGCCAGCGCGGGCCAGGCCGCGATGGAAGCACTGAATGGCAACGAGTTCGACGGTCGCACCCTGACCGTCAACGAGGCCCGGCCCAAGGGCTCGGATCGCGGCTGAGCGCGCGATCGGCTAGCCGGCGCCGGAACTGGTCAGCTTCACGAGGCTTCTGATCCTGAAGGACGTGCGCCTGCGCATCGTCGGCGTGATCGCTGTGGCATTCGGCCTTGCCGCCCGACCCGGCGCCCATCGCGTCGCTGGTCTTCGCGGCGAGCCGGTGGATCTCGTCGGGGCTGAGCACGCCTCGCTTCTCGAGGATCGCCTTCTGCTCGTCGGTCAGCGCCTCGCTCACCTTTGGCTTGTCCCACAGGTATCGCTCGTCCTTGCCGGAGAGGAACTCGTCGATCTCCTTGCTGATGCGCACGCTGCACCAGTCGTGGCCGCACATCGCGCAGAAGTCGGTGTCGACGTCGAGGTCCTCGTCGTGGTACGCGCGGGCCGTGTCCGGGTCGAACGACAGGTCGAAGTGCCGCTCCCAGTTGAGCGCCGCCCGGGCGCGGGTCAGCTCGTCATCGCGATCACGGGCGCCGGGAATCCCCAGCGCGACATCGGCCGCGTGCGCCGCGATCCGGTAGGCGATGCAGCCCTGCTTGACGTCCTCCTTCTTGGGCAGCCCGAGGTGCTCCTTCGGCGTGACGTAGCAGAGCATCGACGCGCCGTGGTACGCGGCGGAGGTAGCGCCGATGCAGCTCGTGATGTGGTCGTAGCCGGGGAAGATGTCGGTGACGAGCGGCCCGAGCACATAGAACGGCGCGCCGTGGCAGAGTTGCCGCTCGAGCTTCATGTTGTATTCGATCTGGTCGAACGGCACGTGGCCGGGCCCCTCGATCATCACCTGCACGCCCATGCGCCAGGCGCGCTCGGTGAGCTCGCCGAGCGTCTGAAGCTCCGCGAGCTGCGCGCGGTCGGTCGCGTCGGAGAGACCGCCGGGACGCAGGCCGTCGCCGATGCTGAACGTGACGTCGTAGCGCCGCATGATCGTGCAGATGTCCTCCCAGCACTCGTACATCGGGTTCTCGCGACCGTGGTGGAGCATCCACTTCGCCAGCAGCGAGCCCCCGCGCGAGACGATGCCGATCAGGCGCTGCCGGACGTGAGGCAGGTGCGCGCGGAGCACGCCGGCGTGGATCGTGAAGTAGTCGACGCCTTGCGCCGCCTGGTGCTCGATCATCGCGAGGATGTCTTCGACGGTCAGGTCCTCGATGCGCCGGCCGAGGATCATCGAGTAGATCGGCACGGTGCCGATCGGCACCGTGCTGTGCCGCAGGATCGCGTCCCGGCACTGGTCGAGATCACCACCCGTCGACAGGTCCATGACGGTGTCGGCACCCCACTTCTGCGCCCAATCGAGCTTCTCCAGCTCCTTGTCGGTCCCGGACGACACCGGCGAGGCGCCCATGTTGGCGTTGATCTTGGTCTTCGACGCCCGGCCGATGCACATCGGGTCGAGCCGGTATCCGAGGTGCACCCGATTGGCGGGGACGACCATCCTGCCCGCCGCCACCTCGTCGCGGACCATCTCCGGCGTCAGGTGCGGCTCGCGCGCGGCGACGCGCCGCATCTCCGGCGTCACGGTCCCCATGCGCGCGTGCTCGAGCTGGGTGACCGGTTCGTGCCCTGCCGGCGGGGCCCAGCGCGGCGCGACGCCCCGCTTCGGATCGCCGGCCTCGACGCATGACCACCCCTCGGCCATGAAGTCCCATGCGGTCCTGTCGCTGACCTCCGGCATGCCCGGCGTGTCGGGACTGCTGAATGTCAGGGCACCGGCCCGGCCGGGGGCAATCGCCGGCGGGTTGGCGAAGCTGCCTGGCGTGGTCGTGTCTTCGGAACCGCCGGGGTTCGCGCCGAGCGGCGGATAGGCGATCGCGGAGGTGTCGGTGGCATCAGGCCGGAACCCGGTCGTCGCGGTCATGAGTCAGCTCCCGTCGGCGGAGAAGCTTTCCACGCGCGTCCGACCGGCAGGGCGCCGCATCGGCGAATGGGTTCGCTTCCCTACGCAGTTCGTCCGCCGCAGGCGGACTGATCCTGTTCAGGTTCGAAGGGTTTTCTCAGCCCGCATTTCATCGCAGGCACCCCTAGCGAATCACTCGGCGGAGTATATCAGCGACGGAGGATGGGCGTTGCATGGCGACTCTTCCCCGTCCCCGTCCTCGACCTCATCCTCGACGTCGTCCTCGTCCTCGATCACTCGCGCCCCGGCAGGACGAAGACGGGCACCCTGGCCGAGCTCAGGCGGATTCGAAGTCATCGATCTCCACGACCGCACCCACCACCGACTCGATGGTCTGCTCGTCGAATCCCCGGCGCGCGAGCAGGCCCGCGAGCCGGCGGGCTCGGGTCGGGGGATCGCAGTGTCGCAGTGACGGCAGGCGTTGCTCGACCAGCGCCCGTGCGGACGCCTCCGCGTCATCGCCGGAAAGGTGATCGCCGACGATGCGTTCGGCCAGGTCCTCGCTCAGCCCGCGGGCGCAGAGCTTCTCGACGAGCAGCGCCGCGCCGGCCGGTCGGTCGCGGGTGAGCTGCGCGACCATCAGCCGGCCCACCTGGGCGTCGTCGAGCGCACCGAGCCTTTCCAGACGGTCAAGACCTTCGGCGACGACGTCCTGGTCGTGGCCGCGTTCCCCCAGCTTCCCTTCCATCTCGGCCCGGGTCATGGCCCGCCGATTGAGCATGCGCATGGCCTGCCGCACCACGGCGTCGATCGCGGCCTCGGCCTCGACGTGCTGCCGCAGCACCGACGTCCATTCCTGGTCGACCGACAGGGACAACTGCTCGACTCGGCTGCGCCCGAGCGTGGCGACGATCTTCTCGTCGACGAAGATGCGCAATCGCCCCGGTCGCCGCGGGTCAGGTGAAATGTCGGATATGCGCGCCATGTCGAGCGTCGATGAGGTGTCCGCGCTCACCGCGGCGGGAAAAGCCTCAAAAAGTCAACCAATCCGGGCAAGCCCCCCCTTTGTAAGGGGGGGTTGGGGGGGGTGTCGCGTTGTCCGGACCTGGCATCACGACGGGTCGTGGGTTTCAGCTCGCGCTGCGGCTGTTCGTGGCCATTCGAAAACCGCTTCGTAAGCACTACACGCTCCCCGCCACCTGCTCCTTCCGTTTTTCAACCAGCCGGATGTCCTGGATCGACAGGTCCTTGTCCACCGCCTTCGTCATGTCGTAGAGCGTGAGGCAGGTGACGCTCACGGCGGTCAGCGATTCCATTTCGACCCCCGTCCGGGCGACGAGCGTCGCCGATGCCGTCACGCGCACCCGATCCGGGGCCGCGCGCTCGAACGACACGTTCACGTGATCGAGCGGCAGCGTGTGGCAGAGCGGGATCAGCGCGTCGGTCCGCTTCGCCGCCGAGATGCCTGCGATCCTGGCGACGGCCAGCGCTTCGCCCTTCGGAAGATCGCCCGCAAGCAGCCGGTCGAGCGTCGCCGACGCCGCCACGAAGTCGCCCTGCGCCACCGCCGTGCGCCGCATCGGCGGCTTCGCCGACACGTCGACCATCTGCGCCTCGCCGCGCTCGTTCACGTGGGAGAGATCGGGCATGAGGGCATTGTAGTCGAAGGTCGAAGGTCGAAGGTCGAAAGTCGAAAGTCGAAGGTCGAAGGTCGAAAGTCGAAAGTCGAAAGTCGTAGGTCGTGGGTCGAACAGTAGAAGGTCGGTAGGTCGGGTCGCTCGGGGTTAACATGCCGGCCATGAGCGAGCCCATCACCGTACTCGGCGGTGGCAACACCGCGTTCTCGATTGCCGCCAACCTTGCGCTGCGCGGGCATCGGATCACGCTTTGTGATCTGCCCGAGTTCGCGCACATGCTGGCACCGCTCGATGGCGGCGGCGCGATCGCGCTGAACGGCGTCGCGGAGACGGGTGATGCCGGGATGCACCGTGTCACCACCGACGTTGCCGAGGCGTTCGGCGACGCGCGGCTGGTGCTCGTGCCTGTGCCGGCCTACGCCCATGCCGCGATGGCTCGCGCGTGCGCGCCGCACGCGAGGGACGATCACGTCATCGTCGTCATGCCCGGCACGCTCGGGGCCCTCGAGTTCGCCCGTATCTTCAGGGAGCAGGGCGCCGCCCCGGCGGTCCTGGCCGAAACCGACACGTCTCCCTACGTCTGTCGGAAGACCGGACCCGCCGAAGCGCACATCTGGGGCAGCGTCAACATGGGCCTGGGCGTCCTTCCCGCGTCGCGCGGCGACGAGGTCGCGGCGACGATGCAGGCGCTGTTTCCCGACATGACGCTGCTCGACCACGTCGCGGCCTGCGGCCTGAGCAGCATGAACCCGGTGATGCACCCGGCGGGCGTGCTGATGAACGCCGGACGGATCGAGCGGTCGCGCGGCGAGTTCTACTTCTACGACGAGGGTGTCACCCCCGGCGTCGTGCGCGTCATCGAGCAGATCGACGCGGAGCGCCGGGCGCTCGGCCGCGCGCTGGACGTCGACCTCTGCCCGGTCGCCGACGCGTTTCACCGCGCCGGCTTCGGACCGGCGGGCGATCTCTGGTCGACGATCAACGGCAGCCGGATGCTCACCCAGCTCAAGGCGCCGCTGGTGCTCGAGAACCGCTGGCTCACCGAGGACACGCCCTACGGCATCGCGACCTGGGCCGCGCTGGGCGACCAGCTCGACGTCCCGACGCCGACGATGGACGCGATCATCGCCCTGGTGTCGATCGTCCTCGATCAGGACGTCCGCACCAGCGGCAGAAGCCTTCGCGACCTGGGCATCGATGGACTGAGCCGGGCGCAGCTCGATGCGCTGCTGGCATGATTCGCCAGGTATCGGCGCGCGATCGCCGCGCGCCCCAGACCCTCCAATCACTTCGGAAACGCGACCTTCAGCTTCGGATACCGCTCCTTCATGAACCGCAGCGCCACCACCGTGTGGCAATGGTTCACGTCCGGATTGCGGTTCGTCGGACAACTGCACCCAATGTAGACGTCCTCGGCTTCGGCGATCGCGGCCAGCTTCTCGAACGGCCCAGGATCCTCGGCGTATCGCTCCCGGAGGATCTCGCGATATGCCTTCTCGAACGCCTTCCAGCCCGCGTCCGTCGCGTCGTCCAGGTAGGTCTCGACCAGCTGCTCCGTCGGACGAAGACAGTGTTTCGTGTGCTTGCGCGTGTCCTGGCGGACTCCCTCGGGAAGAGGGTCCGATTCCGGACGTTTGCCGCGATGAATCCTGTAACGAGCGAGCATGGAAGATCCGAATAAAACATAGCAGCCATCGAGAATCAAGTGTCACAAGTCGGAATCCGGGAATCGGGGCACGGTCTCGCCGTCGCGACCCTGTCGCAGTCCCCGCTGGACCTGCTGATCGTCGGCGGAGGCATCGTCGGCTCCGGCATCGCCCGGGACGCCGCCCTGCGCGGCCTGCGCGTCGGGCTCGTCGAGCGGCGCGACTTCGCCTGGGGCACGAGCAGCCGGTCGACGCGCCTCCTTCACGGCGGCATCCGCTATCTGGCCCAGGCGCACCTGGGCCTGGTGCGGCAGGCGAGCCTGGAGAAGGCGGTCGTCGGACGCATCGCGCCGCATCTCGCGGCGCCGCTGCCGTTCCTCTTTCCCACCTACCGCGGGACCGCGTGGCCGAAGTGGAAGCTGCGCGTCGGCGTCCGGCTCTACGACCTCCTGTGCAACGGGCGCAACTTCGGTGCGTCCTCGGCGCTCAGCATGGCGCAGCTTCACGAGCGCGTCCCGGGGCTGCGCCGTGACCATGGAACCGGCGCGGTGCGGTACTACGACGGCGCTACGGACGACGCGCGCCTCGTGCTCGATACGCTGCGATCCGCCGCGCGGCACGGAGCGACACTCTGCAACTACGTGTCGCTCGACGACGCGGTGCGCGACGGCGACTGCTGGCGCTGCCGCCTCACGGACCACGAACGCCAGGGCCAGCACGAGGTCGCCGCCCGCTGCATCGTCAACGCGACCGGGCCCTGGGCCGACCGGTTCACGCAGAGTCGCGTGCGCATTCGCGCCAGCAAGGGCATTCACCTCGTGCTCGACGGCGATCGACTGCCGCTGGAGGAGGCGCTGATGATGACCGAAGGGCGCCGCGTCATCGTCGCCGTGCCCTGGGGCGAGCGCCTCTACGTCGGCACGACCGACACGGACTACGACGGCTCGCTCGACGACGTGCAAAGCGACGAGCAAGACGTGAAGTACCTGCTCGATCTCGTGAACCACTACTTTCCCCAGGCGGCGATCGGCCGCTCCGACGTCCATTGCACCTGGGCCGGCGTACGGCCCCTGATCGCCGATGGGCGCGGCACACCGTCGGACGTGTCACGCAACCACGAGATCATCGACGGCCCCGACGGGTGGATCGACGTCGCGGGAGGCAAGCTCACGACCTACCGGCTCATCGCGCAGCAGTCCGTCGATCGCGTGCTCCGGCACCTTGGAACGAGCGCCCGGGCCTGCCGCACGGCGGAGGAGCCCCTGCTCGACGATTCCGAGACGCAGGGCGTCAGCGGAATCGTGCCGCCGCCGGTCAGCGCCGACGTCGCGCACCATGCGTGCGCGAACGAATGGGCGCTGCACCTGGACGACGTGATGGTCCGCCGCACGCGGTGGCACTACTACGTGAAGGATCGCGCCGCGGTCGCGCGACAAGTCGCGAGCTGGATGGCGGATCGCCTCGGGTGGGATGACGCGCGACGCGAGCAGGAGATCGAGCGGTACGACGCTCAGCACCGAGCCGGACCCTGTCGGCCCGACTCGGCTTGACACCCTCGCGCGCACTGCTGACACTCCGGAACCCGAACTCCGGAACCCGATTTCCGTATGTCCACCGACCTCGAAACGCTGCGCCGCGCCGATCCGCGCCTGAGCAAGTTCAACCCCCTGCCGCGCATCCTGTTCTTCGACGACTTCGACGAGGGGATCAACGGCTGGTGCGAACTGTGCGGCAACCACGACAACGACCTCGACAACGTCAAGCCGCGCACCCGTGACCTGCGGCCGGCGCAGCTGAGCAACTGCAGCTTCTTCGACATCGGCACGCACGGCTCGGTCGACGGCGTGTACGCCCTCAAGCTCGCCACCCGCCCCCGACCGAATCACATGGCGATGCTCATCAAGCGGCTCACCTACGCGAAGCGCGGGCTGGTGCAGGTGGAGACCTACTTCACCTACAAGGCGGAGGCCGTGTTCGACGACGACATCGAGACGCCGCGCCAGTGGGACGGCAACTACCACCCGGTCGAATCGATGTTCGGCGAGTTCACGATCAGCAACGACGTCAACGACGGGCCCGACGGCGACCGGCACCATTCCGTGCTCCGCTACGTCAACACCGACCGCGACGGCAACCTCGTCCAGAAATGGATGTACAAGACGTCGCTCCAGGTGACGACGAAGATGCAGCTCGACGGCATGGCCACCCCCGACGACTGGCACACCGTCCATCCCGACGACTGGGAGGAGGTTCCCGGCGGCCACTTCGCCCTGTGCCACAACGAGGTCCCGACCAAGATCAACTGGCACTACCTGCGCTGGGTGTTCGACACCGAGCAACGGCGCAACGTCGAGCTGCAGGTCAACGACCGCGTGATGGACCTTCGTCAGATCCCGGTGCCGCGCTACGACGAGACGTACTACAGCTGCGACCGGCTGCTGAACTTCCTGTTCGACGTGCGGACCTACATGCCGGTGCGGAACTTCCTCTTTCTCGATTCGGTCCTCGTTTCGGTGGATTGGTGACCATGCTCAGGCGATCGCACACGGCCGTCCTCGAGAAGAGCGAGACGTTCAACGGGAACTTCGAGACCGAGCCCTACGAGGGCGGCTGGGCGTCGGAGGCGATCTGGTTCGTCCGCGCCCTGGAGCTGACGGGCGAGAAGCCCGTCCTGCGGATCTTTCCGCAGATCTCGCCCGACGGGCTGTTCTGGACCGATAAGAAGGATGGTCCGATGATCATCGTCGAGCCGGGCCTGCAGGCGCTGGAGCTGAGGAACTTCGGAGGATGGCTGCGGCTGCGCTGCTGCCTGGAGGGCCGTAACCCGACGACGAAGGTCCTGATCTACCTGTCGCTGAAGGAGTAATGGATGCAGACGCCGGGTTCCGGCGAACCGCGCGGCGTCAGCCCGCGGGTCTGCGGCCAACGGTGCACGAACGGCTTTGGAACGGATGATGCCCAGCGCGCAGTCCACCCGCCGGCTCACGCCGGCGGTTCGCCGTCGGAGACGAAGCCGACACGACGCACCACGATCCGTTCCGGATCCCACGTTCCCGCATCCCGCATCGACCCCATGACCGTCCCCCCGCCCCGCGTGACGCTCGGTTCCTTCGCTCCGCCGGTCTCGACGCTCGGCCTCGGCT
>NYZC01000377.1 GCA_002686995.1 Phycisphaeraceae bacterium | reverse complement strand
CCGTTGGCGGCGTCGGCCTCCATCGACGATGCACAGCGACATCGCCTGCTTCGGCCTCCTTGCCAACGGACCATTCGCTCGGTCTTGGGCCCGCGGCAGAGTTCTGAATCAGAGCCTAACGCTGCTCATCCCGCGTTTCAAAGTCCGCTGGCATCGTAATCTCCATCACCTCCCAGTCATCGGAATACTCCAGCACCTCGTGCCTCACGGAGGGCGCCTGGTACCACACATCGCCGGCCTCGACCCGGATCCGGCCAACGTCCTCGAAATCGATCAGCGCCCACCCCTTGATCATGTAGACCATCTGGAATTCCAGCTGATGAGAATGGTACCCCATGGGCCCCTTGCAGGGCTTCGCAGCACGAATGATGTGCGCCAACACCTTGCCGCCCGTCGCGTCCCTGATGCCCAGATCGCGGTAGACGAAGTAGGGTCGCAGGCCGTCCCTCCTCCACTCGGCATCCTTCTCGCGCGCCGCAAACGACAGGGTCCTGCCTTCAGGCATCGCACACCTTCTTCCATATGCGGCAGGAGAGAAAAGCTCCGCCCGGGATGATTCGCACTTCCAACCTGCGGACCGCAGACCGCTGTCGGCCGACGCCTCGCGCAACGATGACAGCGTAGCAGAACTGACGGCCGCGATCGCGGACGCCGTCATGGACCCATTGGTCTGGACGCGACAGGGGCGGCGCAACCTGGGGCCCGCGAGCGCGGCGCGCCGCTCACTCCGCGTCGTACAGGCAGTCGCCGTCGCCGCGATCCGGATCGATGATCCGGTCGATGTACACCAGCGCCGCGTGGCCTCCCAGAAACAGTGACCCCACGTTGCCGCCGGGGTGCCGCGGTAGCGGCGGCGGTCGTCCAGGCAGGATGCTGCGGGTCGCCCAGCCCTGATTGCCCGGAAACACGATCAGGCCGAAGCCGGGGTTGTCGATCTCCGGCGCCCAGTTCTCCGGATCCTCGTTGAAGTACGTGTCGTTGTCGACGCTGCCGGCGTCCGCGAGCATGATCGACTCGGCCGGCTTCGGAATCTCGTCGATCATGAAGAGCTTGTCGTTGATCAGCTCCTGGTCCATCTGGCCGGTCATGATCTGGAAGTTGTAGGCGTAGGAATTGGTCGTCGGGTTCAGCCGGCCGTCGCGGAAGGCCGGGGTCAGCGCCGGGCACTTGACCACCGGGGGACCGTCGTAATGGACCTCGCCCATGGCGCCGCTGATGTAGGGCGCAAGCGTGTGGTGATAGGTCATGTACTCGAGCCCGGCCGAAATCTTGTACGGATACCCGGTGATGACCGGTGATCGCCAACCGGGCGGCAGGAAGTTGTTGTTCTCGCCCGTGTAGGCGATCAGCCCGATCCCGATCTGGCGCAGGTTCGAGAGGCAGCCTATCGATCGCCCTGCCTCGCGAGCCTTCTTGACCGCCGGAAGAAGCAGCGCGATCAGCAGCGCGATGATGCTGATCACGACCAGCAGCTCGATCAGCGTGAATCCGTGCCGCCTCCCGCAACCCCACCACCCCCCCGCTGGAAAGGAGGGGCTTGTCCGTTTGAAAGGGTGGGCGAAGCTCACAGGACCTTTGCCTTCAGAAAAACAAGGCCCCGCCCGAGCGCGCCGGGAAGGGCGGCGCTCGGACGAGGCCCGCGTTGGGGTCATGCCATCACGTCACCATTCTATCACGCCCGACGGCGCCGCCCCAGCACGCCGAACGCGCCCAGTGCGGCCAGGGCCAGCGACGACGGCTCCGGAATGATCGTCACGCCGGAGAACGAGATCCAGGTGTCGTCGCCCGGTACGCCGCCGTCGAGACCGAAGACGCGGTGCGAATCGACGATCGGGGTGACCAGCGTACCGGTCTGGATGTCGGGGATGAGAATGAAACCGTGGTTCTGGTCGGGATTCTCGAGCCAGAAGTTGAGGACCTCGGTCACGTCCAGCTCGGTCGCCGTATCGGAGTTGTCCACGTTGATCGAGCCCACCGACGCCGTCACGTAGTGCGTGCCGGCCACCGGGCCGCCCGCGCCGAACTGGTTCCAGGTCACCGAGTTCTCGTCCCACGGCACGAGCAGCCGGTGCACCTGGAATCCCACGGTCGTGCTGCTGATCGACTGGACCTTCATGAACGCCGAGCCCACGCGGAACAGCGTCGCGCTGGCCGGGTTGGACATCGTGATCGCGCCCAGGCCCCACTTCAGCAGGGGCATGTGCACGCCGTCGTTCTCCACGCCGCCGGAGTTGGCGAAATGACCGTTGTTGTTCAGTAAATCGGTGTTGTCAGAGAAGATCGAGGCATCGCTGATCGCCTCGATGACGCCGGGCACGAACGAGTGCGCGCCGACGTTGGTTTCGATGATCGTGTCGTCACCGTCGATGCTTCCCGGGACGGCGTGGCGTGAAAGGAACTGAAACTCGAAGTCGGTCGACCCCGGGTAGTTCGGGTTGTTCGTCGTGCCGAGCGGCTGCAGCCAGAGACCGTTGTTCGCGCCGCCTCCGGCCCAGTGGTTCACGAGGTGGGAGATCTCGGTCTCGTCCTCGGCGGTCACCGCGCCGCTGCCGTTGCCGTGACCGATCAGGCCGATCGGGTGCGGGTTGTAGTCCACGCCCGCCACCGGATGCGTGGTTCCCCAGTTGGTCGCTTCGGTCCAGGGCGTGATCATCTGGTGGACGGTGAACGAGCCGTCGTCGCCCGCCGAGCGGGAAGACATCTGCAGCCTCGCATTGTTCACCGTGCCCCAGCTTGCGCCCGGCCAACCGAGCAGCATGCCGCCGGATCCGCCGTCATAGGGCGTGCCGCCCTTGAGCACCTTCGCGCCGGCGGCGCCGGCATCCGTCCCGAACACCGTGTGTACGGTGAGGTTCTCGGTCGGCTCGAAGACCTCCGCCTGCGCTGCGGTGACGAGGCCGGTCGCCACGATGAGCCCGAGAAACGTTCCAGTGACCTTCTTCATTCTGTTCTCCTTTTGGTTGACGTGTACGCAGTCCCTCGACACATGGATCCCGCTAATCATCTGAATCTCCTTTGTTGCGCTGAACTGCGCATGAAAAACCGCACTCCAGTGCAGGTGCTGAACGGTTTTGCAGCGATTCCACCATCCTCCAAGCGACATTCAGGAATCTAACATCTGACTCAGACTATAGAACGGAAACTGAACTAAGTCAACACTCATTGCCTCGCCATCCGAGACTGCCCGCATTAACTGCTTCCCGTTCCACTTCACCGTGCATACATGATCTTGCCGTCAGCATTCCAGCGCCGAGGCACCGCATACGAGCGATCATGACCGCCGAGGCTCAGCGCGAACAGGTGCGCCTTTCCCTTCAGATCGCCGAAATCGATCTGCACGTTCAGGTGAAGCGTGTCACCCGGCACGGGGACGTACGGGCCGAAGGCCGCCCAGGGGATGCGCGCAGTCATCGTCCAGGTTCGTTCGTCCGGGACCTGGACGCGGTACTCGGACTGCTCGATGAAGTCAGACTTCGTCCACGAATAGACCGTGAGTGGCCGGTCCAGGTGACCGTGCGCAAGAGGCAGCATCAGGTGGTGGTCGCGCGGCGTGAACTTCTCGCGCGCTCGATCAGCCTTGGAGTCGGTGTTGATGAACAGGCTTACGCAGTCGCCGCGCCAGAAGCTGTCGCGCGTCTTCGGGTAATGCGCGTTGCGCGCCGGCGAGTCGTCGTTATCGCACCGGGCGCCGAGATACAGGTACTTCTCATCGTAGCGCATGAGAATGCGCACCTGGGCGGGGTCGTGCGCTTCGCCGACCGTCTCCGGAGCGGTGTAGCGCGTCCAGGTGTCCAGACGGCCGTCCACGACCGGTGGCTCGAGCACGCTGGTGATCGCGATCCGACGCTGCGTCGGTGCCGCGCGCCTGGCGCTCGGCCGGTTCTTCCGGGGCTCGATGCTGACCAGCCGGCCGGCGGCGACCTCGAAAGTGCCTTCCGTTCGACGCACTTCCTCCAGGCCCTGGATCTCGTAGGCCCGGATGTGCTCTCCACCCTCCAGGCTCTGGCTGACGACGTAGACCCGGCCAGTACGCGGATCCGACACGGTCTTGACGTGTCCCAACTCGTACGAGGTGATGCTGTAGGGATTCTCGTTCTGATGTGCACCTTCGCGCGTGCCCTTGAACAGCCGCTTGACGAAGAGCCCGTCGTCGCTGAACACGTGCACGTAGCCGTCCCAGTCGGCGACGAACACGAACCCGCGCGCCCAGTCCAGCGAGCTGAAGTAAGAGAACTCACCGGGCATGACGTGGCCATACGCCTTGCGCCCCGCCCGCCAGAGCCGCCGGCCGTCCGGCGCATGCTTGACGACGTGCTGCCAACCTGCGCGCTTGGCCCAGAACGTCATGCCCTTGAACTCGGCCGCTCCCCCGGCGCTCTCCCGAATGCCGTAGTAGCGGTTGCCGCGGTCGTCCACGCCGACACCGGCGGTGCCGTGGATGGTCACGACCTTCTCCGGCGTCGAAATCGGCGTGACGTCGACGTGCGCCCAGTCGTAACGCGGAATGCCTTCGATCACGCCCCGACACCTCAGCACGAGGTTGCCCATGTAGATGGTGCCGTCGGAGGTGATGTTCGCGTCGTTGCTGCGCCAGAGCATGCCGCGCTGCGCGGCCTCCTGCTCGTTCAGCACGGACATCTCGCTCTCGCGGATCCGGCGATCCTGGTTCTCGTCGTGCCAGATCGCGTAGGTAGGCGACTGCGACCGGTGGTACTCGGCACGAGTGCCGTCGGCGCGGGTGAAGGAGATGCGCGGTCCGATGCGCACGACCGGCACCAGATCGTCGCCGTCGAGACGATAGACGCGCATCGTCTTGTGATGGATGTAGACAAACTTGTGGCCGTCGAGCGTCAGGGCGCCGCCGCCCGTGGAAGGGTAGCCGTAGAACGATCCCGCATCGTCATACTTGTGGAAGTACCACGCGCGGGTCAGTTCCCACTTGCCGGTATCGAGATCGACTCGGAACTGCTTGATCACCGGCAGCATCGGGCCCTCGAACCCGTATATCCACCGGGGATCGTCCTGGTCCGCCGTGCCCAGATAGCAATAGAAAGCCTGCAGGTTCCAGCGCGGTTCGAAAGCCGGCGAAAGCTTCTGGATGCGGTTGTATGCGAACTCGGCCAGCACGATGTCGCCGGCGCCGTCCACCGCGATGCCACGAGGAATGCCGAGCTTGTCATGGGTCACCCGCCCGTTGAACGATCCCGCCCGCCCGAAGCTGCGCAGATGGCGGCCGTCGGGCCCGAACACCTTCACCTGGTTCGGGATGCCCAGGTCGGTGACATGGACGAGACCCCTGGGACCGAGGGCGATGCCGAACGGGCGTTCCAGACCGTTGCCGATCACGATGCTTTTCTGCCTGCCGTCCCTATCGAGCACGACCACTTGGCGATCGGTCACGAGAAGAAGCTCTTCGCCGCGCACGACCATCCCGGCGGGATCGGTCAGACCCGGCCAGGTGCCGACGCGCTCACCCGATTCGACGTCGTAGAGCCGCACCTCGTCGTAGTGGCTGTCCGCGACGAGCAGGCGATCGCCCCAGACCGCCGCTCCCCGCACCCGGTCGCCTTCATAGCGCTTCATCGGATGCCGCGTGATACCCCGCCAGGCATGGATGCGGGGGTCGTTGCCGCCATCAGCCGCCACGCAATCCCGCGCCTCGACAAGCATCGCGTCGAGTCGATCCGAGTCGCTGCCGCCGGGATACCACTTCGGCGGCTGCGCGAACCGTACGACAAGCTCCTCGCCGAAACGCGCGAACTGCATCGTCGTCTTGTCGAGACGATAAAAACCCTCGTCGCCGACGACGAAGACATGCCGCGCGCCGAGCGCGATCGTGGACGGCACCTCCACGGCGGAGACGTTCGTGGCGGCGTGCAGCCGCTTTCCGTCGGGTGAGATCTTCTGCACCGAGCGGCCGTGCCCGATGCCGTTGGTGTAGATGGTGCCGTCGTCGTCGATGTCGACATCGAACAGGGCCATGCCCTCGACGCCGCCGAGGTCGCCCGCGACCTGCGGGTGCCGCCCGTTGCCGATGGTCGCGATGTAGCGCGGCCTGACGGCGCTGCTTTCGAGCGTACGGTACGTGTACGTCCCCGGCTTGACCGGCTGACCGTCGTCATCCAGCAGATCCCATTCGACCTGCTGGCGACCCGCTTTCCGCTTCGCCGCGTCCCACACCGTTCGGACCAGCACGCCGTCGTCGCCATAGATCACCAGGCTGGTCGGCCCGTCCCGCTTCAGATCGATGTCGAATCGGAACTGTGCCAGCGCCGGCGCGGCGAGAAGAACGACAAGAACGATCTGTCGGATCTGCATGGTGGAGGATTCTAACGCGTCCCGGGAGTAGCCGAAGTGGCCACACTTCGGATCACGCCTCCGGGAGGATGGGCAGGTACGGGCGAATTGCAGGCCGCGTGCATCGGGAGATCCGGATCGAGACGACCCGGCTCGGCGGCAGCGGCGCTTATTCCGCGCTCAGGGCAACCCTGATTCTCAAGTTCGGTTCGAGATCGAATATCAGAACGAGATGGTATTCGCCCGCGTCATTCCAGACGACGATCGATTCGCGCGCGTCCGTCGAGACATGCCGCGGATCACCGGCGAAGCCGTCGGGCAGGTCCCAAACCGCGATCGCGTAATCACGGAACGATGCCTCGGTCTTCAGATCGAGTTCCAGGGTCCATCCATCCGCGGTCTGCCGCCATCCGGAACGGCGAATCTCGACGTCCGGAGTGCGCGTGTGCGCGATCGTGCTTCCCCGGGGACCGGACGCCTGACGCGTGTAGTCGAACCACCAGACGGGGTTGGCGCATGCGCGCTCGAAGCGCGCCGAACGCTTCTGATCCTCCACCTGGATGTACTCGTACGAAAGCGGATCCTTGAAGGTGCGCTCCGAGTCGCGCCGATCGAGAATGGTCGAGATGCGCGTGCCCCACGGGATGACCTGGCGCGGCACGAGCACACCGTCGTTCTGCCAGTGGCACAGCCACCACTTGTCGTGCTCGACGTGATCGGTCCGGCTTACGAACACCGTCCGCGGCGTGACGCGGTAGTGCCTTCGATAGAAATCCGCGACGTCGACCGAGCGCGCAAAGGCGACCTTGTGAAGGCGCGGCGCTTCGAACGCCATGAACCGCTGATACTGCTCGACGAAACGCGGCATGCCATGGTCGTCGGCGCCGAGTACGCACCTGAACGCAGGGTTCGGATAGTCCGATTCCAGGACGCCGTCGTAGAGGAGGTGGACGAAAGCCGGATGGCCGCTCATCGCCGCGGCGTTCGCGAACTCCTCCAACCCCGCGCGCAGGCAGGCTTCGGTCACCGGCCAGTCTCCTTCGCTCGCCTTGTAATGCCAGCTCACCGGCCCGAGGAAGTGGAATCCCCCGCAGAAATCCCACTGGTGTGCCACCACGTCGCCGCCGTTCGCCTGGTTCGGCTTTCGGCAGTCGATCGGTGACGAGAAGTACGGAAACTCCGGCATCCCCAGCCATGGTTTCGCGTTCGCCTCGTTCAGGCCGCAGTGGTCGTGGATCCCCAAGCGAGCGAGGCTGCGCGTATAGCCGGGATCAAGATCGTGGTGCATGTCGATCCGCGCGGCGCGGATGTCGTCACCGAATGGCATGACGGACCGCGCCTTGTCCAGCAGCAGCCCGTACAGGGCGTCTCGCTGCTCGTCGCTCGAGGTGAACGTGGGCGGATCGTCCGGAAGGCATGGCACGAGCCCGTCGCCGAATCGGCGGGCGCCCTCCAGCATGCGCCGATAGATCGGCAGGTCGGGCTCGAACTGCGCGGCGGCGAGACGCTGGTCGATCGGAACGCCGGTTCCGTGGAGCGACGGGTCGGACTCGAGCGGACCGAACGTGCTGAGCCGAAGCACGATCCAGTCGTCCTCGACGACCGAGAAGTAACGATAGAGCACCTCTTCACCAACGTGCCAGCGGGCGAGATGGCCGCCGAGCGCCCTCGGTTCGTAGATGACCGATGCACGTCCTTCGCTGAAGGCCGGGTCGATCGTTTCCGAGGGCAGATCGTCGACCCAGACCGGATCACCGCCCGGTACGAACCGGTCCGAGGGCTCGGCCTGCTCGAGATAGCGAGGGAAGATCTGCAGTCGACCGTGTGCGCAGCCGTCAGGAACCTGAAATGAAAACTCGATCGATTCGCCGGCTTTCAACAGCCGGCTGCTCGTCCAACATTGCGGCCGGTCACGGTGCAACGCGGCGGGTTGGCCCTGCAGTGCATCGGGCATCGGGGCATCGTAGCGGGACTCGGGGCGTCGGGCGCTGAAGGACGGCAAACCGCACGGCGTCAGCCTACGGGGCGAACGCCATGGGGATCCGGCGACGGCTCGAACCTGTCGAAAACCTGTCCTACTTCAGGTTCACCGTCGCCGTGGCCTCCTTCCCGGTGATCACGTCACGTGCGGAAACGGTCCAGCCGCCTGCCGGATCGTTGAGCGCGAAAGGAATGACGCCCTCGAAACGGCCTGCCTTCGTCGTGACGTTGCGCGTGTGGACGGTTACCGGTCGGCCAAACGGGTCGAAGATCTCCAGCCGGACGACGTGGTCGCCCACCTTTGCGCCGCCCGCGTGAATCGCAACCGAAAACGCATGGCGCGCGCCGCGCTGCGCTGTGTCGTCGGAATCGATCGCCACCGATTCGATCGCGTATGGAAGGGTGGCGAAGATCGCCGGGCGCCCCGCGCCGGGTGCTCCAAGATCGATCCGGTCCGCCTGCCCCAGGTACGCCCGGCTCAGCAAGTCATGGACGTGACCGCTTCGCGACAGGGTCAGCGTCAACGGCGTCTTCGGCTCGTGCGACGCGCCCATCGTCTGCAGAAGTCCGACCAGCTCGATCGGGCCCTGTTGATACCGGAATGACTGGAAGCCGCCGGCGCGCCGGCCCTCGTGCTCGATCGAGCATGTTCGTTCGGCGCCGGCGAGCGTGAGCAGGGCGTCGACCATCCGCACGTTCCGCTCGGTCGGCTCGAACCGATGGCTGAAGTTGCAGAACAGCGCACGTCCGGGCCCGACGCGACGACTGTAGATCGCGCCCTCGCCATCCTCGAACCGCGCCAGCACATCGGCCCCGGCCTCACGCACCGGATCGCAGGCGGCGACGGTGGCGACGACCCCGACGAGCTCGTCGCTCGTCGTGCCGACCAGGTCCGCTTGCCTCCACTTGAACGCTTCGCGCGCCGGCCGAACGCCGAACAAGCGCGCCAGGCCTCTGCTTTCGCTTCTGAACCGACCGTGCCCGTCGGCGAAACCTGTGCGGGCGAAGGCGATCGCGACGCCGCCGTCGTCGACGAATCGCTCGATCCCGCGCCATTCCTCCTCCGTGAGTGCCATGCAGTCGGCCAGCAGGATCACCTTGATCTGCTTCGTGCCCTGCCTGGTCAGCTGCTGCTCGACCAGCCGACGATAGTCGTAATCTGCCTCGCGAATATGCTTGCGCACGTCCCACCGGCTCAGCTCGTACTCCTGCGGAAACCGATGATGGTCGTAGTACCGGCGCATCATCGACGCCTGCGAATGGTAGACGGCCACGTCGATCCGGCGGTCCGCCTCCAGAAGCAATCGGCCCACGCCGCGCGTCAGGGCGCGCGTCGTCGCGCGAATCTCGGGCGTGAAGCCGTTCTCCGCCAGGCTCGGATGAATCTTCACGTAGTCATGGCTTGCGATCGTCGAGGCGTCGTTGAGCACCGTGTAGTAGAAAGGCCCGTACTGCTGGCGCAAGGCCTGCCACCAGGCCTTGAACCAGTACCGGTGCGGCTCGAAGTCCATGTACTTGTAGCCGACGTAGTAGCCGGCCCTGACATGCGGCGCCGCGCCGAGCAGAAGCTCCATCGTGGTCGTCACGCCCTGGTCTTCGAGGCGGGAAGGCTGGTACTCGATGGAAAAGCTCGAGACGCGCCCCATTTCGGCGCGGTTCATGCCGGCGAACGGGTTCTCGCCATAGATGCCGCAGTTGTAGCCGACGTAGGCGCCCGCGTCGGCACCACGAATGCTGTCGTTGAACCGGCGCTGCATGTCGGTGTAGACCGACTCCATGAACAGCCGGAAGTCGATCCACCGCGACGGGTTGTCGAGGCGGCTCGCCCCGTCCTCCCAGCGCAGCGGCTCGACTTCGTCCCAGGACGCGAACTGGGTTTCCCATTGCACGTTGAGCGCATCCAGGTCGGCGAATCGTCCGCGGAGCCACGCGGAGAATCGGACGCGGCAGTGCGGCCCCTTGCAGACGGTGCCGTTCGGTCGTGACGTGCACAGGCTGTGCTCTTCCATGCTCGAATAGCCGATCGGACCGAAGCGGCGGAACCCGGCGGCGAAGTCGACGGTCTGCCGGTGAAGCTCGTCCTGTAGCTTCGGGTCGCTCAGGCATGGCGTGCGAATGCCGGCCGGAAAGCGCTTGTTCCAGTGACCGGTCCAGATGATGTTCTCGGGGGTGACCCAGAGGCCGGCGTCGGTGATCAGGTGGGCCTGGTCCGGCTGATGACGGCCGTTGGTCATGATGGTGCTGACGTCGGCGGATCGGATGACGTCGGCAACGTGTCGGTAGAGGTGCGGGTGCAGGTGCGTCCCGCCCGCCGTGGCGCCCACCCACCACGTCCGGTGCTTTTCGCTCGCCTCGATGGGCGTGTGGATGCGCCGCAGCGCGACGTCCACGGCTCCTTCGCGATCGGACAGCATGACGCGCAGGTCATGGACGTCGGTGAGAAACCGCTCGTCGACGGGGATGCGCGCCTCGACTCGGCGCTGCGCGGATCGTGTGGTCCGAGTGATGACGCGATCCCACGTATCGACGACTTCGAACTGAATGACGGCGCCCGCGCGGATGGTCCCTTCCAGATCGGCGGTGACCTCGATCGCATCCCCGTGCCGGTAAGGGTCGGCTCGAACGCCGGTGATGCGTCCGATCGCCAGGTCATCCTCGAGATCGACCGTAACCGTCAGCCAGCTTTCGACCCGACCCTGGATATCGCGGATCGTGAGGTCGAGCAGGTTCAGGCCACGCGGCGAGCCCGCGGGAAGGTCGATCGACACCGGTGCAGTCAGTCCGGCCGAGATGCGCACGTCGGTCGTCGCACGCCCGTGATGGACACCGTCGAGGCGCTGCCAGGCGCTCTCGACCGTACCGGCGAAGTCACGATCGGCGGTCAGCGTCAGCTCGAGGCGATCATCGACACCGCGCCGCAAGGTCACTCTTCGCGGATGCGTCACGCGAACGTCGGGCGCACGGTGCGCCGCCCACAACATCGCCTTGGCGAGCATTGCGTACTCGTATTCCCAGTACGGGAAGTGCTGCCCGACATGCACCCGACCCGTAGGCACGGGCAGAATCGAAAATCCACTGTTGCCGAACCCGGAGCAGATGCCGACCACCCGCCCCTTGCCGTGAGTCGACACGGCAAGCTTCGGGTGACCGTGCTCACCGCGCGCGATCACGATCTCTCCGTCGTCGGCCGGGTCGTACTGACGCGTTTGAAACGGCGGCATCGCGGCGAGCGGCACGCCGTCGAGGATCGGATGATCGGCCGAACGCTTCCAGCGATCCTCGACCACCGGATCGCGGTCGATGCGCGCGAAGGGAAGCGACAGGTCGCCGGCCGTCCCGCTCGAGTTGATCGCGATCCAGCCCGTGCCCCGGGCGACCTGTCCGGTCAGCCAGTCCGTGAACGGCTGCATCTGGGCGTTCGGCTCGAGACGCGACGTCACGACGACGTCGTAGCGCTTGCGGGCCAGGTCCTCCAGGAGCTCGGTCTTGTAGCGCTGCACGAGCAGCAGCGGCACGAAGTCGTAACGCATGTCGAGACGCTGACCGAGCTCGATCACCTCCCGGTGGAAAGCGAGGTTCACGACGAACAGGGCGCGGAGCGGGCCGCGCGAAAGCGGCGTGCCCCACTTGCGGTGCGGCGTCTCGGGGATCGGCGAGTGCGGCGCGTACTTCGCCTCGAGCGCCGGTCGCCGCGCGGCCGGGAGGTAGTCGCCGCAAAGAAATCTCGCGTACCGCTCCGGACGGATGCGGTCCTTCAAAGGTCCCAAAGCGCGGGCGCGCTCGAGGATCAGCGCCGCCGACGTCTCGAAGTGCAGATCGTCCACCAGGATCCGAAGCGGCCGGTCGCGAGCCGGCAGGACGAACTCGATGCGCTCGATGCCGCGACGGCTTGCCGCGCCATACTGCTCGTCCTGTTCGTCCGGCCGGTTCAGGTCAAGCCGCAGGTGTCGCCACTCGCCTTCGATCGCCAGTGATCGATACCTGCTGAAGCCTTCACCGATCTCGTTCTTCGCCCACACGTTGACGTGAGGCAGCTCACGCGCGTCGAAGCTTCCGTCAAGGATGCGCCACGCGAACACGAGCTGATCCGCATCCCTCAGGTCCCACGGTCGGCCCAGTGACAGCGAGAAGGTGATCGGCGACTCGCCCGGTTGCGCCGTCAGCTCGATCGCCCGGTTGCCGACCAGCTGGTTCGTGCTGATCCCGATCCCGGCGCGATCGCGGCTCATCGCTCCGGCGGACCAGGGTTCGATCGTCTTCTCGGTCCACAGGTCGAGCGGCGGGATCTCCGCATGGACCGCGCCGGCGACGAGCAGCGCGATCACCGCGAAGTGCAGGCGTTCGTAGACGGCAGGAAGCTTGCGCATCAGGAATCCAATCAGCCACGGACAGGTCCAAACCCGTCCTGCGGGGCGGCTACCGCCCGGTCACGACCAGGTAATCGCCTGCGTCCACACGCGGCAGCGTCCGCACCGCGGTGACCGTGCCCGCATCACGACAGGTCAGCGTCGAGCGATTCAGATCTTCGTCGATCCACTCGCCGATCGGCTGTCGCCTTACGATCCGCTGCCCCGGCGCCACGCTCCTTACGAACCAACCTGATCGATCCGTGAGCTGGTAGCTCGTCTTCGTGAGCAACCGGCGCCGTTGGATCGCGGTCGCGCGCGGCGGGGCGGCGATCATCTTCAAGTGGTGCATGATCCGCAGCAGCCCCTTCGTGCAGGCGGCGACGCCTCGAGGATCGGAGCGGGCCTCGCCGGCGAACTCGGTGCCCATGGCGCGCCGTCCGCGCCGAACCAGCTCGTAGCTGAGCACGCCCGGGTTCGACGGGATCTTCCACAGCGTGCGGATCGGAAAGCACTCGGCGATCTCGCGGTCGCGGGCGCGGTAGAAGCCTGTCATCGGGAGGTATTCGTAACCGGCGCCCCCGGAATGCAGGTCGACGAGCACGTCGGCCGGCGCGACGAGATCCCAGATGCGCCGCGCCAGGCGCCGGGTGAAAGAGCCGCGGGCCGATCCTGGAAAGACGCGCGCCAGGTCGAGGCCGTCCAGCGCGTCGGGCGTTCGGCGCGTCGCCGCTCGCGCCGCCGCGGAATTGCAGACCGGCAGCATCAAGACCGACCCGCTGATTCGGCGGCGCTCGATCCTCTTCCACAGTTGCAGCACGCCCCCGAAACCTTCGTACTCGTCTCCGTGCACCATGGCCGTCACGGCAAGCAACGGATGAAGCGCCGCGCCGCGGTGAAACCGGACTGGCAGGGACGGTCGGCTCCGGCCATCGCCGATCGGAATCGACAACTCGTGCCGTCCCTGTTCCGACGGAAGATCGGAGAAGGTCGTGATCGAGGACATGGGCGACAGCGTAGCAGGGGCAAGGGGGCGTGGGTGAGGGGGGATGGGGGGATGGGTGATTGGGTGATTGGGTAGATGGGGGATGGGGCGACCGGTTGCGTTCTGGTACTCTCGATCAAAAGGAATCGTCGCATGCATGGCGAACGCAAGAAATGGAAATGGGACCACCTGACCTCGCCCGAGTTGAACGAGCGGGCCGGGGACCAGCCGGTGGTGGTGCTGAGCATCGGCTCCGTCGAAGACCACGGCCCGCACTGCCCGATGGACCTGGACAACTTCATCGTGCGCAACATCTGCGAGGCGGTCGGCGAGGCGATACCCGACGAGATGCTTCTGCTGCCCCACTTCCCGTACGGGTTCGAGACCCATCACATGGATTACCCGGGCACGATCGACATCCGGTACGACCACCTGATCGAAACCGTCGCCGACATCGGTCTCAGCGTCGCCCGCCATGGCTTCCGGCGCATGCTGATCGCCAACGGCCACGGCTCGAACATGCCGGTCCTCGATCTCGCGGCGCGGAAGATCAACAACCACAGCGACGTGCTCTGCGCCTACTTCATCTGGCCCGTCCTCGATCTCGACTCGATCCGGGAGCACCGGACGTCGAAGTATCCGGGCGGCATCGCCCACGCGGGCGAGTTGGAGACGTCCCTCTACCTTCACCTGAATCCGGACCCCGTCAGAATGGACCTGGCGAAGGCCGATTACAGCTTTCCGAAGTCGCAATTCATCTACCACGACCTCACCGGCATGGGGCCGGTCAACTTCGCGCCGCGCCATTCGATGATCAGCGGTGACGGCACGGTCGGCGATCCGACGCAGGCGACGGCCGAGAAGGGAAGGCTATGGTTCGACGCGTGCAAGTCGCGCTTCATCGATCTGATCCGGGAGTTCAGGATCTGGAAGGCACGAGACGGGGAGGATCATCACTGAAGCCGGAAATCACAGGGCAGAAGTCAGTTTCTGCGTCGCTGCGTAACGCAGCGCGTGCGTGCGTGCGTCGGCTGTCGCACCGACCTCCAGCCCTTGCATACGATGCGCCCGAACACCGAACACCGAACACTGCCCCATGAAGATCACTTCCGTCACCTGCCACGTGCTGCTCGACCCCGGCGCCGACCCGAACGCGACAAGCTCGGCGCTCGACGACCTCGTCGTCGAGATTCACACCGACGATGGGCTGGTCGGCGTCGGCGAGACTGACACGAACCCGTGGGTCGCGCGGGCCTTCATCGATTCCGTGGGCACCCACACGATGGGTCTGGGGCTCGAGGAGATGATCGTCGGGGCGGACCCGCTTGACACCGACGCGCTGTGGGAGCGCATGTACATCGGCAGCGCGATGTCGGGACGTCGCGGCTCGGGTATCTGCGCGATGGGCGCGATCGACATGGCCCTGTGGGACATCCGCGGAAAGGCCGCGGGCAAGCCGTGCTGGCAGCTGATCGGCGATGCCGCGCACGACCGGATCACACCGTACGCGTCGCTGCAGCCGGAAGGCGACGATGCCGCGACGTATACGCGCTCGCTCATCGAGTGGCTCGGGAAAGCCCGCTCGATCGGCTTCGCAGCGGCGAAGCTCGAGGTCACGCCCTTCGGCCCGTACGCGCACCAGAAGCTGCGCGGCGACGACGACACGGTGGTCGAGATCGTGACGGCCTGTCGCGAGGCGATCGGTCCCGACTTCACCCTGATGGTCGACGTGCAATACGCCTGGTCCGACGCCCGGCGCGCGCTGAAGACGCTGAAGCGGCTGGAGCCGCTCGACCTGTTCTTCATCGAGACGCCGCTGTGGATCGACGATCTCGACGGATACGCCTACTTGCACGACCACCTCGACATGCGGATCGCCGTGGGCGAATGGCAGACCACGCGCTTCGAGTTCGCCGACCTGATGGATCGGGGCGGGATCGACGTGGCGCAGCCGGATGTCGGCCGCGTCGGCGGTCTTACCGAGGCGATGAAGGTGTGCGAGATGGCCGCCGAGCGTGAGCGCCTGATCGTACCGCACTGCTGGAAGACCGCGATCGGCATCGCTGCGAGCGTGCACATGGCCGCGACGACGCCGCATTGCCCGTATGTCGAGTTCCTGCCCGCGGATCTCTGCGATTCGGCGCTGCGCCGCGACCTCACGGTTCATGACGTGCCGATGATCGACGGCTCGATTCCCCTGCCCGATGCGCCGGGGCTCGGCGTCGAGCTCGATCCCGACGCGCTGGCGCGCTTCGACGCGGGGCGGAACATCTCCTGACCCTGCCCCTCGATGACGACGCGTCCGCGTCCTTGGATGTCGACATGCCATCCGGTGCCGATTCACCTGCATCACACTGAGAAACAACTCGATTGCGCAGGATTGGGTCAGGCCGAATCCTGTTCGGCACGCCAGTCGCTTGGGAATCCATCTGCAGCGCCCGCGTCTCTGGATGCTCGACATGCGTTGCCGAGCCGGGTTGACCCCGACCCGGAGTCGGCAACGCCCTCCGGGTCGAAACGGCCCGGCTCGGTGAGGCGATCCCGATCAACACACCTCGAATGCCGTGCGGAACAGGATCGGGTCCGACCCGATTTCCCGTGGCACGAGACCTCGTGACTCCCGCCGACGTCTGGCGACGTCTTGGTTACGAGGAATCGAACTGGCAATCCGAATCGGAGTGGATCCCTTCGAGTGCGAGGTCCGCGTGCGAAGGGGTTGGCCTCAGGATGACTTCTCCGCGGGCCTCTGAAGTCTGGCGACTTCAGCTACGGGGTCGGGCGCGGCGGGAATCGGAAAACGGGGTCGGACCGGTCAGGCCCCGTTGCCCGCAACCGTGACCCGCGCGATCTCCGTCCCCAGGATCGCGTAGAGGTCCTCTCCGAGAAGGATCCAGTCCCGTGGCGATTCGTCCAGGGTCCCGACCGTGCGCGTTGACCAGTCGGTCGGATCCACGAGCATGACCATCCTGTCAATGCAGCAGACGATCATGCCGTCCTTCCGGCACAGCAGACGGCCGCGATGCTCTCCCTCGATGCGCGGGCCGACCGAGGGCGTGTTCGTCGCCGCATCGTACCTGTAGAAAGTCGTTCCGACGTTCTCGCGCAAGGGAAGCTTGTGCGCACGGTCCGTGATTCCTTCGATCACCTTACCGACGACCTGCGTGCCGCGCCAGGGCGCAATCACGCCCGGGTCGCTGCAGCCCGGCACGGGGTTGCACTGCGCGACGGCCTGACTCTGCGTGTCGTACGTGACCACCCTCATGTCCGGCTCCGCGAGGTTGTCCTGTGGCCAGCGACAGGTGCACGTCACGACGTAGCGTCCGTCGCCGGCCAGCGCGACGTCTGCGCCGCGATGATTCTCGAACCCCTCGCCCACGCCGCCGCTGGCGCCCGTCGCGGGGTGGTACCAGCCGAGCAGTCCGCCCGGCGTCGACTCCACCGTCGCGGAGCACGGCACGTAAAGCCGGTCGTCCGCGGCGGCCACGATCGCGTAAGTCCGTCGCTGGCGTTCGAAGCTCACGACCAGGCGCGGGTTCGCCTCGGGCGATGCAGGATCCGGCGGCGAATCGTTCGCCGGAGATTCTCGCTGGTTCCAGGGGCGTTTCGGATCCCATTCATATACCGGCGCGCCGGCGTAGCCCACGAAGTACACCCTGCCCCCGAACTCCTGGAAGTCGTAGACATGTATCGGGATCGGGCCGAGGACCGACTTGTCACCCGTTGCCGGCAAGAAGGTGAAAACGTGATAGGGATCTTCCGACGACCCGATCAGTCCGTCACCGAACGTGCCGAGTCGAAACAGGTAGCTGTCGCTGGGACCCGAGTTGAGCGTCACCGGGCGCCAGTCGGCGGTCGCGGATCGGCGATACCACATCGTGGCCGTGCCGTCGGCGTCGGCGGCGATACCGGCATGCACTTCCGGCTGGTGCGCGGTCCCGCCCGGCAGGTCGATCGGATCGACGTCGGCCTCCGGTCCGAGGATCTCGGCCGGCGTGTCGATCGGGGTCAGCCGTTCGTGAAGAAGCTCATAGCAATCCACGACCTGCTCGGTCGGATCCGTCAGTCGCGGCGTGTAGCGCTGGATGTCGACGATGACGAAGAGCCGATCGCGCCGGCGCCGCAGCACCGCGCGCCGGGGCCACCGCAGCTCCATCAGGATCTTCTGGTCCAGCGTCTTCCGTTCGCAGGAGACGAGATAATAAGGATCTCCGCCGGTCGTCGTATAGATGAACCGATTGTCCGCAACGATGTGATAGATGCCCTCGACCACCGGAGGCCCCTGGACGCCGTAGTCGGTGAATTCGCCCGTATCCGGATCGAATCGCGCCGCGCGCTGCTGGCGATATCCCCCGAGGTAGAGCGCCCGGTCCGGCCCCCAGCTATGGCAGTAGTTCCACGCGTCAGGAGACGGACCGAAGATTTCGAGGCGTCCTCGATCCGTGTTCACGCGCGCGACGTAGCCGCGGCGCGGCTCCGCACCGGTGTCTTCCGGAAACACGTAGACGCAGCCGTCCGGCATCGGCTTGAGGAACCAGCAGTCGCACATCTGGCCGGTGAACGCCGTCACCGCCTCGGTCTGGAGGTTGACCTCGTAGATCGTCCACGGGTCTCGCCGCACGATGTGGTCGCGGAACAGCAGGTACGCGCTGACGCCGTCGCCCGCGCAGCTCGGCCCCAGCACGGGATGATCGAAGCTGGCGCGCCCGCGCACGAACGAGCCGAACCGCCGGACGTCCAGCGCGGCACGATCGTCTGGAACCGCAGCGTCGGGCATCAATGCGCTCCTCGGTGTTCGGATTCGGAATGCAGGATCATCGTTACCTTCAGCGCTGCTGCCGGCCAAGGGCCGCTGCGCCCAGCCGAAGCTGCGCCAGGGAGGTCCACAGCGCGCTGCCCTCGCCGGCGCAACGCGGGTGGTTGCAGGCGTACCTATCAAGATCGCCTTCGTTCGGTGGTCGCATCAACTCCGCAGTGATGAGCGCCACGATGACTGGTTCCGAGTAGGCAATAAGTTGCGCTTGGGTAAATCCCGTTTTGCGAATGACGATCGCACGAGGTCCGTTGAGAATACCGGCAAATCTCGCCAAGTGCATTAGGCTCTGTCTCAAAACTCTGCCTGGCGTCGACCGGCTGCATCGCCCGTTGGCGGCGTCGGCCTCCATCGACGATGCACCGCGACATCGCCTG
>NYZC01000376.1 GCA_002686995.1 Phycisphaeraceae bacterium | reverse complement strand
TCAGATCGGCAGTCCCATCCCTTACCGGCGGTTCGCGTCGATGAGCGATCCGGAGGCGCTGACGGCGCACCTGCGCATGCGGACCTATATCCTCAAGGGCCGGCTGCAGGGCGGTACGGACAAGCCGGCGCCGCAGCGCCAGGTCGGAGCGCCGATCATCGCGGCCCGGCTGCCGAACGCGCTGCGCCGCGATATCGAAGGCGTGCCTTCCGACCAGGTGCTGCTCGGCAACGAGCACATCCGCGTGCTGTACGCCCGCACGGCCCAGGTTCCAACGGTGATCCGCGAGATCGGCCGGTTGCGCGAGCTGACGTTCCGCGCGGTGGGCGAGGGCACCGGGCGCGCGGTCGACCTCGACCGATTCGACGACTGGTACCTGCATCTGATCGCGTGGGACCAGCAGGCGCAGCAGATCGTGGGGGCCTACCGGATGGGGCCGACCGACGAAATCCTCGCCCGCTACGGCACGTCGGGGCTCTACACCTCGACGCTGTTTCACTATCGCCCCACGCTGCTCGAGCAGATCTCACCGGCGCTCGAGCTGGGCCGGTCGTTCGTGCATCCCGACTACCAGAAGAGCTACGCGCCCCTGATGATGCTGTGGAAGGGCATCGGCGCGTACGCGGTCGCGAACCCGCGCTACCGGATGATGTTCGGGCCGGTCAGCATCAGCAGCGACTATCGTTCGATCTCGAAGCAGATCCTGATGACGTTCCTCCGGCTGAACCGTTACCTGCCGGATCTCGGCCGACTGCTTCGGCCGCGCCATCCTCCGCGGCTGCGCCCTGACGGCAGCTGGGACCTGCGGCAGACCAGCACGGGGCTGAAGGACATCTCCGAGGTCGACGAGCTGATTCGCGACATCGAGGCGGATCGCAAGAGCATCCCGGTGCTGCTGCGCCAATACCTCAAGCTCAACGGCGTCCTGCTCGGTTTCAACGTCGACCCGGACTTCGGCGACGTGCTCGACGGCCTGATGCTCGTGGATCTCTGCCGCGTCGACCGCAACGTGCTGGACAAGTACATGGGGAAGGAGGGCGCGCGGGGTTTCCTTGCGCACCACGGGGATACGAACCACGGATGAACACGGATGAACACGGATGGGACGGAGTCGGAAAGTCGGAAGGTCGAAGAGCCAGGGAGTCGTAGAGCCGAAGGTCGGCGGCGCGGGTCAAGCGAAAGTGTAGTGGGGCAGCGGCTGCGCCGCCGCGATGCGCGCGGGCGGAGCCGGCGCAAGTGCCTCGCTGACGCGCGTCAACGACCCTGACCTTCGACTTTTTGACTCTTCGACTTCTCGACCTTTCGGCCTTCCGGCCTTCCGACTCCGTCCCATCCGTGTTCATCCGTGTCCATCCGTGGTTCGTGAACGTTTGCTCTCAGTCCGCGATCGCATTTCCCTCGCGCAGGCGATAGTGGCTCAGGATCGACTTCACCAGCGGGCCGAGGCGCGCCGGGCGATGGCCGCGGCGGCGGTTGGCGTCGCCGATGCGGTACAGCAGCGCCCACTGGCGGGCGAGCGTGCGATAGGCCCAGAGCAGTGATCGATCGGGGTCGTAGATGTTCGTCGATTCGCTCGTGACGCCGTTGAGCTCGATGATCCGGAAGTCGCGCCCGGCACGTAGCGACGCCGCGTCCTCGTAGCGCACGTCGAAGCGGCCGAAGAAGAAGCCGGGAAAGCCGTGGGCGATGCGGTCGATCGTCTCGGCCAGCTCCGGCGTCGCGAGGTGCGCGCCGTCCTTGAACATCGTGCCCTGGCAGTGATTGCCCGCCATCGCGAGCGGAAACCGCCGGTCGCGCTCCACGACCTCATCTCGCCGCGCCGCGTGGCGTGCCAGAAATACGCCCGCCTGCATGCGCAGGCGCGGGTTGTCCCAGATCAGCGCTTCGAGCGTGCGGATTCCGTCGCCAGTGACCGCCGGGAAGTGCTTGTCGGTGATCGAAAAAATGCGCCCAGTCGGCTCGTCCGGCTCGCGCACGTAGAAGACGCCGGCTTCGAGCGGGCCCGGGTCGAACTGCTGGATCAGCACGTCGTACGGATGTTCCGAGAAATGGGCCGTCGCGTCGTCGTCGCTGCGCGCGATCCGGACGCCGAACCCGCGCTGCCCTGCGTCGGGCTTGAGGACGAGCGGATACGCCAGGCTGCGCTCCACGATCCACGCGCGCAATCGATCGAGTCGCGACGCCGGGTCGCCGGCGCCAACCAGGCCGAACGGCACGACCCATTGATCGTCGAGCCGAGCGAGGATCGCGTGCTTCGACTCACCCACGACACCGCCGTCGGGAATGCCCGGGTTGGCCGCGGTCCAGGCGGTCAGGCTTCGGTGCCGGCACGCGAGCAGGGCCAGCCAGGGAACGAGCGGCGCGTAGAACAGCCACGCCGGCCAGAACTCCCAGCGCCAGATCGTCGAGAGCTTCGCCACGGCGCGCTGGCGACCGCGTCGGGTGGCGAGCGCGATGGCGGCCCGGATGAGCAGCCAGACCGTCAGCACTGCGCACACGAGCGCGATCCAGCCCGGACCGAAGAGCATCTCGAACGGTCGCGCGGCCGCCTCGCCCAGCAGCGCGACCGACACGACCAGCAGCGGCGTCCAGGCCATGTCCGAGATCAGCGCCCACAGGGCGAAGCGCCATGCCTTGACGCCGAGCGTGCCGGCGGTGACGTACAGCGGAAGGCGCGTGCCCGGCATGAACCGGCTCGCGAAGACCGCCCACCAGCTGTGCCGGTTGAGCCAGTGCCGCACCTGCTCGACCTTGTCCGGTGGGAACTTCCGCGCCACCCAGCGCAATTCCAGCAGGCGCCGACCCAGAAAACGGCCCAGGCACCAGAGCCCGATGTCACCGAGAAAGATGCCGATGAAGCAGCCGAGCAGCCCGGTGACGAGTTCGAGTTGACCGCGGTTGGCGAGCAGCCCGGCGGAGATGCAGGTCAGGTCCTCCGAGACGAACGTGGCCGCCGCGATCACGGCGATCTGCCACCACGGATGGGCGTCACGGTCGACGATGAGGTCGAGCGCCGGGTCCGTCGCCGGCGGCGCCTCGGCCGGCACGACCGTCGTGAACGACAGGGCAAACCCCATCGCCAGACATGCAAGCGAGCCGGTCGACAACGGGATCAGGCGCATGGACGGTGCTCGTCGATCCGCCCGGCATGATCAAGATGCAGGTCGATCCGGTGGTCCTGCGCAGGGTGGTCCGGCGCCGCGGGATGGTAGCGCATGACGATCCGGTCGGACTGCCGATCGACCTCGGTCAGGCTGACCGTACGTGCTTCATCGCGCTGCATGCAGATGCTCAGCTCGGGGCGGTCGGGCCACCGGTGTCGGTGGAATGCGTCCTGCCGTTGCCGGCTGGCCGCGCGCGGGACGTTGCTGAACATCTCGTCGAACAGGCCGCGACGCGGCGCGTCGACCCGTGCGTCGCCGAGTCCCGAAGACGCCCACATGAGTGGCGCCGTGCCCAGTGGTTTGCGCGTCGTCGTCAATACGGCGCCGTCGCTTCGGATCTCCGCCAGGTGCTGCTGATCGGCGCCGACGACGCGGAACGGCGCGAACTCGGTCGGATCGAGGTGCCGCGCCAGGGCGATGACTTCGTCGACGTGACGGCCCTGGATGAGCCGTGGGATGATCGTGCCGCGGCTCACCGGACGCTCGACGCGTCGGGGCGGGCTTGCATTCGCATTCAGCAGTGTCAGCACCAGTCCGGCGCTGCTCGCGGCGATCCACGTGCCGCCGGATTCGGGGTCGACGGGCATGACGTAGCGCAGCCGGTCGTCGCCTCGTGCCTCGGGTGGACGTGCCGCGGGACGCAGCGGCGATTCGTCCCGGTTGCAGACCATGCGCCAGCGCGTCTGCTCGTCGTTCGGCATGACGATGGTGACGGTGCACATCAGAGATCAGAGGTCGGACGGCAGGAGGCAGACTGCGGAAGGCATCATTCGTGACTCGGGTCCACGACGACCCTCATGCCTGCGACCGGATCCAGGCGGCGGTCGACGGAGCCAGGCCGAACGCCTCCGGAACCTCGCCACCCATCTGGCGGATCATCGCGCCGATGGTCGCGTTGTGGTGCACGGTGTGACTGATCACGAACATCAGCTCGCGCCCCGCGGTGGAGGTCGTGGCGAGCCGGGGGCCCTCGGCCGTCGCGCTGTCCTCGACGCGGACGGTCCGTTCAGGGTTCACGTCGCCAAGCTGCGCCAGCCGACGCGCCATGCGGTCAATCGCCTCGATCGCCTGGGTGCGATCCGTTTCGATCGCCGTGCCGCGACATCGCCGGTCGTAACGGATGACCCCGTCCACGAGGCCGGTGAGCAGCTGCTCGACGTGGTCGAGACAGTGACGCACGTGATTGCCGACGTGGCTGGTTCGGAAGGGGCCGCCAGGCACTATCGCGAACGCGTCGTCGGTCATGCCGTCCAGGACGCGGGCAAGCTGTTCGAGCACGGCGCTCAGACCCTCGATCGCGATGGCGGCCGCCTGGCGGCCGTCCTGACGGGCCATCGTACGGGTCGGTTGAGTCGCGGCCATGCGACGTGCACTCCCTGATAAGAACTACCCAGGAAGTATAAGCGATTCCAGGGTTCCCGGATTGTCTTGAACTGACTTGCCCGCTAAAACCGACCACGCAATCGAAAACCAGGAATCAAGAATCAGGAACCTCCTCCCGCTGACGCTCATCGTCTTCGTCCTTCCGCTCTACGGCCGGGCCCTGACAGCGGATTTCGTGTTCGACGACGAGGCGTCGGTCATCAACAACCCCACGATCCGACGGCTCTCGCCGCTGGGATCGGCGCTCTGGGCGCCGGACGAGAATCCGATCGCGGGGCGGCCGCTGGTCAATCTTTCCCTCGCGCTCAACTACCGGTTCGGCGGGATGAATCCGAGCGGCTATCGCCTTTTCAACCTTGCTGTTCACGTCGGGTGCGCGGTGATGCTGTTCCTGGTGGTGCGCCGAACGTTGCGCGCGATGCAGCCGAGCTTCGAGGGCGCCGAGGACGGCCTGGCCTGGGCCGTCGCGTTGATCTGGGTGGTGCATCCGGTCCAGACCGAGTGCGTCAACTACATCACGCAGCGCACCGAATCCATGGCCGCGCTCTGCATCCTTTCCGGGCTCTACTTCGCGGCGCGGGCGCTGACGGGACCGCGCCCGGTCGGGTGGGCGGTGGCCGCGAGCGTCGCCTGCTGGCTGGGTGCCGCGTGCAAGGAGATCGTCGTGACGGCGCCCGTGCTGATCGCGCTTTACGCGTTCTTCTGCCTGCCGGCCGGCGCGCGGCGACGAGGCCGGTCCTGGCCGTTGTGGCTCGGCCTGGTCCTGACATGGCCGGTGCTGGGGCTATTCATGTTGTCCGGGCCGCGCTCGGACACGGTGGGTTTCGGACTGGGTATCGGCGCGTGGCAGTACTTTCTCAACCAGGCTGATGCGGTCGCAGGCTACATCAGGCTCGTCGTTTGGCCGCACCCGCTCCTGATCGACTACGGCATTCCCGTGAAGATCGGGCTTGCCGACGTGCGCGTGCAGGCGACCGTGGTCGTGCTGGCGCTGATCGCAACGGGCGTCGCGCTGTGGCGCTGGCCGCGCGCCGGGTTCTGCGGCGCATGGTTCTTCGTGCTGCTCGCCCCGACGTCCACGTTCGTACCGATCATCAGCGAGGTCGCGGCGGAGCGGCGCATGTATCTCGCGCTGGCCGGCCCCGTGGCGCTGGTGATCATCGGCGGCTTCGACCTGTGGCGACGGCTGGTCGCCGAACCGGATCGCGCCGCGCCGCGCCGGGTAGCGATTGCGGCCACGTGTGTTGCCTGCATCGCGATCCTGGCCCTCTCAGTCCGAACGTTCGCGCGCAATGTCGCCTATCGCGACCCGCCGGCGCTCTGGCGCTCGGCCATCGAGTGGAAGCCCGGCAACGTTCGGGCCTACAACAATCTCGGCCAGGTGCTCTACGGGCGCGATCTCGAGCAGGCGATCCGGTGCTTCACGCTGGCGCTCGAGATGGCGCCGGAAAACGTCGACGCGCAGTACAACCTCGGCCGCTCGTACCAGGCACTGAACCGGCTCGAGGATGCAGAGGCGGCCTATCGCCGCGCGATCGAGATCAAGCCGGACCATGCGCGCGCCCACAACAACCTGGGCACCGTGCTCATTCTCGGCGGCGACGCCGCGTCAGGCGAAGAGGCGGTCCGGCGGGCGATGCAGATCGACCCACGGTACGGCGCGCCGCACAACAACCTCGGCAACCTCCTCCGTGAGCAGGGACACCTGGACAAGGCCATGGAGCACTTCCGGCGTGCCCTCGACCTCGACGGCCCGTCCGCCGAGGTGTACTACAACCTCGGGCTCTCCCTCGCGATGTCGGGGCGACTGCAGGAGGCGGTCGAGCAGTACCGTCGAGGGCTGCGCCTGCGCCCGGATTCGATCCGGACGCTGAACAACCTGGGTGTGACGCTGATGATGCTCGACCAGCCGACCGTGGCGCAGTCCTACTTCATGCAGGCGCTGCAATACGGTGAATCGCCGCAGGTGCACACGAACCTCGGGGACGTACTGGCGATCCAGGGCCGGCGCGAGGACGCGATCCGTCACTATCGGCGCGCGCTCGAGCTGGATCCTGGGTTCGCGCGGGCGCGCGAGCATCTCGAAGAGGTGGAGGGTAGCCCGTAGCCGAAGTGGCCGCATTTCGGATTGGCTCGGGCCTGGGGCGGGGTGGTCTGAATTCTGGCGACTTCAGCTACGCGAACGGCTGGAGGCGTCGGATAGAGCGTGTGAAGTCCGGCGACCGGCGCTACGAAATGCGTTCGGCGTCGGCTTCCGACAGTCGGTCGACCATCGCGCCGAGGCGATCGGCAAGCTTGTCCGCCTGTCGGCGCGCGGCGCGGAAGCGCCAGCGCGAAGTCATGCGAAGTCGCTGCGCGACGTCGAGGTAGGCGCCAAGCTCACGCAACGCCGTCTGCGCGCCGTCGATGGCGCGCGCCGATCCGTCCGGATCGGCGGCCTGATGACTCTCCGCGAGCCGGGTCGGCAGCGCGGCCGCCGATCGCTTCAGCGTCGCCGAAAGCCCCGACTTCTCGTCGTCGGGGAAGTGGCGGGTCAGCGCGTACACGGCCGACGCCAGGCGCATGGACGTCCGGCAGGCGGGAAGCTTCTTGTAGGAGGCGTCGAGCGGCACGTCGGCTTCCGATCACGGCGAAGGGCGCGTCCGGATACAGAATCGACACAATCGGCCGCCGACTTGGCCGGCATCGCGAGTTATCGGGCCGGAATCATTCGGAACCGGCCTGTGCGAAGCCGTCCGTGCCGTGCGGATTGGCCGTGGGCCGCTTTACGACGACCGCGCCTGCGAGCTGCCCCATGATGCTGTTGGGAAGCTCTTCGCCGCTTTGCTGACTGCCGCTGTCGATCCAGAAGTACGTGTTGCTGTTCACATCCATGTACACATTCTGGTCGGGCCAGAAGAAGAATGTGAACGTCCCCTCGGATTGCAGCGGGACGGGCGTGGGCGCGATCACCCGCTTCGAGCCGGACGTGGCCGGGGAGGTTGCGCAGCCGGTCGCCGTCAGGAATATGACCAGGGCCGTACCGGTCACGATCAGCTTCGTGGATGTCATGTCGTTTCTCCTTGTGGGCGTATTTGTTGCCACACGGAAGAATCGACCGTCGATGACGCCGTCTTGATCATCTCGCCCGTGTCCGCCGGGATCGTCTCGCAACGAGGCGCGATCGGACGGGTCGAACGCTCTCTAGCTCCCAGGTTCGCGAAATTCCGCACTTTTTCGGACCGTGCCGCTTGACAGCCGGCGCGTCAGTTTCGCAGGCCGGCGAGAGCCGGAACCTCGTCCATCGTCACGATCCGTCTCGTTTCGGACGATCGCACGGCGGCGAATGCCATCCCGAGGGTGTAGGCGTTGTCCGTGGCGTCGGTCGGAGGGATCGTGCCGTCCGTAACGGCTTCGAGGAAGTCACGACAGACCAGCGCCGATTCCGAGACGTCGTGCGCCGTCATGGCGATGGATTCACGGTCGGGCGGGTCGTGGCGCGTCAGGACGAGGTCTTGATCCTCGCCATCGCCGTGGTATTCGATGCTTCCCTCGTCACCCTCGATGCGCCAGCGGCCCGAGTACGGCGTCTGCGCGCCCTTCGCCACGTAGTTGCCGCTGTAGTGGCAGATCGAGTCCCCGAACCCGTAGGTCGCCTCGAGCATCGTGTGGTTCTTCGTCGGGCTCCAGCCGGGATTCCAACTGTGGGCGCCGCACCACTGCGGGTCGCGCCCGAGGATGGATCGGACCGCATCGAATTGATGGACGGCCTGGTTGAGCATCAGCGGCAGGATCATGTCACCCGCCGGGCGCCAGCGCGCGAAGAAGAGGTTGATCGTGTTGACGCGACCGATCCGGCCGGAGCGAACGGCGTCGCGCATCGCGAGCATCGGCGGTGTGTACCGGTACTGCTGGGCGACGGCCACGCGCCGATCGGCGTGGCGTGACAGCGCGAGGATCTCGGCCAGTGCGGCCTCGTCTTCGACCATCGGCTTCTCGACGATGCAGTGCAGGCCGGATTCGAGGCAGTCGCGCACGCAGGCCGCGTGAGCGTGGTTCGGCGTACAGATCGTCGCCACGGTCGCGCCGGTCTGCCGCGCCGCGTCGGTGATGCGCTCGAATCGCTGATCCGCGGGCACGCCAAGCTCGTTGCACCCTGCGTCGAGCAGCGCGCGGTCGAGGTCGACGACGCCGACGACGTTCATGCCGGCCTGCTTCGCCCAGTCGAACCACATCTTTCCGCGGACGCCGAGCCCGATGCATATTCCGTTCATGGCGATTTTCCGGGCTCATGCTACAGATTCAGCGGCGATCCGGCGTAGCCGAAGTGGCGATGGTTCGGAGGGGGCTCGCGGTTCTGCGAGGGAGGCAAAGCTGTTCGGCCAGGCATTCGCAGTGCGTTCATCGGGATCGCCTCACCGAGCCGGGCCGTCTCGGCCCGGATCGACAACGCAGGTCGAGCATCCAATGGACGCGGACGTTGCAGCTGGATTCCCAAGCGGATTCCGTGCCGAACAGGAATGGGCGGGAGGTCCGAAGTCTGGCGACTTCAGCTACGAGACGGGCTCGCGGTTCGGGGGGGAGGTCTGAAGTCCGGGCCGAAAGCCAAAGCCACCTCAGGGATTCGAACCCTGGACCTGTGCTTTACGAAAGCACCGCTCTACCGCTGAGCTAAGGTGGCGTAAATTCATGTCATTAAGTCATTTACTGGCATCGGTCCAGGGCTGCCCATGAGGATCTGGCGCCTGTTCGCAGCACCGCCTCGCAGACCATGAAAACCGAACCGCCCCAATCGCGCACCGCGGTACCCAGGCAAACGACCTTGCACGTCGTCTACTCGGGCCCCGGGTGTCACTGACACCAGCGCCGTTCGTCCCGTATTGGAGGCCTGCGTCATTTCCGCGAAGTCTACCAAATCGAAATCGGTCAGGCCCGCCATCCGGCCCCGAAATAATACCGGTCACCTGAATTCCGCTTATCATGGTCAGAACCTTGGCTCAATGGAATCCCGTTGAATCCGCTGTCAGGACACCAGGTCACTGAGATAATGACTCGAATTGCCGGAGACGGGCGGAGATAGGGCGCGGAAACATCGGGGTGAAGAAGGAGAACATTCGTGACGCGATCACGACGACAGTCACGCTCCGGGCGGGACGACATTTGTGAGCGTGATCTTCATCCCCGAGCCATCATTGCTCACATTGCTCGGCGTCGGGGTTGCCGTGTCGATATCTCGGCGTCCCGGAACAGCTCACGGAGATTTTTGGTCCCGTGACACGAACATGATTGCGTCTGGACAAAGGAGTTTGAAGACAATGGGTGGATTATCAGGATCGGTTCACTTCGACGGCATGATTGCTGGCGCACTCATGCTAGGCGTGGCCTCGGTCGCCGGCGCGGTTCCTTTCGACATCGCCGGTCCGGCGGCGACCGGAATTGATGCTGCGGTTGCCGTCAACATTGGCATCGATGTGACCCTGACGTCGCAGGCGGCGGGGGTGATTACGGATTTGAACATCCAGCTCTTGGTGGAGAACCAATCAAACCCTCTCATTCATCCGGAGCATTGGAATGTCATTCTCATTCATGGTGCGACGGCAGTCGCCTTGAAACCGGCCGCTCCCGGTGCGGCAAATCACCTGGTTCAGCGGAAAACCTGGGACGCAACTTTTGACGACGAGGCCGTGGCCTCTCTGAACCCGGCAACGTCATTCCTGGATGGAGCTTACATTCCGATGCAGGCTCTGTCGGCCTTTGACGGCCAGGATCTGCTCGGCGATTGGACCCTTAATTTTGCCGACGTATTCACCTCCGATCAAGGCGACGAATTGCTGTCCTGGAGGATATTCGGCGAATTCACGCCGGTTCCCGAACCAACCGCGATATCGCTGTTCGGTCTTGGACTGCTGGGCCTCGGCGTGGCACGGCGGCGCAAAACACATCCAGGCTGAGCGCTCTTGCGCAAGCCGTTCGAAACGATGAATCGGATGCCATGGCGGGAGCCCTGAGACTGTCGTGCGCGCATGATGTGAGATGCGGCACTGCGGCCCGATGCGAGCGCCGGCTCCACTGGGCGTCCGGAACCCGAATCCCGCCATCCGTACAATGGCTCCGCCATCCCCAAGTGAAGGAGTTCGCCCGTGTCCAATCAGCTCAAGCCCTTTGTCATGCGCAAGCCCCGCATCGGGCTGTTCGTCGGCGCCATGGAGTGGTACTGGACGATGACCGGCATGGAAGCGCTCAAGGAGGCCGTCGAGGCCGACGGCCGGCGCCTGGCCGGGCTGCTCGAGGCCGAGGGCATCGAGGTCGTCGGCTCCGGGCTCGTCGCGTCTCACGAGGATTCGGCGGCCATGGGGCGGCGGTTCCGTGACGACGGCGTCGACGCGGTGGTCTTCTACCACGCGACGTACGTCGACGACAAGATGACCTACGCGTTTCTCGACGAGTTCGGCGACCGGCCGGTCATCCTCGCTCATACCCAGGGCCTCGACGAGATTCCCGAGGACTTCTCGCTGATCGACTATTCGCGCTGCTGGGGCAACAACAGCTGCGTCCAGATCGTCGGCTCGGCGATCCGGATGCGACCCGGCCGGACCATCGCCTACGCGTTCGGGCACATGCCCGAAGTCGCCCGCCAGGTCGCGTCGTACGCCCGGGCGGCCAAGGCGATCGCCAACGTGAAGCAGTGCCGGGTCGGCTTCCTGCCGCATCGCTGCAACGACGCTCCGATGTACGACACGTTTCCGGACGAGACGAAGATGATGAGCCAGACGGGCGTCGCCATCACCTACGCCTACATCCACGAGGTCGAGGACGAGGTGAAGAAGGTGACCGACGCCGAGGAGAAGCAGCTTCTCGATGAGGTGCTCGACCAGTACACGCTCCAGGAGCCGTCGATGGACGAGTTGCGCCAGGCCGTGCGCATCGCCATCGGCCTCGAGCGTGTCGTGGCGCACCACGAGCTGGACGCCGTCGGCATCGAGGCGTTCTACGCGATGACCTACCGGCTGGGGCAGCTTCCGCACATCGGCGCCAACCGGCTCATGGATCGAGGAATCGTCGTGACCTGCGAGGGAGACCTGACGACGATGGTCGGAGGGCTGTACCTGCGCGAGCTGGCCGGGCACGCGCCCCACTTCTGGGAGCACCTGATGTTCGACACGAAGCGCAACTGGATCCTGGGCGGCCACGACGGAGGGTCGGCCGCGTTCGGGATGGCCGACGACCCGAGCCGGGTTTCGCTGCGCAACACGATGTACATCCACTTCAACGAATCACCACCCGCGCCGCGCCACGGCGTGGTGCCGGAGTTCATCTGCCGCCCGGGCCGCGTGACGTGGGTGAACCTGTTCCGTGATCATGACGGGTACGTGATGCGCACGGCAGCGGGGGAATCGGTGGAGACACCGAAGCGGCCGGTGCATCACGAGCACATGATCTTCAAGCCGGACATATCGCTGGAGACGTACTTCCGGCGCATGATGAAGCACGGGGTGGAACATCATTTCTCGTTCGTCTACGGCGACTGGACGGAAGACATGGCTCGCGTGGCGGAGCTGCTGGGCATGCCGACGCTTGATCTCACGGAAGTGGCTGGGGCCTAGGGTCGGGGGTATGGGGGTACCCCCCGGCTGACGCCGGGGGTTCGCCAGCGTCGTGCGCGCACATACCACTGGCGTACCGCGCGGCGTGAGCCCGCGGGTCGAATGACATGGCGGCCTGATGCCGCGTCGGAGCTACAATGCCGTCGCCATGGAATACGAGATGAAGATGCCTGATCTTTCCACCGCCGAGGCCGAGGTGTCAATCAGCGAGTGGTACATCGAGGTGGGGGAAACCGTCACGCGCGGCCAGGCCATCGTCTCGGTCGAGACCGACAAGGCGCAGATGGACGTCGAGTCCGTCATCAACGGTCAGCTCAAGCGCATCGTTGCCGACGACGGCGCGAAGGTGGAGGAAGGGACCGTCATCGCGGTGTTCGAGGTCGAAGGCGCGCCCGTCCGTCCTGCTTCGACACCGGCGGCGGAGACCGAGGATCCTGCGCCCGACTCGAAGGCCGCGGCCACGCCGCGCAGCACGAAATCAGGCGGCATGTTCGCCCGAAACCGAAGCCGGAGGGACGAGACGTGACTGACCTTCCGAACGACATCGACGATGCCCGCCTGCAGCGGTACGACCTCGACACGCTCAGGGAGATGTATCGCCGCATGGTCGTGATCCGCGAGTTCGAGGAGGGCGTTCGGTTTCTCTTCCTCGAAGGCACGATGCCCGGCACGATTCACCAGTGCCAGGGCCAGGAGGCCTGCGCCGTCGGCGCCTGCTTCGCGCTGCGCGAGGACGACTGGATCACCTCGACGTTCCGCGGTCATGGGCACGCGATCGCGAAGGGCCTGGGCATCGAGCAGCTTCTCTTCGAGCTGTTCGGCGCGTCCACCGGCTGCTGCGCCGGGAAGGGTGGCTCGATGCACGTCGGCGACATGAGCCGGCACATGGTGCCCGGCATCGCGATCGTCGCGGGGGGCATCCCGCTTGCGGCCGGGATGGCGCTTGCGTTCAAGATGCGCAAGACGGGACAGGTCGTGGCCAGCTTCTTCGGCGACGGCGCGATCGCGGAAGGCGCGTTCCACGAGGGCGTCAACCTTGCGGCGATCTGGAAGCTGCCGGCGGTGTTCATCTGCGAGAACAACCATTACGGCGCGTCGACGCGCGTCGACAAGGTGATGCGGCTCGAACGGATTTCCGATCGCGTCTCGTCTTACGGGATTCGGGGCGTCACCGCGGACGGCAACGACGTGCTGGCGGTTCACGAAGTGGTCGGCGAGGCCGTCGACCAGTGCCGTCGCGGCGAGGGTCCGGTGCTGATCGAGCTCCTGACGTACCGGCGCGTCGGCCATTCTCGTCGTGATGCGTGCCATTACCAGCCGAAGGACGAGCGCGACTTCTGGATGAACCGCGATCCCATCGAGATGCTTGGTCGCGGCCTGGTGCGTCGCGGCGTCGAGCAGGGCGACCTGGACGCCATGCGGTCGACGATCCAGACCGACTTCCAGGCCGCGGTCGAAAAGGCGCAGTCCGAGCCGCAGCCGACGGTGGCGGATCTGGAAACGCATGTGTACGCGTGACGCGCGGGCGAAGCCCGCGCGTCGCGAGGAGCGGTAACGAGGAGCAGGTTTGCCATGGCCATTGAATCGACAACCCGGCGGCTGAGCCTGGCCGATGCCCTGCGCGAGGCGATTGCCGAGGAGATGGAGCGCGACGAGAGCGTCTTCTGCATTGGCGAGGACATCGGCGTGCCTGGCGGCTGGGGCGGCGCGTTCACCGTGACGCTCGGTCTCGAAGAGAAGTTTCCGGACCGGATGCTCGACACGCCGATCGCCGAGCTTGGCTTCTTCGGGGCCGCGGTCGGGGCCGCGATGATGGGCATGCGGCCGATCGCCGACGTGCAATACGGCGATTTCCTGTTCCTCGCGATGGACCAGATCGTCAACAACGCGGCGAAGATGTGCTACATGTCCGGCGGCAAGGCCAGCGTGCCGCTCGTCATGCGGGCGCCGGTCGGAGCGACCGGGCGCGGCGCGCAGCACGCACACAACATGGAGCGGTTCTTCATCGGCGTGCCCGGCGTGAAGGTCGTTGCCGTCTCGAACGCGTACGACGCCAAGGGGATCCTGAAGTCGGCGGTGCGCGACGACAACCCGGTGCTGATGTTCGAGCACAAGCTGCTGTATGGATCAAAGGGGGCGCGGGTCGAGTCCGGCGCCGTCGACGGCAGCAGTGACATCCCGGATGAGGACTACACCGTCCCGCTCGATCGCGCATCCGTCGTCCGGGAGGGCAGCGGCGTGACGGTGCTCGGCTGGCTGCTCATGACGCATATCGCCGCCGCCGCCGCGGAGCAGCTTGGCGGTGACGTCGCCGAGGTCATCGACGTGCGGAGTCTCCAGCCCATCGATTACGAGACGATCGGCGCGTCCGTCCGGAAGACGGGCCGTGTCGTGATCGTCGAGGAAGGGCCGAAGACCGGCGGCGTGGGCGCCGAAATCGCGGCGGGCGTCATGGAGCACTGCGCCGAGCACCTGCTTGCGCCGGTGATCCGCGTCGCGTCGGTGGATGTGCCCGTACCCTTCAGCCCCGTCCTCGAGAACGCATATCGACCGACCGCCGCCCGAATCGTGGCCGCGGCGCGGGAGCTGCTCGAGTATTGAGGGGGGCGCCGGCGTGGGGGGATGGGTGAGTGGGTGAGTGGGTGGATGGGTGGATGGGGGATTGGTTATTGGGTTATTTGTTATTTTGGAGGAGGGAGCGATTCTGCGATTTTTTGCGCCAGGGTTTCGGGCGGGAGCGTCGCGTCGAGGGTCAGGTCGGCGCACGCGATGTACGTCGGCTCCCGCTTTTCGAGCATTTCGACGACCTCTTCGAATCCGCCGCGACTGAGATTGGGTCGGTTCAGCTCGCTGTCCGGATCCGCCTGGATGCGGCGCCACAATTCCCCCGGCGCGGCCTGCAGGTAGACGACCAGCGCGTCGCGCCGGGCGTGCTCCTGGTTGGCCGGGCGCATGATGGTGCCGCCGCCGAACGAGATGACGCTGCGATCCTCGGCGCACATCTCGACGACGACCTGCGACTCGACGTCGCGGTAGAACGGCTCGCCCTTCTGCTCGAAGATGTCCTTGATCGTCAGATCGCACTTCGCCTCGATGCCGCGATCGACGTCGCGCAGGGGCCAGCCGAGGCGTGCGGCGAGCAGGCGGCCGACGGTCGTCTTGCCCGAGGCTCGATAGCCGATGAGGACGATATTCATGGAAATCAATGGAAATCAAGCTATTAGTCATTAAGCCAATTACCATTGGCTTAATGATTCAATGACTAATAGCTTAGGCTCTGTCTCAGAACTCTGCCGCGGGCGCAAGGCCGAGCGAATCGTCCGTTGGCAAGGAGGGCCGAAGCAGGCGATGTCGCTGTGCATCGTCGATGGGGGCCGACGCCGCCAACGGGCGATGCAGCCGGTCGACGCCAGGCAGAGTTTTGAGACAGAGCCTAATCTCAAGGTTGGCGGCGTGCACGTAGATAAAAGAACAGAACCCGCCGTGAGGCGGGTCCTGCTCGGTGTTCTCTTTACTCCGATTTTCGAGTGACGTCAGTTCCTCCGTGCCCGGCGGCCGCGTCGAACCAAAGCGGCGCTCGCCGTAGCGGCGAGCATCAGGAGTGCTGACGGCTCGGGGAATGGCTCGCCGGCCTGCATGAGGATCGTGGCGGTGGTCGAGCCGCTCATGCCATCGAGCGCGCTGCCCGGCGCTCCCTCGAAATCGATCCTGTAGGTCACGTCGAAAAAGCTGTCGACGTGAAAGTCGCCGCTGGGAAGCTGAGTCAGTGTCGTCTGACCCGGACTCGGAAGTCCCTGGCTGGAGCCGGCGACGATCGTGAAGTTCTGGAACAGGGAGTCGGAGTGCGTTCCGAACAGGTTGAACATCTCGGTCGGGAAACTCTGCACCGGATCGCCGGGATTGCGCGGCCCGATGTGCGTTTCGGTCTGGGCCTGCAACACCATGTTGTGATTGAGACCCGCGAGCAGTCCGGTGCCCTGAAGGTTGATGTTGAGGAACGAGTCGAAGATCTCGAACTCGCCACCGAGGTTGCCGCCGGGGCCGCCGGAGCGGAGGATGAACTCGTTGTGGGAAGCGTCGAGAATGATGGTCGTCGGCGGCGAGGGCGGGAGGCCGTCGAGAATCATGTGCACGTCGTCGGGGCTCAGGTAGCCCTCCGTGCAGTTCGGGGGCAGATCGGCGGTGCCGTTGCCATTGTCGGGAACGATGCACAGGCCGGCGCCGGCGGGCGCCGCCGCGATCGTCACGGCTGCCATGGCCGCAAGAGCGACGAGGGTCTTCATTCGATTCACAAACGTCATCAATGACTCCTTGCAAAAAAGGTGCACTGCCCGAACTGCATCGTTCGCGGCTTCGAAGACCGGACCAACCCGGCACGATCCCCCCGAGTGGATCGTTCTCAATCTCTTTTGCCCCGCTGGGGACGATTGACCTAGTGCAACTGTCGTGCCTGCGATACGCCGACTCGCGGGGATGCGTTCAAGAGCCGATCCGGCGGAAAAAGCGCGGCGCCTCCGGGCGACGACGCCGAAATGGCCAGCGCTTTTGGCAGCCGAAACGGAATGCGCAGGTCGACGCGGAGTGATTAAAAAAAGAACAGGCCCCGCCGTGAAGCGGGTCCTGCTCGGTGTTCTCTATACTCCGATTTTCGAGTACGTCAGATGCTCCGTGCCCGTCGGCCGCGTCGAACCAAGGCGGCACTCGCCGTCGCGGCGAGCATCAGGAGTGCTGACGGCTCGGGGAATGGTTCGCCGGCCTGCATACGGAGCGTGCCGGTCGTGCTTCCACCCAGCCCGCCGAGCGCCCCGCCCGGAGCGCCCTGGAAGTCGATCTGGTAAGTGATGTCGAAGAAGCTGTCGACGTGGAAGTCGCCGCTGGGAAGGCGCGTCAGCGTCGTGTGACCGGGGCTGGGCAGGCCGTTGGCCGACCCGGCGGTGATCCTGAGTTCGTCAAAGTCGGGGTCACCGAAGATCGCGCCCTGCAGCGCCACCATCTCGGTGTCGAAATCCTGCACCGGATCGCCCGGATTGCGCGGGCCGATGTGGGTTTCGGTCAGCGCCTGCATGCCGAGCGTGCGGTTGAAGCCTGCGAGCAGGCCGGTGCCCGTCAACTGAATCTGCAGGAAGGAATCGAATATCTCGAACTCGCCGCCAAGGTTGCCGCCGGGGCCGCCCTGGCGCACGAAGAACTCGTTGTGCGACGCATCCAGCTCGATGGTCGTGCCCGCGGGCAGACCGTCGATGATCAGGTGCACGTCGTCGGGGCTCAGGTATCCCTCCGTGCAGTTCGGGGGCAGGTCGGCGGTGCCGCTGCCGTTGTCCGGGACGATGCACAGGCCGGCGCCGGCGGGCGCCGCCGCGATCGCCACGGCTGCCATGGCCGCAATAGCGACGATGGTCTTCGTTCGACTCACAAGCTTCATAGTTGACTCCTTGCAAAAAGGGTGCACTGCCCGAACTGCATCGTTCGCGGCTTCGAAAACAGGACCTCCCCGAATCGATCCCCTGAAGGGATCGTTCTCAATCTCGTTTGCCCCGCGTGGGACGATTGACCTGATGCAACCGTCGTGCCGATCGCGGATCAGTGCGGGAATACCCGGGCTCAGGCGTCGTCAGCCACGAAATTCGTCGGAAGTGCCCGTTGGATGCGGATTTGCGCCGACCGCGCCGGCCAAAACGGCGACCCTTTTGGTCGGCCAAAACAGCGGTTCGTGCAGGCGATGAAGGCCGCGTCGATCGCGCGCGTGAACCCAGGGAAGATGAGCAATGCGTCGCCGCTCGCGCGTTCCGGATCAGGCCTGGAAGGCGTAGATGCCTTCGAGCGCGAGCAGCCGCGAGAGGTCGTCGAGCGCCGCGCGGCTCTCGTCGAGCAGGCGCGGGTCGGCGAGGTCGTCCGGCCCGAGCGTGTCACGGTAGTGGCGGTTCACCCACGCGACGAGTCGTCCGTAGAGGTCGTCGGTCAGCAGCACGCCCGCGTGCGTCGCCGCGAGCTCGTCATCGGTCAGCACGACGCGCAGGCGGAGGCACGCGGGCCCGCCGCCGTTGCGCATGCTCTGGCGCGTATCGACGAAGTGCGCTTCGTGGATCGGCGACGGTCCCGATGTCAGGGCGTCGATGACGCGTCGGACGGCGCCGTGCTCGCGGCATTCCGTGGGACACACGAGGGCCATGGCCGCGTCGGCGCCCCGTTCGATCGTGACGATCTGGCTGTTGAACAGGTACGTGGCGACTGCGTCTTCGAGCGAGAGACGATCCGGGTCGATTCGGATCAGTTGCAGATCGACGTTGAACGGCTGGAGGATCGCGCGCAGATGCGACCACCCCTCGGCGAATGCGGCGGCGTGGCCGAACAGAACGTTCTGATTGGCCACCGAAACGACGTCGTTGTGGAAGGCCCCGGCGTCGATGGCCTCCGGCGCCTGCTCGACGAAGAACGTGCGCTGCGGATCGAGTCCGTGGAGCCGTGCGACGGTCTCCGAGGCGCGCCGCTGCTGGCGGGCGCGGTGCACCTTCGATGGCGCGCCGTGCACGAACAGCTCGATTCCCGGGGCGCCGTGCGTCGCGCACAGCCTCAGGTGATTTGCAGCGCCCTCGTCTGCAAGCTGGCCGGTGGACGGCAGCGGGTCGTGGTGCGCGAAACGGCCGGGATCCGCGAAGATCCTCCGCAGGACGCGTGCCGTGTCGTTCGCCTCGATCGAACGATGAAGATGATGGACGAGGTTGGCGGCCGTGAAGTGGACGCGGCCGTCTTTCGTGTCGGCGCTGGGCGAGACCGTGGCGGCGTTCGCGGCCCACATGCATGATGCGCTGGCACAAGCGGCGAGCAGGTGCGGGGCCTCGCGATGCGCACGCGAGAGCACCTCGGCGTCGGTGCCGGTGAAGCCGATGCGCCGCAGGGTCGCGAGATGGGGACGCTCCTGGGGCGGAAGCACGGCCTGGCAGACGCCGAGATCGCGCAAGTGCTTCATCTTCGCCAGCCCCTGCAGCGCGGCGGCCTTCGGGCTGGAAGTTTCGTGTCGGTGGGCCTGTGAGGCGAGGTTGCCGAGCGCGAGGCCCGCGTAGTTGTGCGTCGGGCCGACGAGGCCGTCGAAGTTGAATTCGCGCGCGGGCATAAGGCGGTCCAGCGCCATCAAGCTATTAGTCATCAAGCCAATCGTTATTGGTCATTTCGGACTCGTGTCGGACGCCAGGCCCGGTGGGAGTGAAGGCATCTCCACGCGCTCGCACTCGATCGACGCGACCGGATACGAGCAGTAGTCGGCCGCGAAGTAGCCGGCCGGGCGATGGTTTCCGCTGAAGCCGATCCCGCCGAACGGCAGCAGGCCGCTTGCTCCAGTGGTGGGGCGGTTCCAGTTGATGAGGCCGGCGCGCCCCGCGTCGTAGAACCTCTCGTAGAGCCCGCGGTGGTCGCTGAGCAGCCCCGCGACGAGTCCGTAGCGCGTGCGGTTGGCCTCGGCGATCGCGGCTTCGAAGTCGGCGACGCGAATCACCTGAAGCAGGGGGCCGAACAGCTCTTCGTCCTCACGATCAGCGACGTCGGTCACGTCGATCAGCCCCGGATGGAGCATCGCGGGCCGCGAACCGTTGGCTTTCATCTCGACGAGCGGACGCGCGCCGCGATCACCGAGCGCTTTCTGGGCCTCCAGGAGCGATGCGCCGACGTCGTCGTTGATGACGGGGCCCATGAACGGCTCCGGCGTCATTTCAGGAGGCCCGACCCGGACGGTGCGCGTCAATTCCGCAAGCCGGTCGAGAAAGGCGTCTCCCGCTCGGCCCGCCGGCACGATCAGGCGCCGGGCGCACGTGCATCGCTGACCCGCGGTGAGGAACCCTGACTGGATCGTCAGCACCGCCGCGGCGTCGAGGTTCCCGGCTTCGTGGACGACCAGCGGATTGTTGCCGCCAAGCTCGAGCGCGAGGATGCGATCGGGTCGCTCGGAGAATCGACGCATCAGCGCAAGGCCGGCGGCGCTGCCTCCGGTGAAGTAGACGCCGTCAAGCTCGTCGTGATCGAGCAGCGCAGAGGCGGTGTCGCGCGCTCCGTGCACGAGGTTGATGACGCCACCCGGCAACCCGGCTGCTTCCCAGGCTTCAAGCGTCACGTGCGCGGTCGCGGGCGTGCGCTCGCTCGGCTTGAAGACGACCGTGTTGCCTGCGAGCAGGGCGGGCACGATATGTCCGTTGGGAATGTGACCCGGGAAGTTGAACGGCCCGAGCACGACCACGACGCCGTGCGGGCGAAATCGAGTGGCGCCGGCGGCATCGCCGACCTTGATCGCCGTCTCGGCGCATCGCTCAGTGTACGCGCGGATCGACGCGTCGATCTTGCCGGTCATCGCGCCGACCTCGGTCGCCGACTCCCATCGCGGCTTGCCGACCTCGGCGCTGATCGCATCGATCAGCGCGTCGCGGCGCGCTTTCAGCGCCGCTTCGAATCGTTTGAGCAGCCCGGTCCGGTCGTCGACGGTTCGCCGCGCCCACGCCGTCTGCGCGCGCCGCGCTGCATCCATCGCCGCCGCGGCCTGCGCGTCCGAGGCAGTGCTACCCGACCACGCCACGTCGCCGGTGGAAGGATTCAGCGCCTGCAGCGCACCGCCACCGCCTTCGACCCAGGCCCCGTCGATGAACTGGTCAGCAGGCACGATATCGAGTCCTGATAAGGAGCCGGTCGTCGTCGCTCGACCGGTTTGGAGATCCTATCGGGTGGCCGGGACCGGGTCCGTGAGTTCAACTTCCGGTAATCAGGGCGGGTGCGGCGATCGACGCTGCGGATTCAATGCGCGTTTCGGCTGTGCTCGCAGGTGCTTTCTGTCATCATGGTCGGCCATGACCCGCCACCCCCCGCGCCGACTCGGACGGACCGACGTGACCCTCACCACTCTTGGCGTCGGGGGCGGGCCCATCGGCGACGGTCGCGTCTGCAGGAGCGACGAGGACGGGGTTGCGACGATCCTGGCGGCGCACGCGACGGGGCAGCAATACTTCGACACCTCGCCCTGGTATGGGCTCGGGCTGAGCGAGCATCGGTTCGGGCAAGGGCTGAGACGCCTCGCGCGGGATGCGTTCGTGCTGTCAACGAAGGTCGGGCGCGTGCTGTCGCGTCCCGAGCACGTCGAGGCAGTCACGAACGCCAAGTGGCCGGCCAGCCTGCCGTTCCAGCATCGGTATGACTACTCCGGCGAAGGCATACGCCGGAGCTTCGAGGACAGCATCCAGCGGCTGGGCATGCCGCAGATCGATCTGCTTCTGATCCACGATCTCGACGTGTTGGTCCACAATGACCGGGTAGTCGTCGACCGCCATTTCCGGCAGCTGGTTGAAGATGGCGGCTGGGACGAACTTTGCCGGTTGCGGTCGGGGGGCTTCGTTCGAGCCGTCGGGGCCGGACTCAACGACTTCAGCGGGATCGACCCGTTCTTCGAGCAGCTCGATCTCGATTTCCTGCTGGTCGCGTACAACTACACCATCGTCCGGCAGAACGTGCTCGACACCGTGCTGAATCGGTGCGCCGACCGTCACATGGGCGTGATCGTCGCGACGCCATACGAATCCGGCCTGCTTGCGACCGATCTCGAGAACGAGGAAGCCGCGCGGCGCTGGCGGAACGATCCGTACTTCGATCGCGCGCGCGCGACGGCGCGAGTATGTCACGCGCACAACGTGCCGGTCAAGGCGGCGGCCGTGCAGTTTCCGCTCGCGCATCCGGCCGTGGCGACGGTCGTGATCGGTGCGGCCAGCGCAGACCAGGCACGCGAGAACGCGGAGATGATGGAGACGGAGATCCCGGAAGCGATCTGGTCGGCTCTCAAGGCGGAAGGGTGCATTTGTGAGGAGGCGCCGACGCCGGGGGCGTAGTCATGGGCGGTGGGAGGAACCACGGATGGACACGGATGGACGCGGACGGGGGCTGGATCGCGCAATCCATCGACACGCAAGTCCGTCAATTGGGATACCCCCCCAACCCCCCCTTACAAAGGGGGGCGCGCGCACGGTCCCCATCCGTGTTCGCCCGTGTTCATCTGTGTTCTTCCGTGGTTCTTCCGTGGTTCTTCCGTGGTTCTTCCGTGGTTCTTCCCCCGTCCCGGCAAGCGTCATCAGCGCGTCGGGGCCGCGGTCAGACTCGGGTAGTGCAGCACCGAGTCGCGCGGAAGGGCCGCGGCGGAGATGGCCTGCGACGCGCCGGGATTGAAGACGCTGACGCGGAAGTACATCCGCGTGGTGTGTTTCGTCACGAGTCCGAACACCCAGCCACCGCGTTCGCGCAGCTTCGGGTTGGGGGGCACGGGCGTCTGCCAGTGGCCGTTCTGGCTGACGCTTCGAACGACCATCGGCTGCGCGCGTCCGGTGTCGAGATAGACCGTCGAGCCCGGCGTCGCCTTGCCCTGCACGACGATGACCGCCCGCGCGGTACCCTCGATCGACTGGAAGGTCAGGTGCGCCCGGGTCGGCGCGACCGGCACGTGGTAGTGAGCCAGCACCCCCCGGATGATCGCCTGCGCTTCGGCGAGCTGATCCATGTCCGCGACCCGCGTGAGCTGGAACCGGTAGGGCGACGCGCCGGACGACTCGACGAAGCCGAACGGATCGGAATCGCCGCGTAAGGCGTGCCGCAGGTGGGCGCGGATCGTGTCGGTCGTGGGGCCCTGGCCGAGGCCGCGGACCTCATAGGTGGTGGGTACGCCCCATGGCACCGGTGGCGTGGAGCACCCGGCCAGGGCAAAGATGAGCATTGCGAGCGTTCGGAATGCGTATCGTCGCTTCATCATTTCCTGAGTCGGCCAGTCGCGCCCGCATCGTGCAGAAGTTTCGGGGGCTGGTGCTTCGAAAGGAATTCGTGGTGCGTTCGTCGGGATTGCCTCACCGAGCCGGGCCGTCTCGGCCCGGAGACGGCCCCGCTCGGCAGCGCAAGTCGAACATCCAGGGACGCGGACAGATTGTCTAGGAAAATCCGTGTCGAACAGGAATCCGACTCTTCGACTCCCCATCCGTGCTCATCCGTGGTTCCAACTCCCCCGCCGACCAGTTGACCGCTGCTCGCGAGTATCATGGCCGTCATGAGCCCGGACTCCGCACGCTGCACGCTCGTCCTGGATGTCGGCAAGACCAACGTCAAGCTCGTCGTCGTGAGCAAGGCCGGTGCGATCGTCGACTCGGTGCGCATGTCGAATAAGTCGATCGATGGACCGCCCTATCCGCATCTCGACACCGAGGGCACCTGGCGATGGATGCTCGAGGCGCTCTGCGGCCTGACGCCGAAGTACGCGATCGATGCCATCGTCCCCACGACGCACGGTTGCGCCGCCGGGCTCGTCGGCGACGGTGAGCTGGTGCTGCCGATTCTCGATTACGAGTTCGACATCCCCGCCGATACGTGCGCGCGGTTCACCGCGCTGAAGCCGCCCTTCGAGGAGACAGCCACGCCCGACCTGCCGGTCGGGTTTACGCTTGGGCGCCAGCTCTTCTGGCTGCAGGAGGCGTTTCCCCAACCGTTCGCGAAGGCGGAGATGCTGCTGACCTACCCGCAGTACTGGTCCTGGCGCCTGTCGGGGGTCGCGGCCGGCGAGCTGACGTCCATCGCATGTCACAGCCACCTGTGGAATCCACACGCGGGCGCGTTCAGCTCGCTGGTCGAGCAGCAGGGCTGGGGTCACCTCTTCCCCCAGGTCAGGCCGGCGTACGCCGCGCTGGGCACCGTGCGACCGGAGATCACCGAGCGGACCGGCCTCGCCCCGGACTGTCGGGTGCACAGCGGCATCCACGACAGCAACGCCGCCTACGCGCTCTATGTGCGCGGATACGACCGGCCGTTCAGCCTGGTCTCCACGGGCACGTGGGTGATCGCGTTCAGCCCCCGGCTGCCGCTTGCGAAGCTCGACGAGCCGCGCGACGTGATCGCCAACGTGAACGTGCTCGGCGAGCCGTTGCCGGCGGGCCGCTACATGGGCGGGCGTGAATACGAGATGCTGTCCGAGCACGTCGACGCGAAGTCCTGTGATGAAGGCGATCTTGCCGCGGTGATCGAGAAGGGCAGTTTTCTGCTTCCGTCGTACGCCCCGGGCGGCCCGTTCATGGGGCGCGAAGGCGGCGCGCACGGGCCGGAGCCCAGGACGCCGGGCGAAATGCTCGCGCGGCTGACGCTCTACCTCGCGCTCATGACGGAGACGACCTGCCGCATCCTCGAGATGGACGGCGACCTGATGATCGACGGCGGGTTCGTCAACAACGTCGCGTACTGCCGGACGCTGGCGGCGCTGATGAAGGCGGAGCGGTGCTTCGTGAACCGGCAGACTGAAGGCACCGCGGTCGGGGCGGGGATGCTCGCGGTATGGGACGACGAGTCGGTGCAATGGCCGCTCGATCTGAGCCCGATCGACCCGGTGAAGATCGAGGGGCTGGACGGCTATGCGCAAGCCTGGCGCTCGCTTTCGGGCTGAAGTGCGCGACGCGACTGAAAGGACCGGAGCAGATGAAGATCACCTTCCTCGGACACGCGGGATTCGTGCTTGAATCCGGCGATGAAGCCGTCGCAATCGACCCGTTTCTGACCGGCAACCCGGTCGCTACGTGCGGGCCCGATGCAATTCGGTGCGGCACCATCGTCCTGACCCACGGCCACGCCGACCACATGGGCGACACGATTGCCATCGCAAAAGCCAACGACGCCATGGTGATCGCGGCGTTCGAGATTTGCGAATACGTCGGCAGCAAGGGCGTGGCCAATGTCAACCCGGGCAATCCCGGGGGGCGGATCGAAACCGGCTTCGGTTCGGTCGCGCTGACCCAGGCCATTCACTCGTCCTCCTTCGAGGGCGGGTACATGGGGATGCCGTGCGGCGCCGTCGTCGAGATGGGCGGCCAGCGCTTCTACCACTGCGGCGACACGGCGCTGTTTTCCGACATGAAGCTGATCGGCGAGATCTATCGGCCGGACGTCGCCGCGATTCCGATCGGCGACCGCTTCACGATGGGCCCGGAGCTCGGCACCCGCGCGGCGGAAATGATTGCCCCGAGGGTGGCGATTCCCATCCATTACAAGACCTGGCCGCTGCTGGCGCAGAGCGCCGAGGGTTTTGCGCCATCAGGCGTCGAGGTGCGCGAGATGGCACCGGGCGAGACGTGGCAGATGTCGTAGGACTCCGGGCCGCGAACGGCCAGGCTCGGTCATTCCCGTCGGAGCGCAAGCGAAATCTGACGCAACACCGCATTGGCTCGGATCGTACGGCTTTGCGTTTCGTGAACAAAGCCTCCGAGCGACCCTTCATGAGGGTACGGGTTGATGCGCTCGCCCCTTTCGGACTTGATTACCGGGCCTCGCCTCGCGACGTCCTTGTCGGCTTCGATCCAGCGGACCAGCAGGCACGGGGGCGGGGGCGGCGAGTTGCTCTTTTGCAATGACGAGCCTTTTTATCCTTGCGCACCCGCCGGAGGGCCGAAATCCGAGGTTCTAACTGCATCTGGCCGATATTCGATAAGTCGCGTTCCCTCAGCGAGCCGCATTCAATGGACACTGAGACTGTATCAAGCCAATCGTGCTTCCCACGGGATCTCGTACGTCGGACCGCAGCGTTCTGGGATGCTCATCCTTGTGATGGTTACCCACACATCGTCGATCGCATGCGATTCAGATACCACAAGGAACCTTGGCTGCCCCAGTTGTTACATAAGATCGTCGAGACTACGAAGAATGGAAGCATGCTCGAACTAGGATGTGGCCAGGGGACCGACGCGATCTACGTCTGTCAGCGACTCGGAAGGGATGCGCGGTACACCGGGATTGACTGTTCACCGGCGAGCATCGAAAGTGCCCGGCGAGCCAGTGATGAATTGTCGAACCTGCGAGTAGAGCCGCAATTCCTGATCGGTGACGTAGAGTCGTTGCAGTTTGACGACTCGATGTTCGACGTCTTGTACTCAATGGGCGTCTTGCATCACACTCCCAGCATTGAAACAGCTCTAAGCGAAGCGCACCGCGTACTAAAACCCGGAAGACCGGCATTCGTAATCGTGTACCGATCTGGTTCTCTCAAGCTCACCACTGCAAACGTTGTCCGGAAAATTGCTCGAACGGTCAAGCGTCCCACGGATCATTCAGCGGCGCGACGTTACTCACGTTGGTTGGGCACGATGGTAAGAGAATGCGTGGATGTGCCGATCCTGCGTTGTTATCGGCGCAAGCAGATCACGACGATGTTTCGCCTATCCGGGTTTGATGTCTTGAACATCCAGCCAGCCGGTTTGAGTCTTCCGAACATAGGTGTGAACCGAATCCTGGAGCACCTGGCGCGTGATCTGAACATTGGTTCCTATTGGTGCGTCGAAGCACGGAAGAAACCGTGACCAAACGGCGGATCCGTTCGGGGAAAACAGGGTCATATGCTTGTGCGGAAACCGGCTGCCGGCGGCTCCGTTCGGGTGGGAAGCTCCGAACGGCCGTTGGGGGGCGTCAGCGGAGGGTTTGAAAGTGATGCAGAATCACCGCCGCCGCGACGGTCACGTTCAGCGAGTCGATGCCGTGTCGCATCGGAATCGTGACGCGGCGATTGCAAAGGCGCAGGGTCCGGTTGTCCAGTCCCTGCGATTCGCTGCCGAACAGCAGCGCGGTGCGCGTGTGACGCGTCGCCGTGGCCAGCGGTTCGCCGTCATCGGCGACGGTCGCGACCAGGTCGAACGACCATTCGTCGCGCAGCCGTTCGAGATCGGCGGCCAGGTCACGACTGACGCACAGCGGCAGTCTGAACACGGCGCCCATCGAGACCCGGATCGCGCGGCGCCAGAAGGGGTCGCAGCTCTCCGGACCGATCACCATCGCGTCGGCGCCGAGCGCGGCGCTCGTGCGCATCAGCGATCCGAGATTCTCGTGGTTCAGCACCTGCGGGCACACGACGAAAGTGACGGGGCCATCGTCGCCGACGGTCCTGCCGATCACCTCGTCCAGGTTCGCCGCGGCGGGCCGCCGCCCGCATGCGAGGATGCCGCTGTGAAACTTGAACCCGACGACGTCATGGATCATCCCGTCCTCGACGATGTAGATCGGGACCGAATCGTCGGTCCACGCACTCACCTTCTCGAGTCGCCGGGCGGCAACCAGCAGTGATGCGACCTCGAAATCACTTTCGAGCAGCCGCCGGACGCCGTGCTCGCCCTCCACGAGAAACACGCCGCCTTCCCGCGCCAGCTGGCGGTCCTTCAGGTTGCGGTAGTGCCGCAGACGGGGGTCTTGCAGGTCACGGACGTATTGAACATTCACATTCGATCCCACTGGGCCCACTGAGATAGTATGACGCGATGGCCGTGAGCGCGTCCGCCCCTGAAGTCCTGGTCTGGGTCGACAAGCCGCGCCTCGGGCTCGCCCGGCGGCTGCTCGACCTGATGGGGTCTTCTGTCTCTCCGGTCGGCATCGGCGGACCGCCCGGGGCCGTGCGGCTTCCCGCCGTCGCCGCCGGGTCGGCGGACGGCGAAAGCGCGCCGGCTTCGTCCGACGAGGCGCACGCGCCGACCGTCTCCCTCGAGGCCGGTGAGGGTGACGACGAACAACTGCACAAGCTTGCCGAAGATCTCGGCTGCGCCCGTGGCGACGACCTGAGGCAGATGCTCGTCGAGCGGCCCGCGGCGTACCTGCTGCTGCTGACGATGGACGGCGTGGAGCGCGCTGTCGTCTCGGAAGCGGTCGCGGAGGGCACGACGGTGCTCGGCAGCGAGCCGTTGGATGACGAGCTTCAGCCGCCCGCGGGCGGCGGACCCGACGCGCTGATCTTCCTGCCTGCCTTCGACGACGCGCCGGGCTGGACCAGCGCCGCCGATCCGCTTGACGTCGTCGGCGTGCCGCGGCTGCTGCGCTTCAGCGGTTACGGAACGAGGCCCGGTACGAGCCTGTACGCGCTGCTCTACGATGCATGGCGCATGATCGTCGGGGTCGCCGGCCTGCCCGAGACCGTCGACGCGTCGCTGACGGGGGCCGAGCTTGCAGTGCCCGACGACCTGCGAACGATGACCGGGCACATGGCGGTGCACGCGCGGCTGGAATCGATGCGCGGGCGTTGTGCCGCGATGATCGACGTGTCCGATCATGCAGGCTGTGAGCGGCGCGAGCTGAGTGTGATCGGTGACGCGGCGCACCTGGTCGTCGATGAGCGGCGGTATGTGCTTTACGATGCCGCGCACCAGGTCATCGATTCAAGCGAGGAGCAGGGAGGGGCGATGTCGTCGATCGATCTGATCGCGGCGCAGTGGCGGCGGCTGTTGAGCCGGCATCCGGATTCGAGGTCGGCGGGCGTGGACGAGAGCGGGCTGATCGCGTGCTGCCAGGCGAGCCTGCTGAGCGCGAGGACGGGTGCCTCGGAGGATCCGGACGGTCTGCTCCGCGCCCATGGTAGGGTCTAGGCCAATCCTGTTCGGCCCGGTATTCGCGATGCGTTCATCGGGATCGCGTCACCGATCCAGGCCGTCTCGGCCCGGAGGGCGTTGCCGACACCGGGCCGGGGACGACCCGGCTCGGTGACGCCCAATCGGATTCCGTGCCGAACAGGCTTCGTCTAGACCCCAGACCCTCGACCCTATACAATCCAGCCGTTCTTTCGAGGACCGACGGTGACGAAGCCTCAGTGGCGGCGGCACGGACAGGAGCCTGCAGGCGAGCGCCCGGACGCGACAGGCTCGAGTCCCCGAAAGAGTGCGGCGCGACCCTCCCCGCTCTGGCACAACGCCCACCGGGATGATCGTGCGTTGCAGAACGAGCGACGTGCACGGACGTCCGTGCTGTGGCTGTCTCGACGAGCTTGCGTTCACCCGGAACCTGATCCCGTAACCCGGACTTGGCCCGTAGTGTAACGGCAACACCCCAGTTTTTGGTACTGGTATTCCTGGTTCGAATCCAGGCGGGCCAGCTTGCAGACCAGAACCACCGATGGCCGAACTCGACACCACCAGGACTGACGATTCCGGGGCCGACGCGATCATCCTCGCGGCCGGCAAGGGCACGCGTATGGAGGGCGATCTCGCCAAGGTGCTCTTCCCTGTCGCCGATCGCCCCATGCTCTGGTGGGTCGTCCGGGCGTGCCGCCGCGCGGGCGTCCGACGATGCGTCGTGGTCGTGGGATACCAGGCGGGGGCCGTGCAGGACGCGATGGCCGAAGAGCCGTCGTGTGCGTTCGTCGAGCAGGTCGAGCAGCTCGGGACCGGGCACGCGGCGCAGATGGCCGCGCCGCAGTTCGACCCCGCGGCCTCGCGCGACGTGTTCGTGCTTGCCGGTGACGGGCCGCTGATCCGGCCGGCGATCCTGGAGCGAATGCTCGAGACGCATCGTCGCGAGAAGGCGGCGGCGACGATCGCGACCGCCGTGGTGGACGATCCCGAAGGATACGGCCGCATCGTCCGCGACGACAAGGGGAGATTCGAGGCGATCGTCGAGCAGAAGGATGCCACGGCGGCGCAGCGCGGGATCAGGGAGATCAACGTCAGCTATTACTGCTTCGACAGTGCATTGCTCTTCGACGCGCTGGAGCGCGTCGGCAACGACAACGAGCAGGGCGAGTTCTACCTGACGGACGTGCCGGAGCTTCTGCGCCGCGACGGCCGCCGCGTCGCCCTGCTGGAGGCCGTCGCGCCCGAGGACGTGCTGGGCGTCAACACGCCCCAGCAGCTGGCCGAGGTCGATCAGATTCTGAGGGCCCGCAGGCAGCCGAGGTGATCGAGACATGAGCCGAAACGACCGCGAATCGCTGAGAATCTTCTGCGGCCGGGCCAGCCGAGACCTGACCGAGCGCATCACGCGCTACCTCGACCTGCCGCTGGGCCAGGGGCACACCGACATGTTCCCCGACGGCGAGATCATCGTGAAGGTCGAGGAGGACGTGCGCGGGCGCGAATGCGTGATCGTGCAGAGCACCTATCACCCGGTCAACGCGCACGTCATGGAGCTGCTGATCTACATCGACTGCCTGCGCCGCGCGAGCGCCCAGCGGATCACCGCGGTCCTGCCGTACTTCGGCTACGCCCGCCAGGACCGCAAGGACGAGGGGCGGGTGCCGATCACCGCGAAGCTGGTCGCCAACCTCATCACGGAGGCGGGCGCGGACCGCGTGCTGGCGATGGACATGCACGCGGCCCAGATCCAGGGGTTCTTCGACATCCCGCTCGACCACCTGCACGCGACCCCAGTGCTGGTCAAGTACTTCAAGAGCATCCGCGAACAGCTTGGCGAGATCGCCCTCGTGAGCCCGGACGTCGGCAACGTCAAGATGGCGACGGTCTACGCCAGCTACCTCGACGGCGAGCTGGCGATCATCGACAAGCGCCGGCAGAGCGGCTCGGAGGTGCAGTCGGCGAACCTCATCGGTGACGTCAAGGACAAGACCGTGCTCATGTTCGACGACATGATCACGACCGCGGGGACGATGTGCGAGGCGGCGAAGCTGGTGATGGACCGCGGCGCGCGCCGCGTGATGGCGGCCTCCACGCACCCCGTGCTCGTGGGCCTGGCGATGGAGCGGCTGGCGGAGGCGCCGATCGACAAGATCGTCGTCTGCGACACGATTCCGTGCGGCACGCGCTGCAAGCCGATCGAGGACAAGCTGATCGAGCTCAGCGTCGCCGAACTGCTCGGCGAGGCGATTCACCGCATCCACCACAACCAGTCGGTGTCGGCGCTCTTCACCGACTGGGAGGAGTTGTGAGCGCCCGATCTTGAACTTTGAATCTTGATTCGCGATTTCGATGGAGACATGGTCATGGCCAGTTCAGAGATTCCCAGCATCACCGTCGAGGTGAGATCCCGGCTCGGCAGCCGCTACGCCGCGCGTCTGCGCAAGGAGGGCCGGATGCCCCTCGTGATCTACGGGCATAAGCAGGAGCCGATCCATATCTCGGCCGACGGCAACGAGATGATCGAGCTGCTGCGCCGGGACACGCACGTGCTCAACGTGGACTACGACTCGAAGTCCGAGTCGTGTCTCGTGAAGGACATCCAGTGGGACTTCCTGGGAGCGCACATCGTTCATGTCGACCTGGCGCGCGTCGACCTGACCGAGACGGTACGGACCACCGTGTTGCTCGAGCTCTCCGGGGAGCCGGTGGGGCTCAAGGAGCCCGGGGCGATGCTCGAGCATCCGTATTCCGAGATCGAGGTCGAATGCCAGGCCGGGAACATCCCCGACCGCATTCGCGTCGATATCAGCGAGGTCGACCTGAACGCGCCGCTGACCGTCTCGGACCTGGACCTGCCCGAGGGCGTGAAGACCACGCTCGATTCCGAGGTCGTCCTCGCGTCCATCAGCATCCTCGCCGAAGAAGAGGAGCCCGAGGAAGCGGTCGAGGCGGGCGAGGCCGAACCCGAGGTCATCGGCGGCAAGAAGGAGGAAGACGGCGAAGCGGCGGCCGCGGAATGAAGCTGGTCGCCGGACTCGGCAATCCGGGCCGCCAGTACGCCGAGACGCGTCACAACCTGGGGTACATGGTCGTGGACCGGCTCGCCCGTCGGCACGACCTGACTGGCGTCCGCACCCGGTTCCACGCCGGGGTGCTGGACGGCACGATCGCGGGCGAGCGCTGCGCCCTGATGCAGCCCGTCACGTTCATGAACCGCTCGGGGCTCGCGGTGGCCGAAGCGGTCAACTTCTTCAAGCTCGATCCCGGCAAGGACCTGCTGGTCGTCGTCGACGACCTGGCGCTGCCGATGGGCCGCATCCGCTTCCGCGCCACGGGCGGACCGGGCGGCCACAACGGACTCGTCGACGTCGAACGGGCGCTCGGCACCTCCGATTACGGCCGCCAGCGCATCGGCATCGACGCTTCTCCGGCGCCGGGCATCCAGTCGGACTACGTGCTTGGCCGCTTCACGTCCGAGCAGCGCGCAGAACTGCCTCACGTTCTCGACGAGGCGTGCGAGGGTGTCGAATGCTGGCTGACGGAAGGCATCGACGCGGCGATGACGCGGTTCAACAAGCCATTGAGCCAATGAGCCAATGAGCCAATGAGCCAATGAGCCAATGAGCCGGCCTGGTGATCAGGCGGGCGCCTTGGCTTCCTGGCCTGCGATCAGCCCGTAGATTTCCTCCGCCGACGAGGCCTTCATGATCGTCGTGCGGAAGTCGTCGTCCGTGAGAAGATGGCTGATCTGGGCGAGTGCCTGGATGTGCGGGCCGGTCTGATCGCGGGGGCTGGCCAGCAGGAAGATCAGCTCGACGGGCCGGCCGTCAATCGCCCCGAACTCGATGGGCGTCGCGGTCTTTCCGAGCGCCATGGTCAGGTGCGTGCACTGGGCGATCTTGCCGTGGGGAATGGCGATGCCGTGACCGATGCCGGTCGTGCGCGTCTGCTCGCGGTTCCAGACGGCTTCGCGCAGAGCTTCGACGTCCTCGATGGCGTCGGCGGCGCCCAGCAGGTCGACGAGCTCGGAGATCGCCTGCTGCTTGTCGGTCGCGGCGAGATCGACCTTCACGAACGCGGGTTGGAGAATCTCGGTCAGTCGCATGGTTGGGTCGAAGGCAGGAGTCTTACTCTAGCGTCGGTGCAGGCTCATTTCAACGGGAGCGGGTCCAGGGGGGCCGGGGGAAGCTCCGGCAATGCGTGCCGGCGCGCGACGGGGAAATTGATTATCGATTATCGGTTGGTTGTTATTCGTTATTTCGGATGGCTCCGCCAATCTCTAAACCTGATTCAGAAGCTCAGAAATAACAAATAACAACCAACCGATAATCAATAATCAATTCCCCCTCGCCCACCGGTCCGAGCCGGCACGCATTGCCGAACCCACCCGCACCCCCCATCCCCATCTCCACCCCGACCCCGACCCCGACCGCCACACCCTAGACCCCGGACCCCCGCCCCTGTTAATGTCTTGTCCAATGGAGCCGCGGGCGGAGCCCATTCGCGAGACGGGGTCGGTCGACCTGAACCTTCTGCTCAAGCAGCAGTTCGGACACAACACCTTCCGCCCCATGCAGCGCCAGATCATCGACGACACCATCGCCGGGCGCGACGCCTTCGTGCTCATGCCGACCGGCGGCGGCAAGAGCCTCTGCTACCAGATGCCCGCCCTCGTCCGCGAAGGCACCACCATCGTCGTGTCGCCACTCATCGCGCTGATGGAGGATCAGCTCACCGCGCTGCAGGCCAACGGCGTCCAGGCGACGGTGCTCAACTCCTCGGTCGCCTACCGCGAGATCGTCGAGCGCGAATCCGCCGCGGCGGCCGGCCGCTACGACCTGATCTACATGGCGCCGGAACGCCTGATGAGCAGCAGCGGCCAGCGGCTTCTGGGTCGCATGCAGGTGGGGCACTTCGCCATCGACGAGGCCCACTGCATCAGCGAATGGGGGCACGACTTTCGCCCCGAGTACCGGATGCTTGGGGCTCTGCGCCGCGCGTATCCCGACACGCCGATCACGGCCCTCACCGCGACGGCGACGCCGCGGGTCGCCGAGGACATCGTTGATCAGCTCGACCTGCGGGACGCGCGGATCTATCGCGGCTCGTTCGAGCGCGACAACCTCTACTACGAGGCGCGACCGAAGCAGAAGGTGATGGAGCAGGTCGAGACGTACCTCGACGCGAACCCCGAGCACGAGGGCATCATCTACTGCCACAGCCGCGCCGCGGTCGAGCGCGCCGCGGAGCGGCTGCGCGGCCGGGGCATCGCGGCGCTGCCGTACCACGCCGGGCTTTCCGGAGACGTGAGGGCCCGCCACCAGCACGATTTCGTCTACGGCCAGGCGCGGGTCATCGTCGCTACGCTGGCGTTCGGGATGGGCGTCGACAAGCCGGACGTCCGGTTCGTCGTCCACGCCGACCTGCCGCGGAACCTGGAGTCGTACTACCAGGAGACGGGCCGGGCCGGTCGCGACGGGCAGCCGTCGGATTGCATTCTCTTCTTCTCACACGGCGACCGGATGAAGATCGAGAGCTTCATCGACATGAAGCCCGACGAGCAGGAGCGGCAGGTGGCCCGCCGCCAGCTTCGCCAGATGATCGATTTCGCGTACGCGACCGAGTGCCGGTGCCGTCCGCTGCTCGCCTACTTCGGCCAGGATCACGTCGGCGACTGCGGCCACTGCGACAACTGCCGGATGCCGCCGAACGCGGTGGACGCGACGCAGGACGCACGCAAGCTGCTCAGCGCCGTCACCCGCACCGGCCAGCGCTTCGGCCTCGGACATGTGATCGACGTGCTTCGGGGCGTCGAGACCGAGCGGGTCGAGCGCAACGGCCACGGGACGCTCAGCGTCTTCGGCGTCGGGCGCGACCAGACGAAGGGGTACTGGCGGCGCGTCGCCGAGACGCTGATTCACCGCGAAGAGCTGGCCGTGACGCGCGACGAGTACCCCACCGCACACTTCACGGAGGCGAGCCGCCCGGTCCTCGTCGGCGAGGTGCCCGTCGAGGTCACGCTGCCGCGGGTCGAGCGTCGATCGAAGAAGACGCGCGCGCCGGTCGTCGACGAGGGGCCGATCGATCACGAGCTGTTCGAGCAGCTTCGTCGCCTGCGCCGCGAGATCGCCGAGCAGCAGAACGTGCCGCCCTACGTCGTCTTCTCCGACGCCTCCCTGAAGCAGATGGCGGCGCGCCATCCGACCACGCCGGAGGCGTTCCTCGAGATTACGGGCGTCGGCCGTCACAAGCTCGAACGCTACGGAGAAGCATTCATGTCGCGGATCAGGGAGACGAGTTAGGCTCTGTCTCAAAACTCTGCCTGGCGTCGACCGGCTGCATCGCCCGCTGGCGGCGTCGGCCTCCATCGACGATGCACCGCGACATCGCCTGCTTCGGCCTCCTTGCCAACGGACGATTCGCTCGGTCTTGGGCCCGCGGCAGAGTT
>NYZC01000375.1 GCA_002686995.1 Phycisphaeraceae bacterium | reverse complement strand
TCCATGAGGCAGCAACTATTGAATTGCATGGCGGCTCTGGAATAGAGCACGGGATACACAGTATTTTATGCAACGATGGGGATGATTGGCGGATTCGTCGGCGGCACCAACGATTTCTTCGTTCCTTTTTGTGGCTTTTCGTGGCTTTTCGTGGTTTTTCGTGGCTATGAACCCGCGGCCGACCGGTTACACCCAATTGATTATTGATCACGGGTTGTTTGTGATTTGTTGTTTCGGCGTCGATGTGGGTGTCTTCGTGCGCTGCCAAATGCCAGGGGGCCGCGCGCGGGGAGGAGTGAGGCGCGCCTGCGCTCGCGGTGTATTCTGGAGGCGCGCATGATTTGCGAAACCCTCGCTGCCCGACCGCCGCTCGGCTGGAACAGCTACGACGCGTTCAATGCCGCCGTGACCGAGGAGCAGGTGCGGCAGAATGCCGACGTCATGGCGGCGCACCTCGCGCCCCTCGGCTACGAGTACGTCGTCGTGGATTACTGCTGGTACTACCCGCACGTCGGCAGTCAGCAGTGCCCGAGTCAGCGCGACGGGTTCATCCCGCCATTGTGCATGGACGAGTTCGGCCGCTGCGTTCCGGCGCCGGACCGGTTTCCGTCGGCCGCAGGCGGCAGGGGATTCACCGAACTGGCCGATTACGTCCACGGCAGGGGGCTGAAGTTCGGCATCCATGTTATGCGCGGCATATCGAAGGAAGCGGTGCACCGCCGTCTGCCTGTCGAAGGCACCGCGACGACGGCGGACCGGATCGCCGATCCCGCGACGGCATGCCGGTGGCTCGACCACAACGTGGGTGTGAATATGTCGAAGCGAGGCGCCCAGGCGTACTACGACTCGGTGTTCCGCCTGTACGCGAGCTGGGGCGTCGACTACGTCAAGGTCGACGACATGGTCCGGATGGATCCCTACCTCGATGCGGAGATCGAGGCAGTGCACGCCGCGGTCGCGCGCTGCGGCCGGCCGATGGTGCTGAGCCTGTCGGCCGGGGTGCCGCGCCTGATCGAGAAGGCGGAGCACGTGAAGGCCCACAGCCACCTGTGGCGCATCTCGGACGACTTCTGGGACGAGTGGCGCCTGCTCCGGGAGCAGTTCGAGTACTGCGAGCGCTGGCAGGGTTACGGCGGCCCCGACAGCTGGCTGGACGTCGACATGCTCACGATCGGGAAGCTGTCGCTGAACGCGTCGAACGGCCCGCCGCGCTACAGCCGGTTCAGCGACGACGAACTGCTCACGATGCTTTCGCTCTGGTACATCTTCCGCTCGCCGCTGATGATCGGCGGCGATCTGCGACAGATGCGCACGAGCGACCTCGACCTGCTCTGCAACGGCGAGGCGCTGGCGGCCAACCAGCGCGGCGAGGATCCGAGAGAGCTCTTCCGGACGAGCGACGAAGCCGCCTGGTGGTCGAGAGCCCCCGATGCGGACGCACGATTCCTTGCGCTGTTCAACCTGGGCGACACGCCGCGTGACGTCTCGGTGCGTCCCACGGATATCGGCCTCGACGGTCGCGTCGCGGCGCGCGACGTGTGGCAACGGCGGGATATCGGGGTCTGCGAAGGTCGATTTACACGTGAGATCCGTCCGCACGGGGCGGGACTCTACCGGTTGAGCGCGTGTCGCAGATAACCCGTGCCCGCGCCGTTCTCGTTCTCGTCCTTGATCTGCAAACGGGACCGGGAACGTTTTGTGGATATCCTTGCGGATCGCTCGCGGAGTCGGGCTCGACATGCCGAACCAGCCCAACATCCTCTGGATCTGCACGGACCAGCAGCGGTTCGACACGCTCGGCTGCTACGGTAATCCGTTCGTCCGAACGCCTAACGTCGACCGTCTCGCCACGGAAGGCGTTCTGTTCGAGACCGCGTACTGTCAGAGCCCGATCTGTACACCCAGCCGCGCCAGCTTTCTCACCGGTCGGTATCCGCGCACCACGCGCACCCGGCAGAACGGCCAGAGCATTCCCGAAGACGAGGTGCTCGTCACCCGCCTTCTTGCGAACGGTGGGTACCACTGCGGGCTCTCGGGGAAGCTTCACCTGTCGACCTGCGATCCGTTGCGCAACACCGACGTGGAGCGGCGGATCGACGACGGTTACGGCGAGTTTCACTGGTCGCACCATCCGAATCCCGACTGGCCGGGCAACGAGTACGGGCAATGGTTGCAGCAGCGTGGTCAGCGATACGAGACGCCGGAGCTGCCGGACTCCAGGCACGTGCTTCGAGGCATGCCCGCGGAGCATCACCAGACGACATGGTGCGCGGCAAAGGCCATCGAGTTCATGACGCGTCAGGCGGGCTCCGCACAGCCGTGGCTGTTCTCCGTCAACATCTTCGATCCGCATTTCCCGTTCGATCCGCCGCCGGAGCATCTCGAGCGCTACCTCGACCGTCTTCGCGAGATCCCGCTGCCCGTGTATCGCGAGGACGAATCAGATCACAAGCCGGTCTTCCAGCGGCGCGAGCTGCGCGATCGCTATCACTATTGCGGACCGCACGAGTTCGAGGCCATGAGCGACGACGATCACCGACTCGTCAAGGCTGCCTGCTGGGCCATGTGCGATCTCATCGACGAGCAGGTCGGGCGGATGCTGCGCGCCCTGGACGAAACCGGTCAGCGCGACGACACGATCGTCATCTTCATGTCCGACCACGGCGAGATGCTCGGCGACCACGGCATCTACCTGAAGGGACCGTATTTCTACGACGCGGCGGTGAAGGTGCCTCTGATCATCTCATGGCCGGGCCGTTTCCCGTCCGGACGACGCAGCCGGGCGATGGTCGAGCTGATGGATATCGCGCCGATGCTGCTCGATGCCGCCGGTCTGCCTCGATACGAGGGAATGCAGGCGAAATCGTTGTGGTCGCTGCTCTCGGAGCCCGACGCGGATCTCGACGAGCATCACGAGTCCGTGTACTGCGAATACCAGAATGGTCAGCCGGTCGAGATCGAACCGTCCCCTTTCGCGACCATGCTTCGCACCCACCGTCACAAGATCGTGGTCGCGCACGGTTTCGACACCGGCGAGCTGTATGACCTGGAAGCGGATCCGACGGAAACGCATAACCTCTGGGATGCGCCCGAGCATGCCTCCGTCAGGATGGAACTGTTGAAGAAGCTATGCGACCGAATGGCGTTCACGGTCGACCCGCTTCCTGTTCGGTGGGGGCGCTACTAGGCCCGAAGTGATTGAAGACTAATTTCCCCCCGCCCGCCCGCCCCGCGCCGCGACTTCAGTCATCACGGCGCCGCCCGGCCTGTAGGTCACCGGCTTCGGATCCAGCCAATCGACGATCGCATCCTTGACCGCGAACGCGAAAAAGTGATTGCCCATCGGGTTGTAGTGCCCCACGTAGAAGCGATCGATGTACTCCTGGGGGGAGACGCGGAATGATCGGTAATCATCCACATGGCTCTGCAGCGCGTCGACGTAGGGGACCTCGTTGCGATCGAGGTAGTCGATCAGTGACTGGTCGAATCGCGGCTCGCCGTTCAGCGCCGCGCGGACTTTACCGTATCCGTAGCTCAGCAGAACGATCAGCTTCTTTCCCTCGGCCGTGATCCAGTCGCGGACCAGGTCGAGGACGAACTCGGTGGATCGCAGGGCATACGCCATGTGCAGCGCGCCGGCATCGTTCGCCGCGCGGTCGACGTCGGACAGATCAGCATCGACGTCGAGGGCATCCGCAAGCGCCTGGAGGTCGTCAAGGTGCGCGACGCGGCGCCCCAGTTGCAGCAGGCTGAGCCGGATCACCTCGTCGTCCCTGAAGGCCTCGTGAAAACGCTCGGGGTCGCAAAGCTCGCGCAGCGCCTCGGGCGTCGGGCAAGGGCTCGGCCGTTCGACGAACCGTCCCAGGTCATGGTCATAGCGCACGTGTGTCCACGGCGTCGCGTGAAACATGGCCGCTTCGGGCAGGTCTCCATCCGTCAACCGCAGACGGAGGCGACGGCAGGCGTCGATGCTGCGCACGTGATCGTCATCGAAGATGTTGAGCGCGATGTACTCGGCGCCCAGGTCGCCCGCCTCGATCCGGCGTGCACGGCGATAGGCCTGGTAGACGCCGTATCCGCCGATGCCGAAGTTGCGGATCGGTTCACCGAGATGCCCGGCGAGGTATTCCTGCCAGGTCTCTCCGTCGCTCACTTGGTGACACTGCGTAAAGCTGTCGCCGTAGGTGTGAACGCGGCACGGAATCTCGCGAAAGTTGATCGTGCGACGCTGACCCGAGTCCTCGTAGCGGGAAATCGTGTAGCAATCGTCAAGGCCGTCCCTGATGACGAGGTCGCGCAGCACGTATCCCAATTCCGGGTCGTAGCGCGCCCACATCGGCGCGTAGTCCGGGTCGAGGTAATGTCCGACCTGCTTCGGATCGAAGGCAGCGCGGGAAAGCAATTCCCAGGTGTCGTCGTGCTGGTGGCTTGATCGGGCCAGGTTCGGTCTCGATGCAGCTGGAGGTCTGACGTTCATCATACCAGTAGACTTGAATTCCGCTTCGAGACCGATGGAGCCAACTCGTGAGCAAATCCAGAAGGACGGTCGGCGCTCGGCCGGTCAGGCTGCACGACGTCGAGCACATCCGTGTGCACTACGACGAGAACCTTTACCTCTGCGCCACGAACCGCGGCGGCATCTGGAACTTTCGTGACGGCGAGATCGCCGTGGCGTACCTCGCCTACCCGATGGACTACAGGGCCGAGTTGCCGGAAGGGCTGACCCGGCACGTCGGCGGCGCCCGCACGTTTCGTGGACGCCATGAGCGGTGGGGCGACCAGTCCGGGGTCATGCTGAGCCGGTCGTTCGACGGAGGTCGGACCTGGCCGGACGACGATCGCCAATGGATCTGGCACAACGATCGTTCGCTGGAGGAGATCCATGACTGGCTGCGCCCGACGCCCGTGGAGCAGCGGGCGCAGATCGACATGGCCGATCCGAACGCGATCATTCACTTCTGCCATGGCGAGTACCTCAAGCATCCGATCGGTGACTACTCGTTCGAGTCGCTCGGGCCGGCGTTCAACTTCGACTTCGGCCGCCGCAAGCATCACGTCAGCTTCGCGCTGCGCAGCCGTGATCGCGGACGCACCTGGGAGGATCACGCGTCCCTGATCGACGGTCCTGCGTGGGCAGGCAAGGAAGCAGGGCTGCTCGCGGTCAACATGGGTCACGTGCGCTTCGACAACGGCGTGCTTGGCATCGCCGGCGGCGTCTACCGGCGCAACATCGGCTGCTTCTATGCCAGCTATGACAACGGCGCGACGTGGGAGTACATGAGCGACATCGTGCGCACGCGGCACTGCGAGCCCGGTAAGGGCGATGTCCTACTCGGCTACACATACATGGGACTGCACCGGCTGCCAGACGGCCGCCTTATGTGCTGCATGCACCAGTCGCCGCCCGAGATGCCTTGCGTCGCGTTCTCGTGCGACGACGGCATGACGTGGTCGGACGTTTGTTTCGTGACCAGCCCGGGATCCTTCGGCGGTCCAGTGTCCGGACCGCCGCCTGACCGGGCGCCGCGCGACGACCGTTCCGTGCGCCAGCGATCACCGATCGCCATCGTGACCCGCGAGGGACGGATCGTCGTCCTCTACGCGCGGCGCCGGCCGGTACGCGGTCATCGCGGCATCATCGGTGTCGTCAGCGACGACCTTGGCAAGACGTGGAGCGAGGAGTTCGTGGTGCGCGGCGACGCGTACTGCTGGGACCTGGGCTATCCGGTCGTCACCGAGTTGCCTGATGGCCGGCTGTTCTGTGCGTACTGGTTCAACAGCAACGACACCGGCAAGCCCGTTCCCGAGCCGCAGGTGGTGCGATACATCGCCGGGACGTTCTTCAAGCTGGATGGGGGGTGATCGTCCTCGACGATCCGATGTAACTGAGGGGACCGGGAGCGACTTCAGCGCCGATCAGTGTGTATCTACCCATGCGTCTCGCGCAAGCGTCGCGCCGCCTCCACCTGGTTGCACAGCTTGAGGTAGACCTCGTCGATGCTCACCTGCGCTGCGGACCCCGGAGCGAACCCGCAATCGGGGTTCAGCGTCAGGCGGTCGGTCGAAAGGTGGCGCAGGGCCTGCTCGACACGCTCGAGGATGGTTTCGGTCGAATCCACTTCACCGGGTTGGGTGCCGACGCAACCGAGGCCGATCTCGAAATCCTCGCGCAGCCGGCGAAACACCGCCATGTCGCCGGCGCCCGGCGCAGTGAACTCCATGGTCAGGTGATGCACCTTGAGGCGGTTGAGCTGGTCGATGATCGGGTCGTATCCGCCCGCGAACGCCGCCTCGCCGCGCGCCCGCGCGCCGGCGCGCCGGCAAAGGTGCACGGCGAGCTTCACGCCGGTGATGCCGTCGACGACCTCGTTGACCATCTCGACGCTGAAGTCGGACGCCGCGACCGGATCGTCGTATCCGGCGCGCACTTCCGAGTCCACGAACAGGCATAGGTGCGGATCGTCGATCTGCACGATCGCGGCGTCCTCGTCGCGCAGCAGCTCGACCTCGCGCCGCAGGATCGGCACGCAGTCGCGGACGAACGCCTCGCGTGTCGGATAGGCGCCGCTCGAGCGATCGGCGTCCCACATGCGCTCGCCCAGCAGCGCCGGAGCGGGCAGCGTCGCCTTGATCGGCCGGTCGGTGATCGTCCTGATGCGGCGCACCTCGTCGGCGATGAAGCCCGGCTGCTTCGGCGCGAGCCGGTCGACGACGATCGTCCAGGGGCGCCCGTCGGCCGGGTTCGCGCCCAGCTCGAAACCGTGCGCCAGTTCCGCGATCACGCCGATATAGCTGGCGCGCCGGTATTCGCCGTCTGTGATGACGTCGAGCCCCGCGCGCTCCTGCATGGCCACGACGTGACGGATTGCCGCGTCCATGACCCGTTCGTATTCGGCCTCGGGCAACGGCGGATCGGCCCGCATCGCGTCAAGCAGGTACGCCGGCCGCGGCATCGATCCCACGACGCTCGTCGGAAAGAGGGTGTGTTTCGTCATCGGTCGAAATCCTGAATCCACATCTCGTTCGCGAGGCGCAGGTCCTCCTCGGTGTCGATCTCCATGTAGTCGCCGTGCGTCGGCGCCATTCGAATGTCGATGCCGTGCTCGATCATCTCCTGGAAAAGGAGGATCAAATAGGCCTTCTCGAAGGTGTTCGCGTTGCGCCAGGGTCGGCCGGCGTACGAGCTCGCCACGCGATGGTAATGCTCGATGAAGCGATGTGCCCCGTCGGGAGTGAAGCAGGCCACGCCGATGTACTCGCCGTCAGCGTCCGCTGGTGCGATCTCACGACTGATCCGCACGACGCGGTCGCCGTCCACGAGCACCTTTTCCGCATCGTCCTCCGGGTGCTCGCTGCGATGGACGTAACGGTCGCGCCACCGCGTGTCCACGCAGAGCACGATGTCGCCGCGATGCTCGATCGCATCGCGGACGACGGTGTCGCGGAACAGGATGTCCGAGTAGGCGCACACGAAGCCGTCGTTCATGTGCGCTTCGGCATGCATGAGCGAGGCCAGGATATTGTTGTTCGGCCAGTCGCGGTTGTGGCAGTAGGTGAGCTGCGGATGGTCGCCGCGAATTCGATCGATCTGGTAACCGCCGATGAAGACCGGCGTCTTGAGATCCGCGCCGGCGAATGCGTCGAGCGTCCAGCTCAGGATGCTGCGATCGCCGACGCGCACGTAGCACTTGGGCTGCTCTTCAGTATGTGGACCGAGGCGCTGGCCGCGTCCGGCTCCGATGATGATCGGCTGCATGGGAGGGGATTGTAGTCGGAAGAGTCGAAGGTCGGAAAGTCGAAATGTCGGATTCGACAGGGCGCCACGAACGTGTCGTCGTCCGATACGATGGCTTCGTGATCCGAGCCTTCCTGGTCGTCGTTCTGCTCATCGGGATGTGCACAGGTCAGGTGCGCGCGGCCGAGCCTCGTTTCAGCGCAGAGCGGCTTTACGCTGGATTCCACGCGTACGGGTACATGCACGATCGGGTCGAGCGGCGCGGAGGAATGAAGTATGAGCAGAGCGTGGTCAGACTGCTGGATCTGGTCCAGCGACATGGATTCAACTGCCTGTACCTCGCCGTCCGACAGGGCGAGCTTGACGACGGTCGATTCGACTTCTGGCTTGCGCAGTGCGCTGCGCGCGACATCCGCCTGGTGTGTCAGCTCGACTTCGCCTACCTGCGCAACGGCAGCGACGTCGACGCATTCGTGCGCAAGGCCGTCTCTTTTCAACGAAGGTACGGAAAGCACGAAGCGGTGCTTGCCATCAGCGTTCGCGAAGAGCCGCTCGCGTCCCTGCTGCCGAAGCTCAAGGTCTACTACGAGGGGATTCTGCGCGAGGTGCCCGACGCGCGGATTCAGCTGACGCACGCCAAGACGAACGCCGCGGCCCTCACGCCCGAGCCCTACCCGCACCTGATGGGTGGCGATCCGTACCCGTTTCACTGGACGGCATGGGCGCAGGGCTACACCGCGACGCCGGCGTACGGATTCACCTGGTACCGCAAGCGTTGCCACAACTTCTGGGAGGCCGCGGCCGTGCGCGGATCCCTGTACCAGCTCACCTTCACGTCCAACGCGTACTGCAGGTTCTACACCGAGCCGGAACTGATCGAGCGATACGCGGAGAAGAAGCCGGATCTTCTCGAGCGGATCCGGCGCTGGGCGAAGGACGGCAACCAGAGCTGGTTCATCGACCCCGAGACCGGGCGCCATGCCGTCTGGATGCTTCATCGTCCTCCGCCGAACGCCACCCGGGCGATGGTGTGGATCGGATTCATGGAAGGGGCGAAGTCGATGCTGCACTGGTCGCTCGTTCCGTCGTATCCGCCAGACCTCGTCGAGAAGGACGGACCGGCGAAAGTGAAGCATTTCAACGCAGGGGGCATCGATCTCGCGGGCGACGGGCCCGAGCTGGCGGAGTACGCGGCAAGCTTCCGCGAGATCCGCCGGTTCGAGAACCTGATCCTGAACATGCGCAAGGACACAACGTCCTTGATCGGGGCGCCCGGCCTCATGCACCGCATGCACGAGCTTGACACCGGCCAGTGGCTGGCCGTCGTGGTCAACACGCACATCGGGGCCTGGAACGACGGGAACTCGACCTTTCTTGCCGCCGATGATCGATACCGATTTGACGAGCGCGGGCGCGCTATCGATTTTCGGCCGGACCCTGATCCGCGCACTTTCCGGATTGAGGTGCCCGTCGATCTCGGCGCGCCATTCGACCTGCATACCGGCAGGGCGCTACGGCGCGCGAAGGAGGGTGGGAAGGGCAGCTACAGCCTGGATCTGCTGCCGGGTCGGGGGCGTTTTCTGCTTGTCGCAAGCAAGGCCGACCTCTCCGCCCTGATGCCGCGCGTGACGGGAATCGAAGCAGGTCCGTAGCCTGAGCGGTCACGTATCGGAAGCCGATCTCGTCCTCCGGTACGATTTCCGGATGCCCCGGCGCCTCAAAATCCTGCTGCTGGGCGACTCCATCCGCTTGAGCTACCAGCCGCGCGTGGCGCGCCTGCTCGACGGGCGCGCCGATGTCGTCGGCCCGTCGGACAACTGCCAGTACAGCCTGTATACGTTGTCATCGCTGGACCGGTGGCTCGCCGATCTCGGGACGCCGGACATCGTCCACTGGAATAACGGTCTCCACGACTGCGGGCACAACCCCGGCCGATGCCCGGTGCAGATTCCCGTCGACATGTACGTCGGAAACCTTCGGTTGATCCTCGACCGGCTTACGGAGCTGACCTCGAACGTAGTCTGGGCGACGATCACGTCCGTCCATCCTGATCGGCCGTTCAGCGACGACCAGTGGTCATGGCGCAACGAGGAGATCGATCGGTACAACGACGCCGCGCGCGTCCTGATGGAGCAGCGGGAGATCCCGATCAACGATCTGCATGCGTTGGTCCGCAGCGATCCGGACGCGCTGCTCAGCGAAGACCAGCTTCACCTTTCGGACGCGGGGCAGGAGGCCTGCGCGCGGGCGGTGACCGAAAGCTTGTCGCGTTCGCTGCCATAGCCCACGCCGTGGTTTTCCGACTTTCCGACGCTTGAACTCGCGGCCATGCCGCGTCATGAAACGAGCACGCTCATGAACGTCGCCGTATTCACCAAGCCCTGGAAGATGCCGCTTGCCGAGCTCGGTCCGTTCGTGCGCGACCTGGGGCTCGATGCGATCGAGCTTCCCGTCCGACCGGGCTACCCCGTCGAGCCTGACCGCATCTGCGAGGGGCTGCCGGGAGCCGCGCGCGTCCTCGCGGAGAGCGGCGTATCGATCGTCAGCGTCGCCAGCGAGGTCGACGAAGCCGTCATCGCCGCGTGCGGCGACGCCGGCGTGCCGATCATCCGGATCTGCGTCGGCATTCCGGCGGAGCAGGACTACCTCACGGCGGTCGCGGACGTGCAGCGACGGTGGGACGCGTTCGTGCCGCAGCTCGATCGGCATGGCGTGAAAATCGGAGTGCAGAACCACTGCGATCGCTGCATCACCCACGCGATGCACCTGCACCATGCGGTCGGGAAGTACGATCCGAAGCATGTCGGCGCGGTGTGGGATGCCGCCCACAACGCGCTGCAGGGCGAGGATCCCGAGCTTGCCCTCGACGTCGTGGCGTCACACCTGTGCATGGTGAACCTCAAGAACGCGTTCTGGCGTCGGACGAGCGGGCCGGAGGCCGAGCACGTCACGTGGGCGTCTTACTGGACCACCGGCGCGCAGGGCCTCGCCGACTGGCCGAGGGTGATCGGGGCGTTGCACCGGCGCGGCATCGACGTCCCCATCTGTCTCTCGGCGGAGTACTCGGACGAGTCGAGCGTCGAGCGCCTGCTCAGGCAGGACGTTGCGTACGTGAGGGGACTGATCGACGCGGGTTAGATTCGTCCGGTGCAGCTACTCGACACCGTGGCGAGAGCCCAAGAGTCCAAGGTCTTAGGCTCTGTCTCAAATCCAGCGTGTCCCGGTCCGACAGTTCGAACGAGACGTTGATAAAGGTCGGCAGCGACAGCTTCGTCGCTTCGAGTCGATCGATGCCGACGGTCTGGTACACCTCGAGGACGAAGCAATAGCCGATGATCCCGGGATCGCGCTCATGGGAAGCGGTATAGACGTTGATACGGAGCGTGGGCGCGTCGTTGTCGTCGTCATCCACGATCTGGAATCCTTCGACCTCCAGCTTCTTCCTGCATTCGGCCACGAACTCGGCGCGGCGCACGCGGCTTTCGATCTCGCGCGGAAGCGGCGAGACCTCGACCCGGACGGCGTTGATCCCCTTGAGACTCCGGACCGGATCGGGCAGCCGCGCCGGCGGGCGCGGCACCGCGGGCGCGGCGCTGATCGCGACGGTGAGCAGGACCGCGACGAGCAGGGAACCGGCGGTGTAGAGGGTGCGGCGGCGTTCGAGCATGACGGTGACTCCACGGGGATCGGCGTTCGAAGACGCCTTGACGATTCCTTATTATCCTCCGCGGTATCCGGACAAGGGCAAGCAAAAGGCGCACGATCTTGACAACGAACGACTCGAAATCAGACACGATGGATGCGGTGGTCATCCCGGAGCCGGGACACGTCGAGGTGCGCCGTATCGCGAAGCCGCGGCCCGGCGCTTTCGAGGCCCTGGTGCGCATCGAAACGTGCGGCCTGTGCGGCACGACCGATCGCCACATCGTCGAGGGGACCCAGGCGCACCACCCGAAGGATCAGTACCCGGCGGTGCTCGGTCACGAGTCGGTCGGGACGGTCGTCGAGGTGGGAGAGCGGGTCACGAGCTTCAAGCCGGGCGACCGCGTGACGCGCGCGGCTTCGATTTTTCCCGGCGAGCAGCGGGACGATGTCTACAGCGCCTGGGGCGGCTTCGCGGAATACGGGCTCGTCCGCGATGTGACCGCGCTGGTCGCTTCGGGCCGCGAGGATCTTCGTGACGACTGGGTCGGCTCGCGCCAGATCATCGCGCCGGAAGGTCTCGACCCGCTGGACGCGGCGCTGGCGATCAGCCTGTCCGAGATCGCGAGCTGGACCTGGAAACTCGGCGCGCTGGGCGCGCAGTCGATGGTCATCGGAGGCACGGGCCTGGCCGGTTGCGCGATGTGCGTCTTCGCGCGGCTCGCGGGCGCCACGCCGATCATCGCCATGGGGCGCCGCGACGACCGGCTCGAGCTCATGCGGCAGCTGGGCGCCGACGAGACGATCAACAGTCGCGAGCAGGACGTCCCCGAGGCCGTACGCGCGCTGACCCACGGCGTCGGCGCGGCGTGGTTCGCCGAGGCGACGGGCGTGGACGAAGTCTTCGTTACCGGCCTGCGCTGCCTCGCGCCGGGCGGCACCGCCGCGATCTACGGCGCTCCCGTCGGGTACAGGTACACACTGGCCATGAAGGGCGCGCCCGGCGACTTCGCAGTACGACTCGTCTGTCCCGAGGAGCACCGATCCTACGCCCGCGTCTGCAGCCTGCTCATGTCCGGAGCCATCGACGCGACCCTCTTCCGCACGCACGTCTGGGACGGCCTTGATCAGCTTCCGACCGCGCTCGAGCAGCAGGCCGCGGGAGCAGTCGTGAAGGGCTTCGTGCGCATTGGGTGAGAACCACGGATGAACACGGATGGACACGGATGGACACGGATGGACACGGATGGAGGTGGGAATCGCGCTGGTCGAATCGTCAGCGCGCGGCTCCCTCCTTGCGCTTCGGCCGTCGCGGCGTCGACGATGCGGCCCAGGGGGTGACGACGAAGCCGGCTTTGCCCGTCGCGCCCGAGACAAGGGCGGAGGCGAGGTAGTAGTCGTGGCGCATGCAGCGGACCGCGTTCTGACGACCGGCATGGTAGAAGGAAGGGAACAGCACGAGCCTCGCATTCTGCGCGGCCGGGGCGCTCATGGCCTCGTCGACGTTCATGTCGAAGCAGATCGCGGCGCCGATGCGTCCCCAGGGCGTGTCGAGCAAAAGCGCCTGATCGCCCGGCAGCAGGCCCGCCTCCAGCTCACCCAGCGTGGGAAACATCTTGTGGTAGCGGCCGCGCAGCGCCCCCTTGTCGTCGAGGACGTAGCAGGTGTTGCGAAAGACGCCGCCGTCGTTCTCGAAGGTGCCGGCGGCAATCCAGCAGCCATGCGCGGGGGCCAGGTCGCCGAGCCGCTCGGAGATCGGACCCGTCGATGTCCGAGCGGGGCTGCAGCACGATCATCGTGCGCGACGCGACCGAGGGCGTGGAGTTTCCCGACACGCTGGAACGCCGCTGGGCCACGGAGATCGCGATACGCGAAGTGGAGCAGAAGTACGGATACAGTGCCGCCGCGGCAGATGTGATCGACGCGTGCGGCGAAAGCCCGTAGGACAGGTTTCCAACCCGCGCTGGGTCCGGAGAGACGAACATGGGATTTCGACGATGGTTCTTCATATTGATGCTCGCGTTTACCGGGACGGCCTTCGGTCGCGCGCAGATCACGTCGCTCGACGGCGCCGGATGGATCGCCTCGGAGGACATGGGCTTCGTCAACTTCCGCGACATGAGCTGGGCGCAGCTTTACGGCAGCGAGAACCAGATATCCAGGACGGCGCGCGAGGCCGGCAGTTCCCCCGCGCCGGTCGACAGCATCATCGCGACCCTGCCGACGGCGAACTCGTCGTTGAAGTGATGGTAGGTCGAGAGCCTGAGCACACCGGTGTGGATCCGGGTAGCGGGGACTGTCCGAGTGCATCGTCTCGGGCGTCGGGGCGATCAACCGTCCGTCCGACGGGCAGACTTTGAAACGGACGGCCATCTCCCCGCCCGCCTGCCAGACGAACGTGCGCCATGACCAGCCGGCCATGTACCCGGTCAGGATGCCCAGGCCCATCTGGTCCCGGTTCGGACGGGTCAGCCGTTGCGCGAAGTCGTACAGCTCATCCCACGTGCGCGGCCCGCGCTTCGGGTCGAGCCCCGCGGCGGCGAACAGGTCGCGGCGGAAGTACAGCCCCATCGTGTAGTAGTTCTCGGGCACGGCGTAGAGATGCCCGTCGCGCGTCAGCACCGAGCGAGCCAGCGGCGTCAGCGATTCGTTGACCCACTCCGGCTCCTCCGGCCGCTCGACGAACTCGGTCAGCGGATGGAGAAAGCCCTGCTCGACGTAGAGGTTGAACGACCGGAAGTTGATGCTGATGACGTCGGGCGCGGTGTTGCTCGCCATCGCCATCATGAACCCCGATTCGCGGGCCGGTCCCTCCATCGTCATCGCCCGTCGCTCCTTCACCCTGATGTGCGGGTGCGTGCGCAGGAAATGCTCGTGCACCTGCCGCTCCTGCACGGCCCACACGGGCGGCACGTCCCAGAGCAGAATCTCAACGGGCTCGGCCGGTGGCGCGGTGCCGCCGGCGAGTGATGCGGGGGCGATCAGGCGAGCGCGGTGGAGAGGAGAAGAGCAATGAACGGGCGCCGGTCCGACATCGGAGGGCCAAGTCTAGCTTCGGCCTTCGAATCGCGTTCGGTTGGGGGGAGGAATTGGAGGATTCGATAATCAATAAACAATAATCCCGTCACGGAATCTCTAGCCTCGGTCGCGCAGTCGCCGTGCGGGCACGCCGACGTAGACGCCCATCGGGTCGGTGTCGCGCGTCACGACTGCGTTCGCGCCGATGACGCAGCCGCGACGAATGCGCGTGTTCGCAGTCACCGTCGCGTTCGCGGCGATCCAGACGTCCTCTTCCAGCGTGATCGGGCCGGACTTCTCACCGGTCAGCGCCATCGGGCGATCGGTGATCTCGTCGTGGTGTCCGACCGTCGCGAAGACCACGTGGGCGGCGATGTTGCAGTAGGGGCCGATCTCGAGGCCGCCCCATCCGTACAGGACGCAGTTCGGCGCGAAGTGACTGTGGTGGCCGATCTCGACGAAGCCGCTCGCTCCTTCGCCGAGCGAGATATAGGTGTTGGGGAAGAGTTCGACGTGGTCGGCGATGATGAACCGTCCCGGCGATCCCTGGATGAAGCAGTTGGGATAGAACGCGACATCGGAGCCGATACGGCATACCTGCGGCGCGCCGATCATGTGGAAGCCGCGCATGAAGGTGACGTTGTCACCGACTTCCATCTTCTCCGGCTGCTCGATGTAGACGTCGTCGGCGATGGTGACGTTGTCGCCGCAAGAGCGGAAGCGGGCGTGATAGTCGGTGGTTTGTGTCATTCACCGTCTCGACGCGTGGGAGGGAACCACGGATGGACACCGTGCGGCCTGATGCCCCCATCCCAGCGGTCACCAGCACCGTCAATGGGATACCCGCCCAACCCCCCTCTTGCAATGGGGGGCTTCCTCGGGTTCATCCCATGCAAAGGGGCGGGCGGGCGCATGTGACGACGATCTTCCGATCGTCCGACGTTCGGCCATCCGTGTCTATCCGTGTCCATCCGTGGTTCCCCTCCACCCTGGCTCACGCGCGTTACGCCTCCACCCATATCGGGCTCGACCACGCCAGAGGGCCCGCGGCCTGGCAGATGTTGTGCGGATGTTCGCGATACGGCGTCTCGTCTTCGACGCGAATGTAGTACCAGCAGGCGCCCGGCGGCGGGTCGTCGTCGATCCATTCATCCTCCAGCATCGGACCGCTGGTATCGAACTCGTGCACGGCGGCGCCGTTTCGAACGACGTTGACGCGCTCGAGTTCGCGTTCCGCTTCGACCCGGACCGCCAGGCGACGATCGGCGGGGTGTGAGAGCACGCCGCCCATCATCGTTCCGTTGAGACGAAAATCGATGAGCACGCGCCCGCCCGTCGTCGCGTAGCAGCGCCGTCGCTGCAGCGCCTCCGTGATCGCGGCGCGCGTCAGCTCGGTCGCCCAGACGGCCACCAGGGCGCCGCTCAGCCCGGGCACCGCCCGGTGACTGTCGCCGCCTGCGATGAACCCGAACCGGTGTCCCGAAGACAGGGCGTCGTGAACGGTCGTCGAACGCTCGATGTTCACCGCCCATCCGCTGGTGACCTCGACGTTGTTCTCGCCCGCAAGGCCGAGCAGTGCCCACTGGGCGTGATGGGCTTGGGCGAGGATTTGCGCGTCACGGACACTCCGCCGGAAAGCCTGCTCGGTTGCGCCGCCGGCCTCGATCCGGCGGACGATCCGATGCTCGTCCCCGAGGAAGATGATCGAGCGGTGGTTGTAGCTCTGATCGTCGTCGTCACGATGAAACGTCCACTCGTAACCGCAGAAGGGCAGGAACCGACCGGGATCGTCAAGACGCTCCACGAGCCGGCGCTGGTGCAGCGATTCGCCGGCCAGCAGCGCCTTGTCGGGGTAGAAGTCGTTGTCCGTAATTCCGGCGAAGTCGATTCGCGCGATGTCGCGGGCGAAGTGGTAGAGCTCGTCGGGATGGCCTTCCGCGTCAGGCGAGAAGACGCAGTGGCTGTGCAGGTCGCCGAAGTAGAGCTTCAGATCCCGTCCGTTGTCACGCACCGTGGGTCGCGTCGGCCGATGGATCGGCCCAGTGGGTATCCAGCCTTTCCATGACGATTGCGGCGGCAGGTCGGCGGGCGCGACCGACGTCGGAATGACGCGCAGCGGTCGGAAGTCGGCGCCGTCTTCGCGGTGCGCTGCCTTGACGAGAAGAGTGACCCTGTCGGATGGATGCACGAACCGGTGATCGACGGCGAAGCAGCACCCGCCGTCGTGCCAGAGGCGCGGCTGGCTCCAGCGTCCGTCCTTGAGGTTGCTCGCGAGCAACCGGCCGTTCCACACGTTGTCCCAGGTTTCCCGCTCATCGCGCTGGGCCTCCCAGCAGAGGTGCATGGCGCCATCGTCGGTCGCGACCAGACGCGGGTTTCGACGCAGTCCGGCGTAGCCGAAGTACCGCTTGATCGGCAGCAGGCCATGGTGGAGCAGAGCGGCATCAGGGCCGTCCGGACCCGGCGTGTTGATCTGTTCGCCATCCTCGAGACGCGCCGCGCGCACCGCGGTCGCGCGGTTCACGACGCCGTCGCGCTCGACCAGGGATTCGCTCAGGCAGCTCATCCAGACCGTGCCGGCGGCGTCGACGGTGAGGCGCCCCGAAAGCCGGTTGCGCTGCGGATCGTCGAAAGCTGACGTCGTGACGCTGCCGCCGGAATCCAGGCGACAGACCTCGACGCGATAGCGGTGATCGACGTACCGGTCGTAAGCCGCCCAGATCGAGCCTTCGCCATCGAAGATCAGCGAAGGGCGACTGATCAGCCCGTCCTGATCGATCGAGGTCACGCGCTGCCAGGCGCCGTGATCCGACCGCAGGATCCACAGTGCATCGCGCTGTCGATGCGTGGCAACAACGGCGCAGGCCACCGTGCCGTTGACGTCGCATGCCAGTGCCGGCTCGCGCAGCCAGCCGTTCGCGCTCTCGATGGCCGACGGCGCGTTCCAGGTTTCACCATGCCCTGATCGATGAACCAGATCGCGCCCTTCCGCCACCCAGACGACGTGGGTTGTCTCGGTGTCGGACGCCGAGATGGCAGGGCGATCGTAGCGGCCCGATTCCCCGGTCAGTTGAAATGGCGGTTCACCGGCCGACTGCACGTACACGTGATCGAGGGTTGTCCGCGCGTCGTATCCATGCCACGTCCAGTGTAATCCCGAGCGCGTCGCCGCCACGTCGACGAATCGGGGCGCGTAGTGCCCACCGACCCCCGGCCGGTGATATCGCCGCACCGCGGGTTCCGAAACGTTGTGGACGAACGGCGTGTCATCCTGCATTGGAAGAATGACTTTACCTGCGCGAGCGAAAACGGGGTCTGATTCAATCCTGTTCGGCACGGATTTGCCGAGCCTTTTCGATCGGGTACGCGCTGCCGAGCCGGGCCGTTCGCGGCCCGAAGTGCGTGCAGGCGCTTGCCG